>NZ_SZZZ01000003.1:0-458479 GCF_009830025.1 Pantoea sp. Taur
TGGCGGAACTGATCATCGACGGCATCAAGACCAACGTCGAGCTGCAGATGAAAATCATGTCCGACGAACATTTCCAGCAGGGTGGCACCAACATCCACTATCTGGAGAAAAAACTCGGCCTGCACGACTAAACCAATCCTCTCACCGCCATTCTGCCGTTGGCGGCATTTTCTATCCTGACAGTAAAATCTGGAGGTCAGTTTGTCTGAACTTTCCTATGTGACAGGCGACTGTCACTCAGCCTGGTCAACGTATTTGACGCAGGTTGAACGCGTGTTGCCACTGCTGGGCGATCTCAGCCGTTGGGCCGATACGTTGACGCATCCGAAGCGGGCATTAATCGTTGATATCCCTCTGGAAATGGATGATGGCTCAGTGCGTCATTTTGAGGGTTATCGCGTGCAGCACAATTTGTCGCGTGGGCCGGGTAAGGGTGGGGTGCGTTTCCATCCTGATGTGACGTTGCAGGAGGTGATGGCGCTCTCTGCATGGATGACGGTGAAGTGCGCCGCACTGAATTTGCCGTTTGGCGGAGCAAAAGGCGGCGTGCGTGTCGATCCGGCAACCTTATCCCAGAAAGAGCTGGAGCGTTTAACCCGGCGCTATACCAGCGAGATCGGCAATATGATTGGTCCACAACAGGATATTCCCGCCCCTGATGTTGGAACCAACGCGCAGATAATGGCGTGGATGATGGATACCTGGTCGATGAACGTTGGCGCCACTACCACCGGCGTAGTGACCGGCAAACCGGTGCATCTGGGCGGGTCACTGGGGCGCGTCAAAGCCACCGGGCGCGGGGTTTTCGTCACCGGTTGCAGCGCTGCGACTAAGCTGGGCATTGATGTGCCAGGTAGCCGCGTGGCGGTACAGGGTTTTGGTAACGTTGGCAGCGTCAGCGCCGAACTGTTCCATGCGATTGGGGCAAAAGTGGTGGCGGTGCAGGATCACAAAGCCACATTGTATTTGTCCAGCGGAGTGGATATCACGGCGTTACAGACGTGGCAGCAGGCCCACGGTAGTATCGCGGGCTTCCCGGGTGCTGACACCATAGCGGATGAACATTTTTGGACGCAGCCTTACGACATTCTGGTGCCTGCTGCGCTCGAAGGGCAGATCACTGCTGAACGTGCCAACCAACTGAAGTGCAGCCTGATTATTGAGGGGGCAAATGGCCCAACGCTACCGGAAGCGGATGATATCTTGCAGCAACGCGGCATTGCTGTGGTGCCAGATGTGATTGCGAATGCGGGCGGCGTGACGGTGAGTTACTTCGAATGGGTGCAGGATTTCTCCAGCTTCTTCTGGAGCGAAGAGGAGATCAATCAACGGCTGGATAGCATTATGCAGCACGCGATTGAAACGGTGTGGCATAAAGCGGATGCGCTCAACGTGACGCTGCGTACGGCAGCTTACGCCGTTGCCTGCGAGCGAATTCTGCTGGCAAGGAAGGATCGCGGGTTGTATCCGTAAACACATTAGTTTGAGAGAAGCCTCGCAAATGCGGGGTTTTTTATTGTGTAAACTTTGTTCAATTCATACAGATTCGTATAATATTTTATACACGAATAACAACAAACCAGCCCCAAAGATGTGAATATAATCATCGAGCGTTATAAAGCAGTTATCGAAGAACGGAGAAAACTAACATGACCGATAAAATCGATACCCAGTCGCGGCATATCACCAAAGCGGGCAGCAATATTTTTGCTGATCTCGGATTCGAACCGGCTGAAGCGGACTCCCTTCTGACACAATCTCATGAAGAAATTAACCGAGCCGATGAATTAAAAAAGCAGCTAATGACTGAAATTTCTGAATGGATGACGGCAAGCGGCCATAAGCAGATTGAAGCGGCAAAGATCCTGCACGTTTCCAGACCACGAGTTTCTGATGTGGTTAATCTTAAAACAGAAAAATTTACCATTGATTCGTTGGTGGGTATGGTTGCGGCAATGGGCAAAAAGGTCCAATTAGTGATCGAGTAATTGACCCGTGGCAAACTTAACTGCGAGTAGTCGAAAAAGGCCAGCACTGCTGGCCTTTCAAAATATTAGAACTGATACACCAGACCCAATGCTATCTGGTCATCATTTGGCAGACCCAGTTTGTTATTATCGTCCAGCAGGTTGATCTTATACGCCACAAAGGTCTACATGTTTTTATTGAAGTAGTAGGTTAATCCTGGCTCAAGGAATTTAAGTAAAGCTTCATTGCCCATGAGCCTTTAAGTAGGCTCATTATCAAGAAAACCGCAGGTGCCCATTAAAGCATCTGGGCATAAGCTTCAAGCTGATCAGCAACCATGCCCCAGCCGCTATGAAAGCCCATTTTTTCATGTTCGGCGCGTGCTTCAGCGTTGCGATGCCTGGCAATGGCAACGTAACGAGTCGCGTGCGGATTGAGCGGTTCCAGTAGCAATATTGCGGTCATGAAAGGATGCTCAGCAGGTTTCCATCCTTCTGTATAGGTATCGGTAAAGACCAGTTTACGACCCGGTATCAGCTCCAGAAACACCCCTTCGTTGCGCATTTCATTCCCCTCCACCTCAAAAACCGTGTTGAACCGACCACCAGGATGCAGATCGATATCGCAACTGACTAACTTATGAGGCTTAGGCACAAAAAAGTGTTTGAGATGTTCTGGTGTGGTCCAGCAGCGCCAAATCACATCGGCCGGTACTTGCAGGGTACGCTCAAGCTGTAAATCGGTATCGGCATCTAAAATCATCATCTTTTCCTGCTCGCTGAATGTCATTTCAACAGTGTAGTTGCGAGGCAGAAAACGGGTTAGCTGACCGGGCGGATTCCCTGGCAGAACAGGCTAAGTGTGTGCTGTACAATCAGTTCCGTATCAAACTCCGGCTCATTGGCGAAGCGTGTGAAGGGCACGAGTATCATGCTCAGGATGGAGGTCATCAGCAAATCGGGATTTAACGCCGCATTTAATAATCCTTGCTGTTGCCAGCGCACAATCAAAGCCCTGACTTTGTCTCGTCCCGCATGACCATATCGTTCTTTAATGTGCTGACCTAAGCCGTGAGAACCGCTGGTGACTTCTTGCATCCACAGTGGGGCAAACCAGTCATTGTTCAGTACTATGTCAGCGATTTCACGAATAAACCCACTAAAAGTAGTGACAGGGTCACTTTCTTCATTGTTGAAGTGAGCTTCAAGACGCTGGCGTAGCGGTAAAAAGCGCTCCTCAACCACCACATCTAACAACGATTCGCGCGACTGAAAATAGTAGTTGAGCATCGCTGGACTTACGCCAGCTTTACGTGCAATCGCATTCAGCGAGGTTTCAGCGATGCCGCTTTCGGCATAAATCGCAAGCGTAATGTCCAACAAGTGCTCGCGCTGTTGTGCAGTGATGGCTCCGCCACGCGGACGCCCAGGACGGCGAGGTTTGGCAATGGTTGCCTTATCATCAGCAGGGACTTTTTGTGCGGTCATCTTTACGCGCTCACTTGTTTCATGTCAGACTTCGATCAATATTAATTGTGTATTTAATTAATTTCAATTGGTGTCTGATATGAAACCTAAAACACTTGTGCCGCACTCAGGCAGTGGAGAAGAGCGTCTTTCTTCCGTCCGCTTGCTGATGGGCGCATTGATGCTGGTCATGCTGCTTTCCGCCCTTGACCAGACCATCGTCTCAACAGCACTGCCAACCATTGTGGGTGAATTGGGCGGGCTTGATCGGCTGTCGTGGATCGTCACGGCCTACATGTTGGCCTCGACAATTGTTGTCCCGCTTTACGGCAAGTTCGGCGATCTGTTTGGCCGTAAAACGGTGCTACAAATCTCGGTCATCTTGTTTCTCATCGGCTCGGCACTGTGTGGCCTGGCGCAAAATATGGAGCAATTGATCTTTACCCGCGCACTGCAAGGTCTCGGCGGTGGCGGACTGATGGTGGTCAGTATGGCGGCCGTCGCGGATATTATTCCACCAGCAGAACGCGGTAAATACCAGGGACTCTTTGGCGGCGTTTTCGGTCTGGCGACCGTGGTGGGGCCATTACTGGGGGGCTTCATCGTCCAGCACGCCTCGTGGCGCTGGATTTTCTATATCAATTTACCGTTAGGGTTGTTTGCGCTGCTGATTATTAATGCGGTGTTTAAAGCCGATAACAAACGTAAGCCGCACGAGATCGATTATCCCGGTGCCGTGTGTCTCAGTCTGGCGCTGGTGGGGATTACGCTTTTCACCAGCGAAGGTGGCACGCTGCGTGCGTGGAGCGATCCCGTGCTGTGGTGCATTTTGGCATTTGGTTTGGTGGGCGTAATTGGCTTTATTTATGAAGAGCGTCGTGCATGGGAACCGATTATTCCGCTTGGGCTGTTCCGTAATCGCAGTTTTTCGCTCTCCAGTTTGATGGCTTTTATTGTCGGGATGTCGCTGTTCGGCAGCGTCACTTTCCTTCCGCTCTATTTGCAGGTGGTGAAAGGCTCAACCCCGACCGAAGCCGGATTGCAATTGTTACCGCTGATGGGTGGGCTGCTGGTGACATCGATTATCAGCGGACGCATTATCAGTCGTACTGGTCGGTATCGTCTTTTTCCGATTGGCGGAACCTTGCTGGCGACGGTTGGGATGGCACTCATGACGACGCTGACGCTGCAATCCTCGCTGTGGCAGATTTATCTCTACGCCTGCGTGCTCGGAATGGGCATGGGGATGGTAATGCAGGTGTTAGTCCTGGCCGTTCAGAACAGTGTGACACCCGACCGTATTGGCGTCGCTACATCCTCTGTCACGTTGTTCCGTTCGGTGGGCGGTTCAATCGGGGTGGCGTTGTTTGGTGCGATGTTTAGCCATGTATTGAAATCGGGTTTGACTGAATTGGTGGAAAAGGGCGATGTATTGCCCGCCACGCTGGACCCGAACGCCGTGCACCATTTGCCGTATGATGTGCAACAAGCGTATTTGCAGGTATTTAGCGCAGCGGTACATGCGGCATTCCAGATGGCGGCGGTGGTGATGGCGCTGGCCTTTATTCTGTCATTATTCCTGCCGGAGTCGCCGTTACGCAGTCAATCCAAACAATAAAATGATGCCCGCTTGCCACCATCGGCAGACAGATGCTGATGGTGGGATGAAATAGCAGCAGAGTTGGGCGAATTAATAACCTCCAAAGCGAAAATTGGCGAAGGAATATATAATTTTTATCCCAAATACATGATGTTACCTTTGCGTAAACTTAAGTAAAAAAGAAGAGGATTAAAAGAATTCAGCGGCGAGCTATTTATTTTTGCAACTTTTTTGCGGTATAAATCTCTAACCACTGTCTCCCTCAGCGAAAACGTCATCTCATGATCAACTCTGCGGCCAGAAAATTTATCGCCTGTCTGTTTGTTATTACCCTGGCAGGTTGCTCTTCCAAAACTTCTCATGCACCTGCGGAAGAGAGTGTCGATGCTTCAACCGATGGTGGTAAGCAACCCGATTTGATTCCCGTGATCGCGGCATTACACGACCAGATGCACTCATGGGAAGGCACCAAATATCAGTGGGGCGGCACGCAATTAAACGGTGTGGATTGCTCCGGTTTTGTCTGGCGAACCTTAAAAGATCGTTTCAATATTCCAATGGATCGTGTCACAACGCGCGAATTAATTGCCATGGGGCAGCCGGTTGATAAGGCGCACCTGCAACCCGGTGATTTAGTGTTCTTTCGTATCAAACACGAGTTACATGTTGGCTTTTATGACACCGATCATCAATTCCTCCACGCTTCGGTTAGCCAGGGCGTGATGCGCTCCTCACTGAATAATCCGTATTGGAAATCGGTATATCTGGAGGCGCGGCGTCTGCCACGTGAACAGAATTCGCAGATCAGCTTTAATTATAAAAATAAAGTGTGATGCAGAAAGTATCCCCGGCCTGGCGCCGGGGATTTTTTTATCAGAATTGATATGACACGCTAACCGAGAAGTTGCGCGGCTCACCGTAAACATAGTTGTTCATATAGGTGTAGTACTCACGGTCGAATAAGTTATCGACGTTAGCTTGCACCGCAACCTGTTTGGTGACCTGATAACGAGCAAACAGGTTTGCCAGTGGATAGCTTCCCTGATACACGCGCTGGGTGCTGCCATCTGGCGCGCTCACATCTTCAAATACGCGGTTCTGCCAGTTAATACCGCCACCGATGGTCAGGTCAGGCAACATCGGTACGTTGTATCGGGTAAACAGCTTGAACTGTGTTTGCGGTTGATCAGGGTTATAACGACCATCCGAATCACGCGCTACATAGCGCGTTGCGCCGAAGGTTAATTGCAGGTTATCGGTAAGCGCACCGTTCAGTTCAAACTCGGCGCCTTTGCTGCGTGCGCCCTTAGTGGCGGTGTAGGCCTGCTCACTACTGTTATTAACGTAGACGCCATCCTCTGCCGTCCCGACATTTTCTTGCTGAATGCGGAATACCGCAAAGGTTGCGGTCAAACGACCGTCATACCAGGCCGATTTTAACCCCGTTTCGTAGCTTTTTCCGGTAACCGGAGAAAGGTAGTGGCCTGAGCTATTGCGATAGGTTTGAGGCTGGAAAATCGACGTATAGCTGGCGTACGCAGACCAGGTATCGTTGATGTCATACACCAGACCGGCATACGGCGTGGTGTTGTGCTGGGTCATATCGCCGCTGCTACCGTTAGTGCTCCATTCGGTGTAGCGAGCACCAATAATCAGTGATAGCGGATCGGCCAATGAAATACGTGCGGCGGTGTAAGCAGACTTCTGGCGAATGACGTCATTGGCATTCAGATACCAACCTTGCCACTGCGGCTCAGCAAGATTGCCGTTCCAGTTGTTGTTAAATGGCCCCATATCAGCGGCGGTAATATCATATTCATCCAGGTCAGTGACGCCATCCTGGCTGTAAGTCTGGTTGTGCTGGCGGCTGTAACTCAAGCCAGCCATCAACTGGTGCTGACGGCCAAATAACTCAAACGGGCCGCTGGCGTAACCATCAACGGAGGTCAGTTCACGTTTACCGCGGTCCAGGCTGCCGTAGCCGGTTACGCCTTCGCCGGTACTCTCGTCAGGGAATGCGCTATACAGGTTAAGCAACTTATCGCTAAAGGTATTTTTGGCATGGGTACCATTCACATGGAAGCTCCAGCCGTTATCGAAGTTATGCACCAGATCGGCGTAAACCTTCTGTATTTCAGTGTGATAGTAAGTCCAATCGGCGGCAGAGTTCAGGCTGCGGTTGTAGTGCGTAAGAGAACCGTTGCTATAGAAATCCGGTAAGCCACCCCAGGTAGGATCGCGCGTATCGGCCTTTTCGTAGTCATAACCTAATGAAAGGGTAGTATTAGCGGTGATATCCGCATCGACCACGCCATAAAGGAACTTCTTATTTTTATGATAGCGATCGAGCCAACTGTCCTGATCCTGATAACCCGTTACCACGCGCCCGCGGAGCGAACCTTCACTGTTCAACGGCCCGGCGATATCAGCGACATAGCGTTGTTTATTCCAACTGCCATAGCTGGCGCTGACCGAGCCAGTAAAATCTTTACTGTCGGCGTGTTTACGCACCATATTGACCGAAGCGGAAGGGCTGCCAGCCCCAGTCATCAGGCCTGTCGCGCCGCGTACCACTTCAATACGATCATAAATGGCGGTATCAGATGCCGCGTCACCGTAGTTCCAGTTATCACCCGTAGAAGTGGGGATACCATCAAAGGTGAAGTTAGTGATTTTGAAGCCGCGGGAATAGTATTCAGAACGTTCAGAATCCACCAAATTGCTGGTGATACCAGTGGTGTTATTCAACACGTCGGTGACAGTTTGTAGCTGCTGATCCTGCATACGCTGTTGCGTCACCACGCTCACTGATTGCGGCACATCGCGCGGCGTGAGTAGCAGCTTGGTGCCTGCTCGCGTGGTTTTCACCGCATAGTCCTGCTTTTCAGTGTCACCACTGCTATCACTGGTGGTGGCATTGACCACCAGATCCTGCTGAGTGGTATCAGCAGCCTGCGCCAATGTGGGGTTGAGAAGGGCGTGTACTGCCATAGCCAACAATGAAACGCTGAACGTTTTGTGGATACCTGATTCCCTGCCGATCGAAGACATAATCGTTTCCGTGGTAAATGATGGTTATAAGAAGCCATTACGCTTCGGTTGTTATGCTGGTGGTTGCGTCGTGCTACCCAAAAGGGCAGAACAAACGAATGCACTATCTAATTACGAACGCCAATGATAATCATTTGCTTTATAGAATCTCGCAAGGATTCAATTTGAAGTGTAATAATGTGTAAATTCGAGGAAATTCAGTTCACTAGATGGATTTATAACCCGCTAGTTGCGGACGTTTTCACATTTATCAGGCAAGATTTTACTCGTTTTAGCCCTACACAGCGCCCGATTTGGCTGAACGCTCATTTCATTAAGTGGATGGAATGAGCACATAAATCTACACGAATATTTGATTACTTTACGTTAATGCGTATGATTCTCATTCTTCTTATATTTTCCGCCCGCTACGATGTGGTCGGAGCCGTTCATCCTTTGATGGAGTTCAGCATGAAATCGTTGTTTAGCCCGCGTAAAGCCACTGTTGCTATGGCGATCGCCGCAGCATTTAGCCTGACGGCTTGCCAGGCACCTGCCAAAAAAGCCGAGGCACCAGCCGCTGAGACTGTAAAACCGGTTGATACCGCAGTGTTGAAACGCGACCTGGGCGATGGTCTGTACGAAATGGCCTACTCTCCAGCATCGAAAGCACTGTTTGTCGCCAGCGCACAGGCATTCAAAGATGTTAACGGCGGTATGATCTATCGTCTTGATCCTGCGACGCTTGAGACCAAGGGTGAGACACACACCGATCTGAAAAACTTTGGTACGGCGATCGATGAGCAGGGCAGCGTGTTCTACACCACCAACTCACTGGATGGCGCTATCTCCAAAGTGGACGCACAAAGCGGTAAAGTGCTGCAGCGTTTAGTGTTCCCGGGCAAAATCAGCAAAGAAGGCTACCCAGCGGGTGCGCGTGAAGTGCTGTGGCATGGCAATGAGTTGTATGTTGGTCGAGTGGCCGATCCAGGTTATATCTCCGTGGTCGATACTAAGACCTTCAAACTGAAAACCGAGATTAAAAATGCGGGCAAATGGGTAACGGGCATTATTTACTCTCCGGTTACTGAACGTATTTATGCGGCCAACGGCTCTGGCGAGATCCTGGTGATTAATCCGCGCACCCACAAAATCGAGAAGCGCTGGACAGCCGGTGACGGTAAAGAGTATCTGTTCCTGAACATGGCAGAAGATCCATCCACTGGCCGCCTGTTTGTGACTGACGATTCTAAAGGCAAAGCCACATTGGTCTTTGACGAGCGCACCGGTAAAGTGATCAAGCGTATCGAGGGTGATTCTCTGGGCATTAAATTCGATGCGAAGCGCAATGAGATCTTCATCAGCCAGCGCGAATCGAAGAAAGTACTGCAGTTGGATGCCACCACTTACGCAGTGAAGAACAGTTGGTCATTCGAACAGAATCCCAACAGCCTGCTGATTGGACCGGATAACAATACCCTGTATGTGACCTTGAAGGCCGAGTTCAATAAAGACTCTTCAACTAAAGGCACCGATGGTATTGCGCGTATTACACTGAAATAAGATTGCGCTATGAAAAGATGCCCTCGAAAGAGGGCATTTTGCTTTTGGAAGAACGAAAAATTAACGATTGAGTTGTCCTGTCAGCCAGAATTTTTTATAGCGTGCAGGTGGAATGCCGACAAGATTATGAAAGATGCGATGGAAGTTATTGACGTTATCGTAACCCACGGCGTTAGCCACCTCAGTGACACCCAGATTGGTGCTCAATAGCAAATTTTGCGCCTCGCCAATTCGGCGACGTGTCTGATATTGTTTGGGTGAATAACCTGAATAATCTTTAAATACGTGCGCCAGATAAAATTGATTCATATTCAATGCAGCGGTGATCGAACTCAGTGCGATATCTTCTTTATAGTGATTATCAATGTAATCTTTGATGCGTTGTCCCAGTAGGGTGTTATTGCTCTCCTGCTCTTGTTTGTTTTCAATCCAGATATTGCGGCACAGTAATAACAGCACGCTCAGTAAGTTATCGCCGATTTCGGCACTAAAGAGCCGTTTGCTGTTAACGTGTGCCCACATCTGATCAAACAACTGGCAAATTTCATCATAAAACTCACCGCTGGGCATCACGGCAGGTTGGGCGCGCGTGGTGAGAACATTGAGAGGCAAGCCATCAACCTTAAGTTGTTCAACGCCGCAACTGAAGATCAATAAATCGTCTGACGCATCAGGGCTTTCGTCATGAAGTACATTCGCGTTAAACAACATGATATCGCCTTGCTTGACGTTATAGCCTCGGCCATCGATGTTGTAGATGCCACTGCCTGAGCGTATGAACATCACTTCAAAGCGGTCATCATGCTTGTGCATGACGCGAGGAATGGCCTCTTCTTTACCTTCTGCTTTGCACATAAACGCCAGGCGCGGACGCAAACTGTTGTCGAAGCCACGGGCGGAGGGATGTTCATTGATGCAAAAGGTAATCATGGTAGCTCCTGTTGGTATAGCGCTATTCTTGCATTAGTTTTCAGCCTCGTAATCATCATTTTTGCTTTTTACTGATATTTAATCCATTGACAGGTAAGGCGTTGATGATTTTAGGAGAGTGCCAGGTGTTGATTTTTGTTTTTTAAACATTGGCTAAAATATAAATTTGATCGTCGTCACACTTTTATTTTGATCAAAATACACCCACACATTAAATACCAGGAAAGCATGATGTTGTGTTGAGCGGCATGAACTTGCAATCAATAGGGATAAGTTGAGGGCTAAAGTGAAAATATCATCAAAATTGCTGTAAACGAACAGGTGGAAATACAAAATTGACGAAACCACAGGCGATAAGCGCCATTAAATGCGTGCCATAGTCGCTAAGAAATATTTTAACAAAAATGTGAAAAAATGGCTTTTTAATCTGTCTTCATTCTTGCTATGTCAACGCATAATATTTGCAATGTGACTTTAATCACTGGTTTTTGTGCTTTTTATGAGGAATGTATGATCTTTCGCACGCTGTTAAATCGTGTTGGCGAGAGCAACTGGTGTTTGGAATTCACTTTGATATAACGTTGTTGTAACGAGAAGGGGACTGACAGCGTGTTCATCGTTGCCAGAAAAATAACAATAATGATGTTGTGCATTAAATAAATGTTCTGATTCAGGCTGCGTAAAATTCCTCAGCGACGACTGACCAAAAATACGGCTTGCAACGGTTTTACCTTACAACCAGATGGAACAGCTATGTATAATAAAACGAACCTGCAAAATCCTCAGCGCATGCGGTTAATCACCATTGTTTCGACGATTGGTGGTTTATGCTTTGGTTACGATACCGGTGTTATTTCCGGTGCGCTGATCTTCATGAAGTATGACCTGAATCTGACACCTGCGCAGGAAGGTTTTATTACCTCATTCCTGTTATTCGGTGCGGCACTTGGATCGTTATTTGGCGGATATTTATCGGATAAACAGGGGAGGCGTAAAAACCTGCTATGGGTTGCAGCTATCTTTATGTTTGGCGCTTTAGGCACTGCATTCGCCTGGGATGTGCCCTCAATGATTGTGGCCCGCTTTATTCTGGGCTTAGCGGTGGGCTGTGCCTCCGTGACAGTACCTATTTATATTTCCGAATTAGCGCGGGCAGATCAGCGTGAACGATTGGTGACGGTCAACGAATTAATGATCGTGACCGGGCAATTCCTGGCGTATTCCGTTAACGCTGCGATTGTAAACCTGTATCCAGAGATGCAGCACAACTGGCGCATTATGCTGGCGATTCCCGCACTGCCAGGTGCGCTTTTGTGGTTCGGGATGTTAATGATGCCTGAATCGCCACGCTTCTTTATTCGCCGTGGCGAAACGGATAAAGCCGTGAAGGTGCTGAAAACATTGCGCCTTCCGGAGGAAGTAGACCGCGAAGTGAAAGAGATTCAGCAGATCGTTAAGGCTGATCAGGTGAAGTTTAATCTGTTCGCTGAGCTAAAAAATCGCTGGGTGATTCAACTGGTTTTGATTGGTTTAATGATTGTGCTGGCCACTCGAGTGACTGGAGTTAACACCATCATGTACTACGCGCCAACCGTCCTGAAAGCAACTGGGCTCGGTGATGCGGCAGCGGTTACCGGCGCGGTGGCAAACGGCATTATCTCCGTATTGGCGACGCTGCTGGGCATGGCGTTGATTGGCAAGCATTCACGCCGAAAAATGTTTTTCACCGGTCAGGCTGGGGTAACCGTTAGCCTGGTGTTGATTGGCCTGGCGTTTAAATTCTTCTTCCACACTGAAACCGTCAACGGAGTGGATACGCTGCATGCCAATTTCGCCAACGCACCTTATGTCATTCTTGGCTTGATGTTGGTATTCCTGGTGTTTATGCAGGGTTGGATTGCGCCGGTATTCTGGCTGATGTTAGCGGAAATCTATCCATTAAGAATGCGTGGTGTCGGCATGGGCTTTGCGGTATTTGGCCTGTGGATCTTCGACTTTATGATCCAATCTATCTTCCCTTATTTGCTTAGCCATTACGGTGGCGGCATGACTTTCGGTTTCTTCGGCGCGACCAACGTCATCATGCTTATTCTGCTGGTGAAATATTTACCAGAAACGCGTGGCCTGACTCTAGAACAGATTGAAAAGAAATTTCGTTTTTAACCTGAGGATGAATAAATGACAGTCAAAATCGGCTTAATTGGTCTGGGCATGATCGGCCGGGACCATCTGAAACGCTTCCACCATGTTATTTCCGGCGCGCAAGTCACTGCTGTTTGCGATATTAACCACACTACAGCCGATGCCGTGGCGAACGAATTTGGTGCCACCGCGTTTTATGATGCAGAAGAAATGATCAATTCCGAATTGGTCGATGCAGTCTTTATCTGCTCTATTGGTCCGGTTCACAAAGCGCAAATTTTGGCGGCCTTTAATGCGGGCAAGCCCGTATTCTGCGAAAAACCGCTGACACCAACGGCTGATGAATCGAAAGAAATTATTGATGCAGAGGTCAAAGCGGGTAAGCGCCTTTTACAATTGGGCTTTATGCGCCGTTTTGACCCGGGTTATCAGGCGCTGAAGCAGTCGATCGAGGGGGGCGCGTTGGGCGACATCATGTTGATTCACTGTGCTCACCGCAACCCGTCAGTGCCAGAGAGCTACACGCTCGAGATGGCGGTTAACGACTCCGCCACTCACGAAATCGACATCATTCGCTATTTACTGAACGAAAATATCACGTCTGTGCGTGTAGACAAGCCGCGTAAGAAAACCCGCCGCGCATTGCCGCACTTGCAGGATCCGCTGATTGTGATCTTCGAAACCGAATCCGGTGTTCGTATTGACGATGAACTGTTTGTGAACTGCCACTACGGCTACGACATCCGCTGTGAAGTGATTGGTGAAAATGCCATTGCCGCCTTGACGGAGCAACAGTTCATCAGTACCCGCTCACTGAACGGCAATGCACAACACATTGCGCAATCTTGCATGGAACGTTTTGCAACGGCTTACGATCGCGAAGTTCAGCATTTTGTTGACAGCGTGCGTGATGGTCGCGAAATGAGCGGCCCTTCCTCCTGGGATGGCTACGTCGTCGCGCTGGTCTGTGATGCCGGTCTGGCCTCGCTGAAAGATGGCGAGAAACATGACGTGGTGATTCCAGAGCAGCCCGCGCTTTATCGCTAATAACCTAACTTCTCGCGAAAAGTGAGGAATGACGATGTTGAAACTGACGGAAGATGCGCTGCATTTGCAATGTCGGGCAGCGAATAAAAACCAAGCCATTGAGATAGCGGCAAAGGCGTTAGAGCAGTCCGGTTATGTAAAACCTGGCTTTATCAATGGCATGTTAGCGCGTGAAAAGAGCGTTTCTACCTATATTGGGGAGGGTATTGCTTTCCCTCATTGTGCGAAAGAGAACCTCGACCAGGTGATTAAAACCGGGTATCAGGTTTTTCAATTTCCAAATGGTGTGAGTTGGGGCGCTGGAAAGGTGGTGTTTGTCGTCGTTGCTGTTGCGGCAACTGAAAATGAACATATTCCACTGTTAGCTGATATTGCCAATTTGCTCGGCGATGAAGTGAAAACCACGTTATTAGCCAATGCAAAAACCAAACAAGAATTTATCGAACAATTTGAGAAAGCGTGATTTACGCACCAGATGAAGGATTAAACAATGAAGCTTGCATTATGTACTGACGTTCTGGCGGATTTACCTTTCGCGGCGATGCTGGATAAAGTTAAAAGCTACGGTATTGAGGGCGTAGAAATGACGGCAGGTGGATGGTCACCCTGTCCGCACGTGAAAACAGAGGAACTTCTGGCCTCGCCAGAAAAACTGGAGAAGTTCAAGCAAGAGCTGGCTGAACGAGAAATGCGCATCGTGGCGTTAAACTGCTCAGGGAACCCGTTGGCACCGGGTGAACTGGGTGAGACGCACACTAAAAGCAGTTACCGTGCGGTAGAACTGGCGGGCAAGCTGGGCGTGAAAAAGATTGTGATGATGAGTGGACTGCCGGGGGGAGGGCCTGAGGATCGTGTGCCGAACTGGATTACCTCTACCATCTCATGGCCAGATTATATGCCGGGCGTGATCGATTATCAGTGGAATGAGGTGGCCATTCCATGGTGGAAGAAATTTGTCCAGCACGCTAAACAGCATGGCGTCGAACAAATCGCGATTGAAGAGTTCCCATGCCAATTGGTGTACAACCCCTCGACATTGCTGCGCCTGCGTCACGAGGTGGATGACATGATCGGCATGAACCTCGATCCTTCGCACCTGATTGCGATGGGTGCGGACCCGATTGCTGCTGCACGTAAGCTGGAAGGGGCAGTGTTCCACGTCCACGGCAAGGACGCGCGTATTGAGCGTGGTTTGGCCGACGTTGACGGCTTGATGGAGTATCAACCGGTGACGAACACGAAAACCCGGACCTGGAACTACGTTGCTGTCGGTTGCGGTCAGGATCTGAAGTGGTGGAAAGAGTTCTTCTCTGTATTGCGCATGACCGGTTACAACGGCGACGTGTCGCTGGAGATGGAAGACCTTACCATGAGCGTGGAAGCGGGCTTGCAGACTTCCATTGATGCGCTGAATGCAACGTTGAGCAAGTAAGTTTTTGCTGTTTTGCAAGCCGCTATCTCTTTGGGATGGCGGCTTTTTTTATGGTCATGATAATCCTCGCATCTCGCATCTCGCATCTCGCATCTCACAGCCCTTAACTCTATTGGGACATACATCACTCAAAGTGATTATGCGTTAGCTTTTAATGCCCAAATTCGCTCAATTTTGATTTGAAAACATCATTACGTATGGCTTTTGTTTAAGAACCATTTATTATATTAAAAGTCCGTGTCGTTATAAGGCATCTGATTAACATTGCGTTATGTGATTGTTAACTCGCGGTGCTGTTACGTTATTCAAATAACTAGATTTTTTACCTTCGCTTTGCGATGGGTTTTGAGCCGTGTCACTAACCAGGGATACACCATGAGTAAGTTGCAAGACCTGCCGCCAGGCGAGGTCCAGTTGTCACGTCGGAGAGTGTTACTGTCCGGCGCTGTGATCGTGGCTGGCGGCCTGATCACCACCACGCTTCCGCGTTTGGCGTTTGCAGACTCGTCAAAAAATTTCATTCCTTTCATGCAGATATCTCGTCTTCTGGTCAATCACAAACTGGATGATGCGGTCGGGCAGCGCATGTTGGCGCTGTTGGAACTCGAACAGCCGGAACTCATGACAAATCTCAATCATCTGCTGGCAATTGCCAAAGCCAATAAGGCGCAGATCGTTGAAGATTTCTTCCCGGCGATTCCGGAAGGTGCTTTGCAGCAACTGGCGCACAAAATCATCTTTGGCTGGTACACCGGCTGCCTCGAACCGAAACGTTCGGCAAAAGCGTTCGCTTATGAACAGGCGCTGACCTGGCACACCACGATGGACACCATCACGATTCCGTCTTACGGCATCAGTGGGCCAAATAACTGGCAGCGCACCAACACACCGGTTCTTCCCGTACCGCAATTCTGACCAATAAAAGAAGATAAAATATGGCAGCTCCTTCTCAGTCACCCGTGGTGATCGTTGGCACCGGCGTGGTCGGTGTGGTGATCGCTGAGCAACTGCTTGATGCCGGCATTCCGGTATTGATGCTGGAAGCCGGCCCGCGCGTTTCGCGTGCCGAAATCGTTGAAAATTATCGCAATCTACCCCTGGCGGCCAAAGGCAACCCGATTGAGTGCTACCCGTCCCGCGATTGGGCTCCGCATCCGGAACCGGCAGGGGCGGGCAAAGGGTATCTGCAATTAAGCGGCGAGGACTCTTATGCGCAAAGCTATGTGCGCTATGCGGGTGGATCGACCTGGCACTGGGCAGGAACATGTTGGCGCTTAACGCCTGCGGATATGCAATTGCATTCTCGCTACGGCGTTGGACGTGACTGGGCGTTTGATTATGAGACGCTGGAACCTTATTACGCCCGTGCTGAATATAAACTCGGCATTTGTGGACCGGACGATCCGGCACTGCAATGGCCTCCACTGCGTTCGAAACCTTATCCGATGCCCGCGCTGCCGTTTGGACCGGGTGAAGCACGCTTTACCGAAGTGGTGCGCGAGAAGCTGGGGTTGCACAACATCCCTACCGCGCAGGCCCGTAACAGCGGCATGTCCTATGACGATCGCCCGGCATGCTGCGCCAATAACAACTGCGTGCCGGTTTGTCCGGTGGGCGCGAAGTATGATGGTGCGACGGCACTTTCCCGCCTCGAAGCCAAAGGTGCCACTATCCTTGATAACGCGGTGGTGTGGCGTATTGAAACCAATGCCGGCAACAAAATCGAAGCGGTGCACTACTACGATCAGCACAAGCAAACCCATCGTGTCAGCGGCAAGCTGTTCATCATTGCGTGTAACGGGCTGGAAACACCAAAATTGCTGCTGATGTCTGCTGATTCGCGCAACCCGAACGGCATTGCGAATAGCTCCGATCAAGTCGGCCGCAACATGATGGACCATCCACAAATCACCATGACCTTAACGCTGGATGAACCTTATTGGGCGGGCGTAGGACCGGTGGTGAATAGCGGCATTATGGAAACCTCGCAAGGCGATTTCCGTTCTGAGCATGCGGGTGCTTACTTCCGCTTCAACAACTTTGCGCGCAACCGCTTCGTCACTTTTGGCGCACTGGAGAAAGGGCTGGTGGGTAAAGCACTGGATGAAGAGATCCGCCGCATGACCGCCTGCACCGCCGATATCGTGCTGGCGCATGAGATCCTGCCTGATGCCAATAACCGCCTGACGCTGAGCGATAAAAAGGATTGGCTTGGTCTGCCGAAACCGGCCATTCACTACAATGTGGGCGACTATGTTCGCCGTTCGTACCAGAACTACTCCAAACCGATCGCTGACAAGATTGCTGAAGCGATGGGCGCGATCGATAAGAAGTTCTCGAAACAATTCAACCAGAGCAAGCACATCATGGGTGGCACCATCATGGGTAACGACCCGGCTAATTCGGTGGTGGACAACGAGTGTCGCGCTCACGATCACCGCAATCTGTTCCTGCCGGGCGGCGGGGCGATGGCAAGTACCGCCTGCGGTAACAGCACCTTGACGATGGTGGCGCTCGCCTTTAAAGCCGCTGATGCCATCGTTAAACAGGCTCTGGAGGCGTAATCATGTTGAAAATAAAACAGATCGCGCTGGTTCTGGCACTGGCGAGCGGTGCCGCTCATGCCGCTGATGATGCCTTGGTCAAAAAAGGCGAATATTTAGCGGTAGCCTCAGATTGTACTGCCTGTCATACCGCTGAACACGGTAAACCCTTCGCCGGTGGCAAAGCGATTGAATCACCGGTGGGTGAAATCATCGCCACCAACATCACGCCGTCGAAGGTCGCAGGGATTGGCAACTACAGTGAGCAGCAATTTGCTGATGCGCTGCGTAAAGGTGTGCGTGCCGATGGCGCCAATCTTTATCCGGCGATGCCTTACACCGCGTATGCCACCTTAACGGATGAAGATGTGCATGCGCTGTACGCCTACTTCATGTCAGGCGTGCAGCCGGTGGATAACACGACGGAAGAGACCCATCTGCCGTTCCCGTTGAATCTGCGTTTTTCGATGATGTTCTGGAACGCGCTGTTCCTGAAAGCTCCGGGTTACACAGCGGATGCGTCACACTCTGACAGCTGGAATCGCGGACGCTATCTGGTGGATGGCGCAGCGCACTGTAGCACTTGCCACACCCCTCGCGGTTTTCTGATGCAGGAGAAAGAGGGTGATGCCTTTACTGGTGCGCAGGTCGGCCCGTGGTTCGCGCCCAATATCACCGCCAACGCGGTGAGTGGGATTGGCCAGTGGTCACAGCAGGATCTTATCACTTACCTGAAAACCGGTCGTCTCTCGGGGAAAGCGCAGGCTGCTGGTAGCATGGCGGAGGCGATTACCCACAGCTTCCAGCACTTATCGGATGCCGATTTGGCCGCCATTGCCGAATACATGGGCAGCGTGACGGATAAAGATGCACCTGCGAGCGGCGCTTCGCGCTTCGAACAGGGTAAAGCGGCTCAAAATCTGGTGGCGTTCCGTGGTGATGCATTCAACGCGCCCACCAGCGATGAAGGTGCTCGCCTGTTCTCCGGCAATTGCGCGTCGTGTCACGGCAGCAGCGGCCAGGGAACCAAAGACGCGTTTTATCCGAGCCTATTCCATAATAGTGCTACTGCAGAGCGTAATCCGTCGAACCTGAATGCTACCATTCTTTACGGTGTGCAGCGTCATACCGCCGAAGGTGATGTGTTTATGCCGCCGTTTGGTTCGCAGCCGAACGCACTGAATCAGCTTGATGATCAGCAAGTTGCCACGCTGTCGAACTGGATCTTGCATCACTACGGCAATGTTGACGCAACCGTCTCACCAGATCAGGTGGCGGAGATCCGTCGTGGTGGACCGTCATCACCACTGGTGATGCTGGCGCAGGTCGGGGTAGGCGTCGGTGCGTTGGTGGTAATTGCACTGCTGATGTGGTGGCTGATGCGCCGCAGACATAAAAAATAGATTCGATTTTATTCTGTCGCCTGTGATGGCAGGCGACGTTTTTACTGGAAGACACTATGAAGCACTACTCACGCCGCCGCGTGTTGAAGATGGTCGGGCTGGTGACGATTGCCAGCGCCGCAGGCCAGCTTTTGCCGTTGCCGCGCCTTAACGCCGCCCAGTCACCGACCAACGTGGCTGGGCTGGATGATTTTATGCAGGTTTCACAACTGCTGACGCAACAAGAATCCCTGAATGCCACCGTTGGGCGTGCGCTGCTTTTGGCCCTGAGCCAGACGCAGAAAGGTCTTCTCCCTGCGCTGGCACAGTTGAAGGCGTTACTGCAAAACCAGCCAGAACTGCTGCAGCAAGATCACCTGGCGTTTGCCTCGGATGCGGACAGCGAAAAGCTGGCAAAAGTGATACTTGTCGGCTGGTACAACGGTGTGGTCGGCAAAGGCAATCACGCGCTGTATGTCACCTACGTGAACTCGCTCGCCAATCTGCTGGTGGATGACAAATTAGTGCCGCCGAGTTTCTCCTACGGCAAATGTGGTAGCTGGGCGCAACAGCCCTGATTCAGAAGAGTAATGTCGTTATGAAAAACAATAATTCCGCCGATGTGGTTGTTATCGGCGCGGGCGTTAACGGCTCGCTGCTGGCGACCCGTCTGGCAAAAGCAGGTAAATCAGTACTGTTACTGGAGTCCGGCCCGAAAGTAGCACGCGATCAGCTGGTTGAGCGTTTCCGTGCATCGGCGTTCAAATCTGACTTTATGTCGCCGTATCCGTTCTCGCCCAAGGCACCGCATCCGCGCTATACACCGGAACCGAATGATTACCTGCATCAGGCCGGGCCGCATCCGTTTGCTGCGCAGTACATTCGCATGTTTGGTGGCACCAGCTGGCACTGGGCGGCGCAGTTGTGGCGCTTTGTTCCCAACGACTTCCGTCAGCACAGCCAGTATGGCGTCGGCAAAGATTGGCCAATTGGCTATGACGACCTGGAAGAGTACTACTATCAGGCGGAAGTGATCGCGGGTGTCGGCGGATCGCCGGACAATGGTTCGCCGCGCAGCAAACCTTATCCGATGGAGCGCGTGCCGGCGTCCTGGTTGCAGCAACGCGTGACCGCACGCCTGGCACCCGACTTCACCGTGCTCGATGACAGCACGGGTCGCAACAGCCACAGTTACGATGGCCGTCCGGCCTGCTGCGGCAATAACAACTGCATGCCGCTTTGCCCAATCGACGCCCAGTATCACGGCGGGATTGCCGCACAGCAGGCTGAAAACAGCGGCGTGAAAGTGATCACCGAAGCGGTGGTGTATCAGCTGGAGCACGATGCCAAGGGCAATATCGTGGCAGCCAATTACTATGACTGGAACAAAGTCAGCCATCGTGTCACGGCTGATACCTTTGTACTGGCCGCCAACGCGATTGAAACCCCAAAACTGCTGCTGATGTCTGTCAGCGATAAATTCCCGAACGGTATCGCCAACGCGCACGATAATGTGGGTCGCAACCTGTGCGATCACCCGGCGATAGGCGTGACGTTTGACGTCGATGAAGAGATTTGGCCAGGACGTGGCCCGGTGAGTCCTTGTTCGATTGGTCAGTTCCGCGACGGCGATTTCCGCAGCGAACATTCACCGTTCCGTATCGATATCTCTAACGCTTCACAGGTTGCCTCAGTGACTAAAGAAGCGCTGGCGGAAGGACTGTTTGGCAAGAAGTTGCAGGAAGCGATTCGCTTCCACGCCGCGCGACGCCTTAGCATCAAAAATGCGCTTGAGCAGTTACCCGATCCGAACAACCGCGTG
Source organism: Pantoea sp. Taur (assembly GCF_009830025.1). Classification (NCBI taxonomy): domain Bacteria; kingdom Pseudomonadati; phylum Pseudomonadota; class Gammaproteobacteria; order Enterobacterales; family Erwiniaceae; genus Pantoea; species Pantoea sp. Taur. The sequence goes on from NZ_SZZZ01000003.1 coordinate 20,926, forward strand.
ACCTTGAGCAGCAACAAGGACGAGCTGGGTTTACCCACGCCATCGCTGTATTGGGACGTGAACGACTACGTCATCAAAGGTACCGCGAAAACCCGTGAATGCTATGACGCGATTGCAGCCAAACTCGGCGCAACCAACATTAAGCACAGCAAAACCGGTAAGTTCTCTAATCGTCAGCACATCACCGGCACGCTCTCTATGGGCCTCGACCCGGCGACCAGTGTGACCGATGCGTGGGGGCGTGCACATGATCATCATAATCTGTTTATGGTTGGCACGGGTGTGATGCCAACGGTGGGCACCTGTAACGTCACGCTCACGGCAATGGCGCTGGCTCTTCGTACCGCCGACAAAATCCTGCAGGAGACGCAACATGGCTAAGCACTGGAAAGCCCTGCTTGCAGTAGGCACGTTGGCGTTGGCTGTTTCACAAGCGCATGCAGCGGATGAGCAACTGATTAAGCGCGGGGAGTATCTGGCGATTGCCGGTGACTGCGGCGCGTGTCACACCGAAGAGGGTAAAGCCCCTTTCAGTGGCGGCCACGCGATTGCGAGCCCGTTGGGCACGATCTTCAGTACCAATATCACCCCCTCTAAAACGGCAGGGATCGGCCAATACAGCGAGCAGCAGTTTGCCGATGCGTTGCGTAAAGGGGTTCGCGGTGATGGCAGTCAACTTTATCCGGCGATGCCGTATACCGCTTACGCGAAGCTCACCGATGAGGATGTCGCTGCATTGTATGCCTACTTTATGCAGGGTGTGCAGCCGGTAGATATTCAGCCTGAGAAAACGGCATTGCCGTTCCCCTTCAATCTGCGTTTCAGCATGGCAGCCTGGAATCTGTTGTTCATGGACAGCAAGCCCTTCCAGCCGGACGAGAAGCAGTCAGAAGAATGGAATCGCGGCGCCTATCTGGTGCAGGGTTTAACCCACTGCAGCACCTGCCACACGCCGCGTAATTTCCTGATGGCGGAACAGCAGGACAAAAACTTGCAGGGTGCGTCACTCGGTACCTGGTTTGCACCTGATATCACGGCGGCAGCCTTGCAGGGCAAACCGCATTGGACACGTGAAATGTTGGCGCAGTATCTTGCAACTGGCCACGTCAGCAACGGCGCAACGGCGGGCGGTCCGATGCTGGAAGCGATCGATAAGAGCTTCTCACGTATGACAGCAGAAGATCGCCAGGCTATTGCGACTTATTTGTTACCACAGGATAGCGCCACTGCTGAACCTGCGCAGGCCAATCGCTGGACGCTGGTAAGAGGTGACGATACGCCGCAGGCGGTATTAAGCGAAGGCGCACAGATTTATCGCAATAACTGTGCATCCTGCCATAACCTGACAGGCGAGGGGCTGAATGGACTGCCGGCATTACAAAATCATCCGGTGCTGAATAAGCCCAATGCGGACAATGTGGCGATGGCAGTACTGCAAGGCGTTTGGCCTGAAAAAGGGCAAGGGATGATTGGCTTTGCCGGTCAACTCAACGACCACCAAATCGCTGCGCTGACTAACTATGTGATGCAAGATATCGGGCACAGCAAGGTGCAGATCAGCGAGGAGCGAGTGAAATCACTGCGTGCTGGTGGTGATGCTTCGCCGCTGATGCTGGTGTCGCGCATCGGCATGGCCGCTGCCGGGTTCATCGTGGTGCTGGGGCTGTTTTGGTTAGGTTTCAGAAGAAAGAACAAACGCTAACGGCTTTGTCCTATGACAAATAGTCAGCTGTTGTTAAGATGCGCTTTTACGTTATCTAACAGGAGCTGGCTATGTTTTCAGGTCTTAGTGCCTTTCCGCTGACCCCGGTCAATGCGACAGGCATTGATGAAAAATCCTTTCTCTCGCTTCTCGCGCGTCTAACAACGGCAAAAGTCGATTCACTGGGCGTGCTGGGTTCAACCGGTAGCTACGCCTATTTCACCCGCGAGCAGCGCAAGCGCGTGGCGACGCTGGCCGTACAGCATGCGGATGGCATTCCGGTGATGGTTAGCATTGGCGCAACCAGCACAGATGAGGTGCTGCGACTGGCGGAAGATGCGCAGCATGCAGGCGTAAGCGCTTTATTATTACCTGCTGTTTCCTACCAAAAGCTTACTGAAGAGGAAGTGTTTGGCTTCTATGCCGAGGTGGCGCGGAATGTTTCGCTGCCCATCTGCGTTTATGATAATCCCGGCACGACCCACACCGAGTTCTCAAATGATCTTTATGCACGGATAGCCGCGCTTCCCAATATCGCTTCCATCAAAATACCGGGTGTGCCTGCCGACATGCATTCCGCAGCCCAGCGGGTGAGCGCATTACGTGCGCAACTCCCCGCAGAGATAAGCATTGGTGTCAGTGGTGATGCATCGGCCGGCAACGGTTTAATGGCGGGATGCGATGTCTGGTATTCCGTATGTGGCGGCTTATTTCCCAACACAGCATTAGCGCTGACACGAGCCGCTCAGGCGGGCGATTTCGCTGCTGTCGTTGAGCAATCCCAGCGACTGGAGCCGCTTTGGACGCTGTTCCGTCAGCATGGCGGCAGTATTCGCGTGATAGCGGCCGCAGCGGCACTGCTCGGGCTGGCGGAAGAAAACAACTTGCCGCGCCCGCTACGTGCTTTATCCAGTGAGCATCAACGGGAAGTACTCCAGGTGATAAGATCGCTGGAGTTGGCCTAGCTCAGTTAACTATTAGTGCGATCATAGTTTTCGCACTAATAGTTAAGATCGATATAGTTTACATAGTTATTGTTGTTTCCATCGAAGGCACACAGCCTTCTCATCAAACAAACCAAGGAATATGACCATGAAAACTATCAAAGCAATGTCAATCGCCGCTGTTGCCGCTCTTTCACTGATGTCTGCTGCCAGCTTTGCTCAAACAGTATCTGCCACTTCACTGACTCTGGACGGTGCGGAAGCGAAAATCGCTGCTCAGGCACATCAGCAGAACGCACAATACAAAATCATTGAAGCCAGCGACGGCAATGTCGTGCACATGACCGCTGAGCTGTACAAATAATTATCGGATGGTTGCACAGGGAAGTGCCGGAGCAGGCCGCCTTACGGGGCGGCCTTTTTCGTTGAGAGGCGTAATGCAGTGGAGACCGCATCATGAAACAGAATCATGACCAGATTGATCAGCAAGCCAGTGCATTTGTTGAAGCGCTGCGCACGCAGCGTCATGCACACATGCCGGTGATGCGTTTCCATCAGTGGCCGCAGTTTATCTCGACCGTGCGCACCTTGCTTGCGAACAATAATTAGCTAGATCATCATTATCGCACTAATAGTTAATATAGAAACGATAACTAAGGTTATCATTGTTTCATCGAAGGCACACAGCCTTCATCAATAACCCAAAGGAATATGACCATGAAAACCATTAAAACACTGACCATCGCCGCTGCTGCCGCTCTTTCACTGATGTCTGCCGCCAGCTTTGCACAAAGCATTTCCGTAGAGTCTTCAACTCTTGACGGTGCAGAAGCAAAAGTTGCCGCAGTGGCACAAGAGCAGGGCGCACAGTATAAAATCACTGAAGCAAACACCAACAACCGTGTGCACATGACTGCAGAGCTGTACAAATAAGTTTAGTTTCCGCTTCAGCGTTAAGGCCGCCTTCGGGCGGCTTTGCTGTATCTGAAACCTAGAAAACTAACTGCACTTTTGCGGCCCTTTCTTTGTCAGCCGCCAACTCGAGTGCGGCAACCGCCTGGTCCATCGGCATTTCAGCGGACAGTAACGGCAGAGGATCAATTTTCCCCGTCCCCAGCCAACGTACGGCAGTGGAAAACTCATCGACGAACCTAAACGAGCCGCGTAATTGAACCTCTTTAACCAAGAGAGGACCGATGGGATAGGTGATTTCAGCCTGACCCATACCAAGTTGCACGATAATCCCGCCGGGTCGGGTATAGGCAACGACTGAGGCGACGGCAGCGGCAGCGCCGGAGGCCTCAAAACACACATCGAAGCGGCCACCTTGTTCACGCCATCCGGCAACGACTTCTTCATCTCGCGGGTCCCAGACCGAGGCCGCTCCCATTTCTAATGCCAACGTGCGGCAACGTTCGCTGAGATCGGTCGCCACCACTTCTGTCGCTCCTGAAGCTAAAGCCGCTGCAATCACCAGACATCCAATCGGTCCTGCGCCAGTCACCAAAACGCGTTTGCCCGTTAAATCCCCAGCCTGTTTGATGGCGTGAATACACACAGCTAGCGGTTCGGCGAAGGCAATCACCTTTGCCTCTACATTATCTTCATAAGGGATACACTGCTCTGGCGCGACCACCACATGCTGGGCGAATCCACCGTTAACATGAGGGTAAAACTGTGCGCTTCCCATGAATCGCATGGAGCGGCAGAGATTTTGTTTACCTGAGCGGCAGATATCGCACTGCTGGCAGGGTTGCGATGGGTTGATGGCCACTCGTTGCCCTGCATGCAGGCTGCTTGCCTGTGGTGCTTGCTCAACGATGCCAACAAATTCATGCCCTAACACCATCGGCGACTTCAATACCGACATACCTGCCCGACCATGCAAGAAATAATGGATATCGGAACCACAGATTCCCCCGCGCTCCACTTTCACCAGCACTTGATCGCTGTTCCAGGCAATATCTTGATTCTCACACCGTACATCATGGGCTCCCGCCACCATGACGGCTTTAACCGTTTTATGCTGCATGATTACTCCTAAGCATTTGAAGGTGTCTTATATTTCTCTTTGTCACGCGGGGTCGGTTGTTCTTCTGGAGGAACCATGACTTCGATTTTTCCCACCAGGAACAGATAGGCGAGGAAACCTGCCAGAGCGACAGCCGCGATGTACCACATCGCGTATTGAAAGTTTTGCGTGCGTTGCAAAATAATGCCGATGATGATGGGGCTGGCGATACCGGACAAGTTACCGAAGATATTGAGAAATCCACCAATGGTGCCAATCAGGTGACGAGGAATCACATCACTGCATACCACCCAACCGAGATTGGAGAAAGCATTGGCGAAAAAGGCGATAGACAGGATACCAATCGCTATCACGGGTTGGTCCTGGAAGAAATTCACCAGTGCAATAGAACAGGTCAGCAACATTCCTGTCATCACAGGAAGTTTACGCGCAAAGGTACGGCTGCGGCCGCGCTTCAGCAGCAGATCACTTAATGTACCGCCGCACAACACACCAGCCATGGCCATGAGGTAAGGGAACATGGCGCCAATCCCTGCTTTGTCGATCGACAGGTGCAATCCTTTCTCCAGATAGACAATAAACCAGGTCAGGAAAAAGTAGAGCGTGGACGACGCTGCGAACTGGGCAATAAACAGCCCCCAGGTGGTGCGTTGACGCAAGATGAAGCGCACTTCAGGCCAGTTCACCCGGGTATTTGCCCCTTTTACTTCAGAACCATAGCCGCCACCCTGGCGAATAATATCCAGTTCACCTTTATTTACCTGCGTGCTGTGTTGCGGATCGCGATAGCGAATCAGCCAGTAAAAACCAAATACAATGCCGACCGCGCCAGAAATGTAAAACGACATCTCCCAGCCCCATTTGCTCACGATCAGGGAAAGCAGTGGGGTGAGCAGCGCGAGGCCAATGTATTGCGCACTGGAGTAGGTCGCTGTTGCACGGGCACGTTCATGATCGGGGAACCATGTCGCAATGATCTTGGTGTTCGAAGGAAAAGAGGGCGCTTCAGCGATCCCCACCAAAGCGCGGCAAGCCAGCAGCATCATAAAGGAAGCGGTGGCGGTGGCGAAAAGATGGTGTGAAGCAAACCCCATTAGCAGGGTGAACACACTCCACAATACAATTGCGCTGCCATACAGCCAGCGGGAGCCGATACGATCCAGCAGATATCCCACCGGTATTTGGCTCATGGCGTAGAACCAGGTAAACATGGAGAACAGCAATCCGAGTTGCGTGGGTGAGAGCGCCAGGTCTCCCTGAATGTGAGAACCCGCAACGGAAAGGTTGGCACGGTCCATATAGTTAATGGCTGTCACAACAAACAACATCGCCAGCACGGAGAATCGGGTACGGGTGGGTTTAGCTGTCATGGATTAACCTTTCTCAGTGCGAAGTGGTGGCGTGGGTTAACGTGTTCGATGCGTTACTAAATCGGGTCAGTGCAGTTAAAAGCACAGCAACCACGAGGGACGCGCCCATGAAAACATATGAAGCAGCCGGATTTCCGGTCAAACCATTTAAGTAACCCACAATCCAGGCGCCGACGAATGACCCTAATGCGCCAAAACAAACGACAAATGACATTGCACCGGCTACAACGTTGCGCGGGATCATTTCAGGTATGGCGGCGAAGAATGGACCATACGGCGTATACATTGCTCCTCCCGCAATGACCAGAAGTGACCAGGAAATCCAGAAATGAGATGCGCCGAGGGTGAAGGATGCAATAAAACAAACGGCCCCCAGCCCGAGGAAAGCCAAAACGATAGCTTTGCGCTGCTGAAATTTATCAGAGTACCAGGACGCGGTTAACATCAGTGGAACGGCCAGCAGATAGGGGGCTGCAGATAGCCAACCGGTTGCCACGATGCCTAATCCAGATGCCGTTTTGAGCATCGAGGGCAGCCACATAATGAAGCCGTACATGCCTATGTTCCAAAAGAAATGGATGAAAGCAAGGGCAAGCACTTTGGGTGAACGAAATGCTTCGCGATAGTTTTTAACGGGTTTTATGGCTTGTTGTTCTTCAGCCAGCGCATTCTCGATGGCACGTTTTTCCGTATCGCTTAACCATTTGGCGTCTTTTGGTCGATCGGCGTATATCACCCACCAGATGACCGCCCAAATGATGGCTGGCGCACCTTCGATAATGAACATCCCACGCCAACCAAAGGAATTGATTAAGTATCCTGAAAGGATCGACATCCACAAAACTGTGATGGGATTACCTAGAAACAAGAAGGTATTTGCTCTGGAACGCTCTTCCCGTGTGAACCAATGACTGAGAAATATCAGCATTGCGGGCATGACAACGCTTTCGGCGACACCCAGAAGAAAACGTACGGCCGCTAAAAGTGCAACGTTATGCACCATTCCTGTTGCAGCAGCCAGCGCCCCCCAAAGGATGAGACTCCAGAAAATCAATCGCTTGGCTGAGTGTTTCTCTGCATAGATACCGCCTGGCACTTGAAAACAGAAATAACCCAGGAAGAATAGTGCGCCCAGCAGCGACGATATTGCCGGTGTGATGTTGAGGTCTTCTGCGAGTCCAGCTGCAGCGCCGAAACCGTAGTTTGCTCGATCCAAATAAGCCAGGCTGTAGGTGATGAAGGCGATGGGAATGAGCCGCCCCCAACGTTTATTAGATAGTGTCCCTGAAATGGTCTGATTCATGTTCTGACCTCTTATCGTTTTAAGGGGAGGGTACAGTGAGTCTGGAAATGCATTTTTAAATGACGTTGGTCTAAAGCGTGGCGAGCCAACCGCCGTCGACATAAATCATTTGTCCATTGACGTAGTTAGAGGCAGAGGAGGCCAGGTACACCGCTGTGCCAATCAACTCATCAGGTTTACCCCAGCGCCCTGAGGGTGTGCTATTGCAAACCCATTGATTAAATTCCAGATTTTCTACCAGCGCACTGTTCATGTCGGTGAGGATATAACCTGGCCCAATGCCATTCGATTGGATGTTATGGACTGCCCATTCAGCTGCCATCGATTTCGTCAGTAATTTGATACCGCCTTTTGCTGCGGTATAAGGGGCAACGGTGGCGCGAGCGGCTTCACTCGTGAGTGAGCCGATGTTGATAATTTTGCCACCGCTGTTGCGCGCCACCATACGCCGCGCTGCGGCACGAGCCACCAGGAAGGCACTGGTGAGATTCACATCTATTACACGCTGCCAGTCACTTAACGCCAGCTCCAGCATAGGTTTACGGAACTGAATGCCCGCATTATTGATGACGATATCGACGTGGATATTTTCTTCATCTAGCTGCGTGAAAACGCGTTCTATCTCATCCTCATTTGCAACGTTAAAGAGAAAGCCCCGCGCATTAAATTCCTGGGCTTTTAACTGTGCTAACGCGTGATGCATGTGCTGTTCGCGAGTGCCGTTGAGGATGACAGAAGCGCCAGCTTGCGCTAATCCCGTGGCATAGGAAAAACCGAGCCCACGCGTTGAACCGGTAATCAAGGCCGTTTTTCCCGTTAAATCGAAAAGGGAGTGCATGATAATTCCTCATGTAACATGACTAACAAGTTGGTGTGAAAGTTGTACGTGAGGTTGTAAGTAGCAGCAATAACCTGATCAATAAATTGCAGACTGTTTCACAAAAATGGGATCAGTTAGCAGGAGCTGGAAATAGTAAATAACACATCAACTGTATGAAATTGATGTGTTTTTATAATTCTAGTCAAAAGGGTTAAGAGTGATAAAAGAAAAAACGCCTTGTGCCAGGAGAGTGAAAAAGTTAAAAAGACCAACATGTAGGACAAGTGAGTGAGCAACGTGGCGCTGGCAAGTATTCAAAAACACAATATCGTGGACGTGATCTACGAACAGATGAAGCAGAACATTCAGGATGGCATCTGGGAGCCGGGCTGTAAGTTGCCTTCTGAAGCAGAACTCACGGCCACCTTCCAGGTTAGCCGAGTCAGCGTGCGCAGTGCTGTGCAAAAGTTACGTGATTTAGGTATCGTCATCACGCATCAGGGCAAGGGGACTTATGTTACCCGGGATGTCGCGCGCTATGGGGCCTTCAGCGACAAACAGCCGATTTTGCATCTGTCTCAGGAAGAGTTTGAGGATATGCGCGTGTTCCGCCAAACCGTTGAGTTTCGTTGCATGGAGTTGGCCGTTGAGAACGCGACTGAAGAAGATATTCAGGCACTGGAGAGCGCGCTCAACCGCATGCTGGTCAATCGGGATGATTACAAGAAATACTCTCTGGCAGATTACGATTTTCATCTGGCCATCGTGAAAGCTTCACACAACAAAATATTCATTCATGTCATGGAGTCGCTCAAGGGCATCTATGTGCATTATCTCGAAGAGTTAAATCGTGTGCTGGGCATTACGCTTGAGAGCGTTGAAGCCCACATTAAGGTATTTATGGCGCTGAAAAATCGTGATGCAGATTTGGCAACAGAGACGCTGAACAGTGCGATGACCCATAACGTGCACGCTATCGAAGATGTACGCCATAACTGAACATAGGAAAAGCCCATTGCGGCTTTTTTTATACTTCTAACATGTAGGACATCATACAAGATTAATGAGGATTAGCATGAGCCAACTTAAGATTACCAACGTAAAAACCATTCTCACTGCACCGGGCGGTATTGATCTGGTGGTGGTCAAAATTGAAACCAGTGAACCTGGGTTATACGGTTTAGGCTGTGCAACGTTTACACAACGTATTCATGCCGTCGCCTCTGCTATCGACAACTATATGAAACCGTTCTTAATAGGTAAGGATCCCGCGCGCATTGAGGATATTTGGCAATCGGCAGCGGTGAGTGGCTACTGGCGAAATGGTCCGGTCATGAACAACGCACTTTCTGGCGTCGATATGGCCTTGTGGGATTTAAAAGGTAAAGTGGCTGGGCTACCAGTGTATGAACTGTTGGGTGGGAAGTGCCGTGATGGCATTGCTCTTTATCGCCACTGTGACGGCGCAGATGAAGTTGAAGTTGAAGATAATATTCGGGCCCGTATGGAAGAGGGTTATCAATATGTACGCTGCCAGGTGGGCATGTACGGAGGTGCTGGCACCGATGACCTCCGTCTAATCGCAGGTAAATTAGCTAAGGCACGCAATATTCAGCCGAAGGTGTCACCGCGTAGCCAGACGCCGGGTGTCTATTTTGACCCTGAAGCTTACGCGCGTGCGGTACCGCGTTTATTTGAGCATCTGCGTAATAAAATTGGTTTTGGTGTGGAGTTTATTCATGACGTACACGAGCGAATCACACCGATTGCCTCGATTCAAATGGCGAAATCGCTGGAAGAGTTCCAGTTGTTTTTCCTCGAAGATCCTGTCGCGCCCGAGAACATTGATTGGCTGAAAACATTACGCGCACAGAGCAGTACACCGATTGCGATGGGAGAGTTATTTACCCAGATTAACGAATGGAAACCTCTGATTCAAAACCAGCTTATCGATTATATTCGTTGCCATGTCAGTACCATCGGCGGTATTACGCCTGCCAAAAAGCTGGCGACTTTTGCTGAGCTCTATGGCGTAAGAACAGCCTGGCATGGGCCTGGGGATATTTCACCCGTTGGTGTCGCTGCAAATCTGCATATCGATATGAGCATTACTAACCTCGGTATTCAGGAATATACGCCGGTCAATGAGGCTTTGCAGGAAGTCTTCCCGGGCTGCCCGGAGATTGATCGTGGTTATGCATACCTCAGTGTTCGCCCAGGTTTAGGTGTAGATATTGATGAAGCCCGTGCAGCTAAGTATCCAGTTAAAGGTGATCTACCCGAGTGGACTAATGCTCGCTTACCGGATGGCTCTGCGGCAAGGCCTTAATTCAAGTCGCCTTCGGGCGGCTTTGTTATTTCTGATGCGGTAAGGCAAATACTCACCCCAAAACTCTCATTCAAATAATTAGAACGATAAAAGCAAAATGATTAGATTTCAACCATCACAATACAGGTCTATTCTTTTTCACATCGAGGCGGAATGCCTCATAATCTGAAAATGAATTTGAGGAAATGACCATGAAATCTATCAAAACTTTCGTTGCAGTTTCAGCCCTTACTCTGGCTTCATTTGCCAGCTTTGCACAGAGCATTTCCGTTGAGTCCTCAACTCTTGACGGCGCAGAAGCAAAAGTTGCCGCAGTGGCACAAGAGCATGGCGCACAGTACAAAATCACTGAAGCAAACACCAACAACCGTGTGCACATGACTGCAGAGCTGTATAAATAAGTTCAGTTTCCGCTTCAGCGTTAAGGCCGCCTTCGGGCGGCTTTGCTGTTTCTGAACTAATTAACCGCCTCTCATACGTTCTACTTAGATGATCTCCAAGGTCATACAGGCCCCCCTCATATACCTTAAATCTGTAATATTCAGATTTCCCTGACACAGATTTGGCAATGGTGACTATTTACCCTCATTGTATACCCATATAGTATACCTCTAAACGACATCGATTTAGGGGGCTAAATGAGAGGCAAAGTCAGTATCACCGTTGAGAAAGACAACTATAAATATTTGGTTGACTCCGGCGTTAACGTTTCTGCATTAGCGGATGCGGCTTACGCCAAAGAGGCTAAGCGCATTAAAGGGGAACGTTGGAAGGAAGAAAATCGTGAGGGCATGGAAGAACTTGCCGCTTTTAACCAAAAGTTTGGCTCGTTCGCTGATGAGAACAGGAAGTGGTAACTCATGCAATTTGATGTTTATGAATATAAGCGGACCAGTCATTACCAACTTTTTGTCGATGTTCAGAGTAACATCCTTGATACACCGGGATTTAGAATGGCCATCCCGCTTGTTGATGCCTCTTTACTCTCTGAAAAAGTGAGTAAAGAGCTCCTTCCAATCGTTCAACTCAATGGCACTGCTTATCGGCTGAAAACTGACGATGTCGTTAGCGTTTCAAAAAGCGTGTTTGGCGATAAAGTCGGAAGTCTTGCAATCTACGAAACTGAAATTAAAGACGCTATTAACATGCTGTTTTGGGGTGTGTAAACCACTCTCAAATCTAACCCGCCCTGGCGGGTTTTATCTTTTTAGCGCGCCACCAGCGTTTCAATTTCTGCCTTCGCCTGCATCAGCGCGGCCAGTAGTTGGGGAAACTGCTCATCGAAGCGCATAGCCGGCACGGCTAAGGCCAGGGCATAGCGTTCACCCGGCCCGGTGTGCAGAGCAACACTGACGCCACAAACGCCGCGCGCATGCTCCTCCCGATCAATCGCATAACCTTGCTGGCGAATTGACTCAATCGCTTTCAGCAAAGGCTGACGATCTTTCAACGTTTGCAGGGTGCGCACCTCATTCAACTGCGGCATTAACGTCGTCAAAAGCTCTTCAGGCTGTTCCGCCAATAGGGCTTTGCCATGTGCGGCGCAGTGGGAAGGAAAGGCGGTGCTGATGGGCGAAACCACGCGCAGCTCCTGATCCGAAGCATATTGGCTGACCAGTACCGTGTGGCTGCCACGCCAGACACACAAGTCCACCGTTTCGCGGGTGCGACGCCCCAGCGTCTCCATCGCCGGTTGCGCCAGCGCAATAATATCGGTGTGCGCTGAGGCGGCAAGTCTGGTCAGTGCTGGCCCCAATTTAATTCCCGCGCTGTCCTGGATCAGCAACTGCTGCGCAATCAGAGAGGTCACCAATCGATGAACCGTGGTTCGCGGTAACGCAGTCGATTTCGCCAGTTCGGACATTGATAATCCAGCGGGGCGATTTTCCAGTGCGCGCAAAAGGGTGGCGGCACGTGCAATCACCTGTGATCCGTTAGCTTCAGTATCTGCGACCATTATTCATCCGTATCATCGATTTACCCACGTGCCACTCTACCACGTAACCCGCTAGCGATTGACATCACGCGCGATTACCCTAACACTCATGTCCGATATGTGGATAATAAACCCATTATACGGATAGGTGTATTCATGACTTTATTAAAGCCTGCAGCGGCAATGACGTTATTGGCGGTGAGTTGCCTGACCATCATGGTGGGCTGCGTTATCGTACCGGGATTGAGTGAGATTGCTGCGCGATTAGGAGTTTCACATCTGGCTAACTGGTTGGTAACGCTGCCAGCATTGGGCGTAGTACTGGCAGGGCCTTTTGCCGGACGAGCGATAGACCGTTATGGCGCTTACCCCATGCTTCTTGTGGGTCTTTTCTGTTACGGCGGATTGGGCGTGGCGGGTGCCTGGTTACCCGGCGCACCCCTGCAGATCATTGATCGTGTCCTATTAGGCTGTTTTACCGCCGTAGTGATGTCGGCTGGAACCAGTTTAATTGCCAGTTTTTATCAGGCTGAAGCACGACTTAAAATGATGGCGCGTCAGGGCATGGCTATCGAACTTGGTGGAGTGGTGTTTTTATTTATTGGCGGGATTCTGGCTTCCTTGAGTTGGCGCTATCCCTATGCACTCTATCTTTTCTCCTGGTTGCTGCTCGCATTGGTGGTCATTTTGATTCCAAGTCCGCAACAGCAAATCGCCACTGAAACCAGGGATGAAGGCGCAACCAACAGCGATCGGGCATTGCGTCCGGTATTGCTGGCGGCCATCTGCTCCATGATGTGTTTCTTTACCGCCATCATCATGCTGCCACAACGCTTTGCCGCGTTGGGCGTTAATGCCGCTCATATCGGGTATTTTCTGTCATTCGTTTCGCTGGTGGCCGTGTTGGCTGCAGCGTTGATGCCGCATGTGGCAATGCAATTTGGTCCTTATCCAACCCTGATCATGGCGTTCGTTTGTTATATGTTGGCGCACCTGGAGTTTGCTGCTGCACCGGACATGCTGCTGTGCCTGCCGGGCGGCATCCTGTTAGGCATGGGATTTGGCCTGTCAGTGCCTCTGGTCAACCATATGACGGTTGAAACCAGCCAACCGCATGAGCGTGGACGACAACTGGCGCGTTTATCGATGGCAATCTTTGCCGGGCAATTTCTCGCGGCCTTTATGGCTTATATTCCCGGCCAGGTGGCGATGACCTTTATTGCCGCAGCAATACTGGCCGTGATGAATATTGTTGCTTTGCGTAAGTTCGCCGTGGTGAGGAATTAATCTGTCCGAAAAGGGTCGATGCATGTCCTCATCCATCTATGGCTTACCGTTAAGATAGTGCGCAATCTCAATCATTCAGGATGCGCATGAAAACCATCATCAGTAAAAACTTTACTCCAGCCAAAGCCTGGGATGCCGTCGATATTGCCAATTTCGACGGTACCAGCGTCAGATTGCATTGGACTGATAAACCTTATCGCTGGCACATCAACGACGGCGAAGAGGTCTTTGTGGTGTTGGATGGTGCAGTAGAAATGCATTACCGCGAGCAGGGCGAAGTACAGAAAGTGATGTTGAATGTCGGTGATATTTTCTTTGCCAGTGTGGGAACCGAGCATGTTGCCCATCCGCAGGGGGCCGCGCGGGTACTGGTGGTTGAGAAAGAGGATTCGGTATGAAACCACACTAACCGTAATCGGTAACGATTTGATCCGTTAGGCGTAACAGGAGATGAGTGAGCAATCAGGCACAAGCTCGTACGAAAAGTAACCACGGCAGTGCAGCTGGCGTGGTTGGCGGTGGGAGGTGATTTATCCACAGGTTAGCGCGCAGTCTTTTCACCTGAAATGTGGATAACATCCTGATCATTATGACAGTCGATGTGACAGTAACGCTGTGCATGATTAGTTGGATCATCATGATCGCACTAATAGTTAATATGGTAATGGTAACCTAGGGTATTATTATTTCCATCGAAGGCACACAGCCTTCACACACAACCCAAAGGAATAAGACCATGAAAACCATCAAAACACTGACCATCGCCGCTGCTGCCGCTCTTTCACTGATGTCTGCTGCCAGCTTTGCCCAGAGCATCTCCGTTGAGTCATCAACTCTTGACGGTGCCGAAGCGAAAGTTGCCGCAGTCGCACAACAGCAGGGTGCACAGTATAAAATCACTGAAGCAAACACCAACAACCGTGTGCATATGACTGCAGAACTGTACAAATAAGTTCAGTTTCCGCTTCAGCGTTAAGGCCGCCTTCGGGCGGCTTTGCTATTTGAGGCCTGATAAAACGTATCAGCTAATTGCGCTGACGAAACGCTGGGTTATTTGCTGAGGCCGGGTAATCGCGCCGCCGACCACCACCGCATGTGCACCCAGTTTTAGACACTGCGCCGCCATCTCAGGTGTTTCCACATTGCCTTCTGCTATCACTGGCGCCTTCACTGCGGCTAGAACTGCACGCAGGAAGTGGAAATCATTTGCCGCCAGGTACGCTCCACGCGTTTCCGCTGTATAGCCATGCAGCGTAGTCCCCACGCAGTCAAACCCCAGTTCATCCGCCAGCAACGCCTCATCAACTGTCGCGATATCTGCCATCAGCAATAACTGCGGATAGCGTTGACGAATCGCCGCCACCAACTGCGGCAACTGCAGTTCGCCAGGTCTCTGATGTTGCGTGGCGTCCAGCGCGATCATCGCTGGATTCGCCGCCATCAATTCATCGACCTCTTTGAGCGTGGCAGTGATATATACATCACTGCCTGAATAATCTCGTTTGATAATGGCGATAATGGGCAAATCCACGGTTTGCATAATCTGCTCTACATCGATCAGACTGTTGGCGCGGATTGCCGACGCGCCACCTTGCTTCGCGGCTAATGCCATACGCGACATGATATAGGCGCTGTGCAGGGGTTCATTTTCCAGTGCCTGACAAGACACCACCAGTTTCCCTTTAATTTGCTCCAGCATGTTTGCTTTCATAGCGCGAGTAACTCCTCAACTTCATTTTTGATAATGGTGACGTGCGGGCCATAGATCACCTGTACGCCGTTGCCACGCTGGATAACCGCGCGAGCGCCCGTGGCCTTCAATGCGGCTTCATTAAGTTTAGAACTGTCGTTTAGTGTGATACGTAAACGCGTGGCGCAGCAGTCAAGTTCGGCAATATTGTCTTTACCGCCCAGCGCTTCAATCACCTGCAAAGGGCGTTCGCCAGCGGCAACTGGCAAGGTATCGATGCTGACATCTTCACGGCCTGGCGTTTTGAAATTGAATCGAGTGATCAGCAGGCGGAAGGTAAAGTAATACAGCAGGAACCATGGCACGCCGACCAGGGGCACATACATCCAGTGGGTTTTCGCTTCACCCTGCAATACACCGAACAGAATGAAATCGATTAAACCGCCGGAGAAGGTCTGTCCAATGGTGATGTGCAGGATGTGGGCGATCATAAAGGCCAGGCCATCGAACAGCGCGTGAATCACATATAACACTGGCGCCACAAACAGGAACGAGAACTCAATCGGTTCGGTGATCCCAGTCAGAAATGAGGTGAGGGCGGCGGATAATAACAAACCGGCCACACGTTTGCGGTTCTCGGGTTTGGCAGTATGATACATCGCCAGACAAGCCCCGATCAGGCCAAACATCATGGTGATAAAGCGGCCCGACATAAAGCGCGCCGTCCCCAGATAAAACTGCTGCGTATTGGGATCGGCCAACTGAGCGAAGAAAATGCGCTGAGTGCCTTCAACCAGATGACCATTGACCATTTCACTGCCGCCCAAAGCGGTAGTCCAGAAAGGCAGATAGAAGATGTGATGCAGACCAAACGGGCCGAGCATGCGCAACACAAAGCCGTATATGAAGGTGCCGAAATACCCCGTGGCATCGACCAGTCCACCCATACCGAATATCAATT
Source organism: Pantoea sp. Taur (assembly GCF_009830025.1). NCBI lineage: Bacteria > Pseudomonadati > Pseudomonadota > Gammaproteobacteria > Enterobacterales > Erwiniaceae > Pantoea > Pantoea sp. Taur. The sequence goes on from NZ_SZZZ01000003.1 coordinate 37,300, forward strand.
TCTGAAAATGCGGCCAGACGATGGTCATTGCCGCGCCAACGATAATCGCCACAAACGAGCTAATAATCGGGACGAAACGCGAGCCACCGAAAAAGCCAAGGAATTGCGGCAGGGCGATTTTGTTATAGCGATTGTGCAGCAGCGCCGTGACCAGCCCAATCACCACACCACCGAATACGCCCGTTTCCAGCGTTTGAATGCCGAGCGCCATACCTTGACCCACGGCACTGAGATTACTGCTGGCCAGCACGCCGGTTAGCGTCAAGAGGGCATTGATGGTGGCATTCATCACCAGATAGGCGAGCAAAGATGCCAGTCCTGCTGTGCCCTTGTCGCTTTTCGCGAGACCTACCGCCACGCCCACCGCAAACAGCACTGCGAGGTTGGCGAAGACCACCGAACCTGCGCTGGCCATGATGGTGAACACCCCTTGTAGCCAGGCGATATCCAGAAACGGATAGGCTTTAACAGTGTTGGGATTGGATAACGCGCCGCCAATGCCCAACAGCAAGCCGGCGGCAGGCAATACCGCGATTGGCAACATAAAGGATTTTCCAAAACGTTGCGCTTTTTCAAACCAGCCTCCTGAAGAGGCTCCACTGAACATTGACATAAATTTTTATCCCCGAAGTGTTGTTGTGGTAAAAATTATTATCACAACCTACTTCATCGGATGAAAATTACTACCATTAGTGTGATAGCTTTCACTTATAATGAATTCTGCTGGCACAAAGCAGGGCCTTTACGCACACTAAGCGCCATCAATATTGGCTAATGGAGAGGTGTCATGACGGACAATGGAAATATTTTGCTGCATCTGAAGCAGGGCTTGCCGGGCTATAGTCCTGCGCTGCAAAAGCTGGGCGACTTCATCCTGACCGAACCGCAGAGAGTGCTGTATCTCACCATTACCGAATTGGCGAAAGAGACGGACACCAGCGAAGCCAGCGTGACGCGCTTGTGCCGCAACCTTAGTTGCAAAGGCTACACCGAATTTAAGATGGCGCTGGCGCTGGATGTGCAGCAGAGTCAGCCCACGCTGGCAGCCACGGGCGATCCGGTTGATGCGCTGGTGGAAGAGTCGGTGCAGGCGCTGCGCGATACCGGAAAATTTATTGATCGCGAGGTCTTACAGCAGGCAGGTGCGGCGGTGCATCAGGCGCGTTCTATCCAAATCTATGGCGTGGCTGCCAGCGCGATAACCGGCGAATATTTGCATTATCGTCTACTACGGCTGGGCAAATCCGCGCAGCTGTTTGGTGATATGCATCGTGCGGCCATGAATGCTTCGACCCTGGGTGAAGGTGATTTGGTCATCGCGATCTCTGCTTCCGGTTCCACCAAAGATCTGATGCATGTGGTCAATGTGGCGAAGAAGCGCAAAGCTCAGGTGCTGATGCTAAGTAATACGCTGCGCAGCCCGATGGGCAATCTGGCGGATATGTTGCTGGTGGCGGCGCGACCGGAAGGTCCACTTAATGCCGGAACGTTGAGTGGGAAGGTAGGGGCGATGTTGCTGGTTGAGGCGTTAATGGGGGAGCTGATGGCACATGATGCGCATTACGCCACTGCTAGTCAGCAAACGGCCAGTGCCACATTGCCGATGCTGATCTAACCGTAATATAAGTCGCTCTCAATCCCAACATGACGGAAAAATCGGTGCGCAGCGATGCGCACCCGAGAAGATACATTTACTCACTCGCCAGCGCGGCGACCGGATCCATACGGGCAGCTTTGCGCGCAGGCAAATAACCAAAAATCATGCCGATAATAGTGGAGCAGGCGAAAGCTGCCCCCGCGGATTCCCATGAGTAGATGGCTGTCAGTACACCGCCTGCCATCAGGCTAATCAGCGGACCGATCACCAGTGAGAGTGCCACGCCGAGTGAACCGCCAACCAAACATACCAGCACCGCCTCAATCATAAACTGCTGCATGATATCGCCACGCCGCGCACCCACGGCCATACGCACGCCAATCTCATGCGTTCGTTCGGTGACGGACACCAGCATAATATTCATCACGCCGATGCTGCCGATCATCAGCGCAATCGATGCCACCATCAAAATCAGCAAGGTCAAGGTGGCTGCTGCCCCTTCAATCGCTTTGCGGTACTTATCGCGGTTAAACATCAGGAAGTCTTTGGTGCCATGGCGCGCAGTCAATAGTTGCGTGAGAGATTCCACCGCCGGACCGCTGACCACATCATCTTTAAGCTTAACGCTGATACTTGTGAGCGCTGTTTGCCCACTGATGCGGTACATCATGGTGCTCCAGGGCAGCCACACGCTGAGACGATTGGGCGAAATGCCGTTATCTTCATGCGCCACACCAATGACTCGCACCGGCACAGACCCTAACACGATCATTTTTCCGATGGGGTTTTCATTGGCTGCAAACAGCTTATTGCGCGTATTGGTATCAATGATGATCTCTTGCCGGGCATGGCGTTCATCACTGAAGTTGCTGCCTTCGGTGAGTTTGATGCCCTGAATCTCAAAGTAATCTTTGCCGACGCCCGATACGGATGCTTTTGACGAGTTGGAGAGATAACGGATCGGCTGCGTCGAGAGCAGCTCAGGGCTGACTTTGTCGACAAACTGCTGGCGAGCAATCACATCGGCATCCGCCATCACCAGCGTCAACACCGGATGCGCATCATCTTCGGCGAAATCGCCGCCGGCATACACGGACACCACATTCGTCCCGAGACCGGAAATACTCTCCAGCGTTTTTTCACGCGCACCTTGTCCAAGCGCGACGACAGTGACGACAGCGGCAATACCAAAGATAATACCGGTCATGGTGAGTGCGGTGCGTAAGCGATGCGTATTCATGGCATTTAGCGCCATGCGCATTGACTCGCGCAGGCGATCAACAAATCCGCGCAGCTTGCTCTGACTTCTGCTCACCATTGGCTGATAGCGCGATCGCGTCGCCTCTGTTTTTGGCCCGCTGTCAGCAAAAATTTCACCGTCCTGGATTTCGATGATGCGGTCAGCGTGTTGCGCCACTTTCATATCGTGTGTGACGATAATTACCGTATGACCGTCACGATTCAGGTCATGAAGAATGCGTAACACTTCCTCGCCAGAATGCGAATCCAGCGCGCCGGTCGGTTCATCGGCGAGAATAATCTCGGCTCCATTAATCAACGCTCGCGCAATACTGACGCGCTGTTGCTGGCCACCAGAGAGTTCACCCGGTTTATGATGTTCACGGCCTTTGAGACCGAGTCGTTCCAGTAATTGAGCAGCACGCGCTCGCCGCGCATGCCCCGGCAAATTGGCATAAATCGCCGGGATTTCGACGTTGCTTAATGCGGTCAGGTCCGGCATCAGGTGGTAGCGCTGAAAAATAAAACCAATATGTTCGCGACGGACTTTTGCCAGCGCATCCGGTGAAAGTGAAGCGGTATTCTGCCCGGCAATAAAATAGTGACCGCTGTCGGCGGCATCCAGGCAGCCGAGAATATTCAGCAATGTGGATTTGCCCGACCCGGAAGGGCCAATGATCGCCACCATCTCACCACTGGCGATCTGCAAGTTAATGTCTTTCAGCACATGCAGAGATTCTGAACCGTTAACATAGCTGCGCTGAATGTTTTTCAGTTCGATCAGGCTCACATCACCACCTTGTCCGCGCCAATAGCCTGGGTCGCGAGAATCACTTTTTCACCGGCTTTTAATCCGCTGAGAACCTGAATATCGACGCTGTCTGAAATACCGGTGGTGATGATGCGTTTCTCGGGCTGATTCTGCTGATCGGCGACTTCCACATAGGTTTTACCATCGGGATCTTTCTTAGTCGCTTGCACCGGAATCAGCAGGGCATCATTTGCCTTGTCACGCAGTAAATTCACCTGCGCGGTCATGGAGATGCGCAGGGTGTTATCCGGGTTAGGCACATCCAGCAGGGCGTTATAATAAATCGCGGCGTTGGTGCTACTGGAAGGCGTGCTCTCGTTGTTGCCCATTAAGGCGTCATCTTTCATCACCGATTCCGGGGCCAGTTCGATACTGCGCAGCGTGGCATAGTAGCGTTTGTCGGGATTGGCAAAGGTGGTAAACCAGGCCTGCTGGCCGGGTTGGATCTTAGTGATGTCCGCTTCGGAAACCTGCACTTTAATGGTCATGGTGCCAAGTTGCGCCAGCTTGGCGATGGTCGGCGCGCTCTGCGCGGCGTTAACTGTCTGGCCCTGTTTGGTGACGATGGCGATCACCGTGCCGTCCATTGGTGCCATGATGCGGGTATAACTGAGATCGAGCTGTTTCTTGTCCACCTCAATCTGCGCCTGAATCACGCGCGCTTTTTGCGCCGTTAACTCTGCCCGCGCGGTGCTCCACGCTTCGGCCGCTTCGTCATAATCCTGACGTGACACCAGATTAGCTTTAATCATTTGCTGCAGGCGTTTGAACTGCGCATCCTGCCTGACCAACGTCGCTTCACGTGTTTCCAGATCGGCTTGCGCGACGCTCAGTGCAGCCTGCGCATTACGTAAATCACTGCGCTGTGGCTGATCGTCAATTTCAGCGATCAGTTCGCCCTTACTGACGTTATCGCCCGCTTTGATATAGAGCTTTTTCACCTGTCCCGATACCTGTGCACCGACGTTGACGCGTTCGATTGCGTCCATCTTGCCGGTCGCGGCGATGACGTTTTCGATGTCGCCTTGACGCACCACGGCAGTGACCAGAGGGTTCGGTTTTGGTCGTGAACTGCTGTAGGCCCAGACCAGAATAATGATCGCCAAAATAGCGATCGCGACCAAAAGCCGCTTTTTAGAGGTATTCAACATAAGCATCCCTTTAATGAAGCGAGAATAGTAATCACTAAATGCAACAAACAGGAGAAAATTCGTCAGGATTTCTGCATTAAGTTGGGAGCGTTGAGAAAAAAATGAAAATTTTTCGAATAGAAATCGTCGTTGAGTTGTTTACCCCTAAACCACTCACTATTTGGGAAATGCTATGTCCGCTCCGGCCCGCCAAAACTCACGTCAACGCTATGACGCTTTCAGCATGACGCTGCACTGGATCACTGCGTTTAGCGTCATTTTTCTGTTTGCCTCGGCGCACATTTGGGAACAACTGGAAAAGGGCACACCGCTGCGCAAGGGTTTACAGGCGTGGCATATCTCTTTTGGCATTTTGCTGGCTTTGGTGATGATTGTGCGCCCACTGTGGCGTTTCTATTGCCAACGTCAGACGCATTTGGCCGTGGCGCCAGCTGAAAGCAGCACGCCGATGCGCATGATTGCGCATGCCGTTCATGGCTTGTTGTACCTGTTGCTATTTACTCAGGTTGCATTGGGTTTTCTGTTTCGTTGGTCGCAACAGGAACCGTTTAATTTCTTTGGCCTGTTCGCTATTCCAACCTTTATTCATGTCGATACCGCACTGCGTCACACACTGGCGGGATTACACAATAACGTTGCCTGGGCGCTGATTAGCCTGGCAGGCGCGCATGCGCTGGCGGCGTTACTCCACCACTACGTTCTGCGTGACAACGTGCTGCGCCGTATGCTGCCGTTGCGCGATTCGATGCCCCTCCACGAGGATAAATGAATGATGAAGATGATGAATCAGGTTCGCTGGTTTGCCGTGCCGGTATTGCTGATGGTGTTACATGCACCGACTGCATTCGCCATGGGCGATGACGACAGTGACAAGAAAACCCCGGACTGTCCGAAAGGGCAGGTTTATGACAGTAAAACCAAATCCTGCGTGCCGGAAAAAACCAGCACGCTGAGTGATGAGGATAAGACCAATTACGCCTACCACCTGGCGAAAAAAGGCGAGTATCAAGCTGCGCTGACGTTACTGGATACGTTGCACAATCAGAACACCAAAGAGGCATGGAATTATCGCGGTTACGCCACACGTAAACTGGGCCGCACCGACGAAGGGATGCGTTACTATCAGAAATCGATCGCACTAGACCCCAAATATGCCAAAGTGCGTGAATATTTAGGTGAAGCCTGGATGATCAAAGGCCGACCGGATCTGGCTAAAGAGCAGCTCACTATCATCAAATCGCTGTGCGGTGTGAAGTGTGAAGAGTATCAGGATTTGCACGCGGCCATTAATGGTCACCCTGAGTCCTGATGACCGCTGTTGACGGAGGATAGAAACATTACCAGCACTGAAGTCCGTCAACATCTGGCGGCGCATCTGACGCGTATGTGGCGTTACGCGATGGTGTTATCGCGTAATAAAGATGTGGCCGAAGAGTTAGTGCAGTCCACCTGTGTGCGGGCGCTGGAACGCAGCGCCCAGTACACACCGGGCACACGCATCGATCGCTGGCTGTTCACCGTGCTGCACTCCGTTTGGATCAACGAACTGCGCGCGCAGCGGGTGCGCATGGGGCAGGGATTCGTCGAGAGTGATGAATTGCTCGCTCCCGACCATCAGCAACACAATGAACAGCGCATGCAATATGCCAAAGTGATGCAACGGGTTGGGCAGTTGCCAGAGGCACAGCGCAACGCGGTATTTTTAGTTTATGTCGAGGGTTTTACCTATCAGGAAGCCGCCGACACGCTGGCCGTACCGATTGGAACCATCATGAGCCGCCTCGCTGCGGCACGCACTACTTTAGCCAGCGCAGTGACAGCGCGGCCTGCGGTACAGGAGAAACGCTTGTGAATGCACCACGATTTACCTCGCCCTATGCCGACGAAGCTATCGTTGCCTGGCTGGATGGTGAAATGCGCGCGGAGGATGCGCAGGCGTTTGAAAACGAACTAAAGCGCAGTGAAACGTTGTCAGCACGGACGGCTGAGCTAATGAAAAGCAATCAACCTTTTGCGGATGCGTTCGCGCCAATGCTGGATGAGGCGCCGCTGGAGCGTATGGAGTCACGACTGGCGTACCTGCTGGACAACACGCCGTCCGCACCGAAAAAAGAGACTGTTCAGGTTAGCCGTCGTGCGTTGATCGCAGCATCAGTCAGTTTTCTGCTGGTGGGCAGTGCCGTCGGTTTTTGGGCCAGACCCGTCGCGAAAGCTGAACAGGATGAGAGCGCGCGAATACGTGAACTGGAAGCACAATATATGTCGCTCTATAGCCCGGAAACGTTGGCGGATGTCGACAGTTCGCCACAGGTGTTAGCGCGTTCATTACAACGCACGGCGCGCGACCTCGATCTGCGTCTGACGACTGAGCAATTGACGCTTCCTGAAGCGAGCCTGAAAAGTGTGCGTATGTTGCGCTACGACGATTCACTGATCACTCAAATCGCCTGGAATCACAGCAATTACGGTCCGATGGCCCTGTGTATTTCGCGGGAAGATGCGAGTAAACAGAGTGCATTGGCGCAGGAAAAACGGCACGGTATGAATCTGGTGTGGTGGCATCGCAGCGGATATCAGTACGTGCTGATTGGGCGCAATCCTGCTGATCAGTTAAAACGAGCGGCGCAGGTGTTGAGCGCCGCTCTGGTGTAATTTATCAGTGATCACTCATTATGCCCCTGGGATGCAGGATACAAATATCGCAGGGGCGTATTGATGGGAAGTTCGCTTAAAGGATGCCCAACTGCTGTTTCAGTTGCGCAATCTCATCGCGCCATTGTGCCTGCAACGCCGGTTTTTGATGTTTGGGCTTACGCTCTCTATCTTCATCCAGCTTGCTTTCCAGATCACACAACGCCAGCAGCAGCGCATCTTCATCGTTGTACGATTCAGACGTCACGGACAGAACATTTACGGTCTCGCTGTCTGACGGTTGTTTGGCACTCAGTTGCTCAATCACCGGTTCAAAGTCATGCCACTCGCTAAGTTGCTGATCCTGAATCAGCCAGAAACGGTTACAGCTGCTGGCGATCAGATTGCGATCGTGCGACACCAGCAACACCGCGCCCTCGAACTGATTGAGGGCGGCTGCCAACTCCTCTTTACCCAGCATATCCAAATGGTTGGTGGGCTCATCCAGCAGCAATAAGGAATAGCGCGCGAGTGTCAGCCCGACAAACAGCAGGCGTGAGCGTTCACCGCCACTCAGCGAGCCCACTAATTGCTGATGACGGAGATAAGGGAACCCCGCACCTATCAGAGCCATCTTTCGCTGGTCGTCACTTAGAGGGGCAAAATGCGCCAGTGCCTCGTTGAGGCTCTCCTCATCATGCAATTGCGTGAGGCTTTGGTCGTAATAACCTAACTTTGCACGCGGATGAAACAGTGTGGTGGTCTCACGCTGGTATTCCAGCCAGAGTTGGCGCAGCAGCGAAGATTTCCCGCTGCCGTTGCGGCCCACTATGGCGATGCGGTCGCCGCTTTTAACCTGCAGGCTGGGTAACGAAAACAACGCAGGCGCGTTCTCCGCTGGGCGAATGTGCATTTCAGTCAGTGCCAGCACCCGATCGGCATCCAGCGCTTCTCCCAGCAGTTGAAGGCGCCATAAGCTGCCTTCGGTCAATGTGGTTTGTGCCTCTTTCAACCAACTGGCGCGTCTCTCCATTTGCTGCGCTTTACGCGACAGACCTTCGTTATCGTAGGTGCGTCCCCAAATTGCCAGCCGTTTGGCACTTTTTTCGACGCGCTCAATCTCATTCTGTTCTGCCTGATAACGTTGTGCATCGGTTTCATCCTGCTGGGCCAGCGCTTGTCGGGCCGCAGAGCAGGGAAGGCGGAAGAATTGCAGGGTTTGATCGCGCAGGATCCAGCTGCAATTGGTGACCTGATCCAGCAAGGTGCTGTCATGTGAGACCAGCACAAAGCTGCCTTTCCAATTTATCAGGAACTGTTCCAGCCAAAGCAGCGTTGGAAGATCCAGATGGTTGCTGGGTTCATCCAGTAACAGCAGATCAGGCTGGAGAATAAGTGCACGCGCCAGCAGTAACCGCATATGTTGGCCGCCACTCAACGTGGCTGCCGTTTGGGTATGCTGTTCAGCATCGAACCCCAGCGAAGAGAGTAGCGCTTCCGCTCGCCAGGCTTCACTGAGCTGTTGCTGTTCTGGCAGACGTGCAATCACGCCTGCAAGCAGCGTGGCTTGCTGGAGTTGAGAGGGAAGATGCTGTTCAATTCGCGCCAGAAGACAGTGATTTGCTAAGGTAACGCTGCCCTGGCTGCTTGCAAGTTCACCGCTGAGGATTTTGAGCAGGATACTTTTTCCCGTGCCGTTATCACCGAGCAGCCCAATGCGATCGCCTTTTTTGAGGCTGAAATTGATGTTGTGAAAAAGGGTACCGAAGGCGTTATCAAAGCCGACAGCGTGTGCGGATAGTAATGTGCTCATGTGCTTACTCATAAGTTGCAGGCGTGCGAACGCCCGACGTCAAAAACTGCTGACGACAACCCGGTAAGCCGGAGGAAGGGATCAGAATTTCAGTAGACTTCGCTCAGGCGGATTATCGCAGCACGAATGCAGAGATAGCTGAGCGCGGCCAATTACTATAAAAGTGTGAGTAAATAAACAATTCACACGATGGCATAGTAATCCTCCTTATTTATCAGTAGTGAGTAGGGTGGGTTGATGATAGTCACCTGGGCTGGCATTATCCACAGAATATTCGCGATGTTGTGAAGCCACAGCCTTTATACGGACTTGATCTCACACATTCTCATTAATTCCCCACACTGAAGGATTCACGGATGAACAATACAACTTTACCTCTCGTACTCATTCCAGGATTTATGCTGGATGAAACACTTTGGGATGATTTTGTTTGCGCCTATCCAGATGACAGAACCTGTATCAGAGCCAGCTTGAGCCACGGCGAAAGCATCACCGAATATGCTGACAATATCGTGGCAACCTTACCGCCGCGCTTTATTTTGGTCGGTTTCTCACTGGGAGGTTATGTGGCAAGAGCCATCGCCGAAGCCTTTCCCGAGCGTACTGCAGGAATGGTTTTGGTTGCCACTTCACTTCGTGAAGATCCGCCTGAACAACGTGAGTTACTGGATAAGGCGTCACAAACGGCCTTAATGGGTGATTTTAATGGCTTTAGCCAGGCGGTGCTGAAGCCATCGCTACATTCCTCGCGACAGAATGATGCCCAACTGATTGATAAAATTCGTGTTATGGGGAAACATCTCGGTGCAAATGTTTTTCGAACACAAGCCATGCTTGATCGCAGTGGTGTCACGCAGCAACCGATTCGTTGCCCAATATTGGTCATTGCATCTGAAGGAGATGGCCTGCGCGGTATTGAAGAGTCCCGAGAGATTGTCACTTTATTGGGGGGCGATATGGAAATTATCGGTGAAAGTGGTCATATGTTGCCCCTTGAGCAACCTGTTAGACTCAGCTCTGTCATCGCCGATTGGCTTGAAAAACAGCACTTTGAATCATAAAGTGCAGAGCTTATCTAAAGCTCCATTGAATGGTGATAACAAATACCGAGGGGATAATAATCCCCGATTCAATGCCGAAATAGGGTGTGAAATTATATTGAAAGCCATGATAAATATAGGGTGAGAATCCTATTCCGGTGGCCTTTTTAAAGTCGTGATAGGAACCGTGATCGCCACAATCCTTAAAGGCATCGAAAAAAAACTCACCGGTGTAGCCGTAGATACCTTTAAAGGTCCAGCCATCATCCCAGGTTTTCCAGTCTTTTCTCACCCCTAACGCAAGACAGCGATCGTCAAAGCTGTTTTTCATGGTGCCGATCAGGACGCTATAGGTGGAATCTTCGGACAATTTTCTTTCTACCGAAAAGAAGTTATTCTCAAAATTCTCAGTGTATTGCCCATGATTCCCGGTCAGATGATAAACGTAGGAACCCGTGTTGATGGAATATAGGTTAATTTCGCTCGCTGGGCACTGCAGCGAAATGAGTGTTAATACAATCAGTAAGCCCCATAATAATCTGAGATTTGTTCTGGGGGATTCTTCTGTTATTTCATTCATTATTTCCTCACCACTGGCAATGCGATAATGAAAAAAGCGAACAGCAACCTGATGGGTTGACTCAACATGTTGATTGATAAGTCAGAATGATCAGAGCTTTGAAATTTTAGATAAGAATATTTTATACTGATAAAAACATAGACGATGACGTATTTTAGCAGCTTTTTTGAAAGGGCAATATTGCGAAGAGAGGCGCATTATAAACATGCCTGGTTATATGATTAATAAATAAGGGATTCGTTTAAATCAATCATTCATGTGCAGTTTTCACGGAATGATGTGTTCCTCACCCAATAAGGGGTAACCTGTGATAGGTTGCAAGCCTGCAAGTTATTGGTCATAAGCCGATTGAAGATTCTCCACCCCAACGCTGCAGCATAACCAGAATCTCACGCCCGGTTATGCTGAACTACACAGGGATGGAAAGTAGAATGACTTCATTCCTGAGTGCAGTTTTAACCTTGATCCACCCAGATGAGCCTATCCACATCAAACCCCAGCCTTTGCGCGATAGCCAGGTACTGTTTTTTCACTTGATTCGGAAGCTTCGGCTCTCGCGACAAGATCCATAAATAACCCCGATTTGGACCGCTCACTAGCGCGTATTGATAATCATCATCCAATGCGATCACGTTATAGCCGCCATAGAACGGGCCAAAAAAGGAGACTTTAAGCGCTGCGGTATCCGATTTGCCGGTGAAATAGGCCTTGCCCTCACTCTCACTCCACTCTTTTTTCACCGGATCATATCCACGATTCAGCACGTTTATGCCGCCATCGTTGCGTTGAGTATAAGTGGCTGTGACATGATCTTTGCCGCGCTCAAAGCGGTGATCCAGGCGGGCGATTTCGTACCATTTGCCCAAATAGCGGTTGGCATCAAAAGGGCTGATAGGCGTGACACCTTTTGGTGGTGTCGGGGATTTACAGGCAACCAGCGTTAACGATAACGCGGCAAGTGCGGCGATGGGCCATATTTTCATTACTGCTCCTTTATCGATCCTGATCCGTATTAAAGGGTATGTCAGCATGATTATAGGCAAGAAATATCGAGGCGGCCCTTAGGCCACCTGATGCAGGGGATTATTTCTTCTCTTTATCTTCGTCAGCCGGAATCAGTGGCTCATCAATCGCAATAGAGGTGCCTGACTTCAGCAATTGAATATCGAGTATCACGTAGGTCATGGTGGTGATAAACAAAGAAATCACGCTGCCAATCACGCCGCTGGTGGTGAAGGTGAAATAGTTGTACATCACCACCCAGGTCACACAAATAAACAGGGCAAGCGCAACGTTAATGGCTGACTGTGAATAGTTGGTGGTGCGAGCGCCCATCTCATTGATTTGCTTATAGAGGTTGGTGCCAACGTATTTCTCCAGCACAAAAATGCCTTGATCCCAACTGCGCAGGCGTCGCGCGCTGCTGCGGGTGAAGAACAGGAATAACAACGAGACAAACAGACCGGAAAAGGCGATCAGCACGGGGACAGCTTCTAATGCATATACCAAACTTTTGTGGCTGGGTGCTTGTGCGGTGAGATCCAGCGTCAGCGAGGCACCCAGGACGGCATAGAGGAAAATAAACAACGCCAAAAACACTGCATTGCGTTTCCAGTCGAGTTCCGCTTCGTGATTTTTCTGCTGCCGAGCGATGTCGAGGGCGTGTTGTAAACGCGTGTCGCTGGATTGGGTATCCACTTGCCCTATCTCTTCTCCGAGCAAACGGTGAATAAACGGCTGATCGGCCGAATCAATGGTGATGCGCATAACTATCCTGATGGCGTAACTATCGAGGTGCACAGTGTAACGCAATTTCGGCCGCAGGCAGGAATCTGCGAGACAACACGCAGTTTCAGTGCTGCAGTTGCTCATGATTTGCACATCATTTGTACACTTTACTCTGCGGTCACTGTCGGCCGTGTACAGCACGACGGAGGAATAGCCTATGTCGTACGTAGATGGTTTTGTCGTTGCGGTGCCTGAAGTTAATAAAGAGGATTACCGTGCCATGGCGGCCAAAGCAGCGCCGCTGTTTAAGGAGTTTGGTGCCACCCGCATCGTGGAGTGCTGGGCAGATGATGTGCCTGAAGGCAAGCTCACGGATTTTTATCGGTCGGTGAAAGCGGAAGAGGGAGAAACAGTGGTGTTCAGCTGGATTGAATATCCCTCACGTGAAGTGCGTGATGCGGCCAATCAGAAAATGATGTCCGATCCGCGGATGAAAGAGATGGGCGAAAACATGCCGTTTGATGGCAAAAGAATGATTTACGGCGGTTTCTCGATTCTACTCGAAGAGTAATGAGCAGGGCGCGTTGGCGCCCTGCTCATTTATAAACGTTCAGACATGCGGAGGGTTGCGGCCACTGCTGACACTGGATGACGGTTCGATAACCATCGTGATCTTCATATGTTTTTCCGTTTTGATCCCAGTAAGGGTTGAACGAACTAACCTGCTTAAATCCCGCAGATATCATTTGCTGGCAGGTTTGCTGCCATTCATCACGCTCGGGTAAATACAGCACCAACAGGTCTTCCGCTGATGGAGAAGGGATAACCGGATGTGAAGTGCATTGTGTGAACTCGAGATGCCAGGGGATGCCCGCTTTTCCCAGCATAACCCCATTAAAGCCGTGATGATCTTCAAAGGCGCCAATCACATCCAGTCCTAATCCTGACTGGTAAAGTTCACGGCTGCGTTCCAGCTGTGAGACCGGTCGCGCCACGCGTAGGGTAAGTGTTGCCACAAGTTGAACTCCATGACGATTATGTTTAGTCCTGCAACTCATACTGTAGCGGGCACAAAAGAGTGATGGCGCAATGTGTGCTCATTGCGAATTAAGCTGGCTTAATTGTCATGTTGTAGCGCTATTTTTCTTAAATCTTATCTGGGGGAGAGCATGATGAGCTATGTCAGTGAGATGAGAACCTTAGTTGGACATCGTATGTTGCTGCTTGCGGGAGCGAACGTCATCATCCTTGATGATAAGCAACGTATTTTACTACAGCAGCGATTAGACGGAAGCTGGGGACTACCCGGTGGGTTGATGGAACCGGGTGAAAGCCTCGAACAAACCGCTGTGCGTGAAGTGAAAGAAGAGACGAACATTGATATCGATGAACTTCATTTTTTGAAGGTCTTTTCTGGCAAAGAATTTACTTTTACGCTTAATAATAAAGATGAAATCAATGTCGTCACCGCGCTCTACTGGTCAAAAAAATGGCATGGTAATTTAATAAATGATAAAAGTGAGGGGTTATCATTGGCATTCTTCACCACTGATGATATGCCCGATAATATGAGCGAAGAGTATCAACTCTACCTTCGTTACTTTGTCTCAAAATAAATCGTCATCAGATTGGATTACGTGGCCATACTCAGTACAACAAACGCCACTTCAACAAGGAGTTAGCATGCTGGATATCATCCATTTCCCCCTGTTCCTCATTTCGGTATTCCTGCTGTGTATCACGCCGGGGCCGGACCTCGCTTATGTGATCGGGCAAAGCGTGGCCAATGGGCGACGCAGCGGCGTGATATCTGCGAGCGGTGTGGCGCTCGGCAGCTGTACTCATGCGCTGGCCAGTGCAATAGGCTTAACGGCGTTAATTACCACCTCGCCGATGTTATTTACAGCGATTAAATATATCGGGGCTGCTTATCTTATTTATTTAGGTGGCAAGATGGTGTGGGAAACGTTTATTGCCAAACCACAGGGATGTCGCTCACAGACTCAGGTGCCACGCTCCAATACCCGTAATCTTTTAGTACGCGGTTTTATTACCTCTATCACTAATCCCAAAGTGTTATTGTTTTTCATTTCTTTCTTCCCACAATTCGTCGTGGTAGAGGGTAACTATCATGCGAGTTCCTTCCTGCTGTTGGGACTAACATACGCGGTGATTGGGTTGATCACTGATGTGACGTTTGCCCTGCTGGCGGGCGGTGCTGCGAGTGCAGTATCGCGCAACATTACGCTGCAAAAGCTGCTGGATCGTATCGTCGGTATGACATTCATTGGCCTGGGAATTCGCCTGGCCCTGACCCGACGTTAAAAATGCAGAAGAGACAGCAAGTCTGATGATTGGCGATAGCGACTTAATCGGGTAACGTGAAGTGTCTTACCTTACCTACAAAATAATGACCGCACGCTAAGTTGCAGGAGAGCTCGTTCATGGCCGTTAATCCCAATATCATCGGCATCGTCAGCGATGAATTCACCAACCCAAATACCATCACGATGCTGAATGAAATGACGCGTCAGTTAAACGCGCGTGGTTTAGTGACGCTGTTGCTGAATGTCGATTCAGCAGAAAACTATCAACGTATGTTGCAGAATGCCGCATCTTTGCCGCTGGCGGGGTTGGTATTTCTGACATCCCTGTTTGAGGATGAATTGCATACCGCAGCAAAACTACTGCCTGACGTGGCGACGGTGCATTTAAGCCAGAGCCGTGAAGCAGGTGCTGAGGTCGTGATTGCCGATGGTTTCGATGCGGGTGCCGAGATGGGGTCATTGTTACTGTCGCAAGGACATCAGCGCTTTGGCTTTATGCACAGCCAGGAATACGCCGATCCCGTGCGTCAAATGGCAGGTCTGGTTTCCAGCCTTGAGGCGGAACACAAAACGCTGAACGTTCAGCTGGTGGCCGGGGCTAACGATCGAGAACTGGCTTATCAGACCATGATGGCCTACCTAAAGAAAACCCGTGCAGCGGAGCGCATTAATGCACTGTTCTGCGAAAGCGATGTGCTGGCCTTTGGTGCATTGCAGGCAGTGCGCGATTTTGGCCAGGGCGCACACGTGGCAGTCGTAGGTTTTGATGATGTGGATGAAGCCCGCGCCTCAACCTGGCATCTGACCAGTTGGGCACAGCGTCGTGATTTGCTGGTCAACGAAGCACTGAATCGCTTACTGGAAAATCGTGCTGATACCGGCAACGATTGGCAGCAAGGTGAGTTGCAAGTTCGCCACTCCCATCACGGAAAATATGTGCCGGGAGAAATGTCGCAGTGTGGTTGTGCTATTCGTCACTGACTCAACGGGGTCGCCAGGCCGGCGACCCGTTTCAATCAATTGCCTAATCGCCCTATCAAACTGGCTGAGCCCAGTGCGTGGCCTTTCATTTTTGCGACTAACTCAGTGTGACTCAATCCTGCAGGTAAGCTGCCTTTTGCAAGATCGGTTGCCACCATCACAAAGTTATAGTGGTGATAGCCCGCGCCAGCGGGTGGGCAAGGGCCATAATAGCTTTGGGTGCCAGGTGAGTTGGTGCCATAGCTGAAATCTCCGCCCTTATTTAATTCACCCTGTTGGAATGCTTTGCGCGTAGCATCAATGTTGTATGCCAGCATATGTGTCACTCCCAAACCCTTAGCGCCAGCCGGATCGGTCAGCAGTAGCACATAACTTTGAGTGCCTGCGGGCGGATTGGACCAGTTGAGAGCGGGCGAGATGTTTTCGCCGCTACAAGACAGGTTGTGCTTATCGTTGCCACCCAATGCTTTCTTCATCACGCCGTTATCGGCGAAGTCTGCTGACTTAAGCGAAAACGCCGCCGCATGGGCAAACAGTGGCAGGCTGCTTAAGCAGAGTAGGGTCAGTAACTTCTTCATTATTGCTCCTCAACAAGGACGGGTTGTGCGTGCGACAGTCGATCCCACGCGTGAAAATTAGCGCTGGGCTAGCGCCGTTGGCTGACGCGCCGAATAGAGCACAACGATGGCGGAAAACAGGGCAAATGCTGCAGCACACAACAACATGCTGGCAAATCCATCGGCGTAGCTGGTAATGATGAGTGGTTGTAAAGAGACCTGATGAACGGCGTCATACATCGCCAGTGCATGGCGGAAATCGCCGGCGATAACCTGCGCGCTAAAACCGGGTTGAAGGGACAACTGCGCGTGTAGCATCGCTGATTGTAATTGCCACTGTGTGCTGGCCGCCAGAATCGCGCCCAGCGTGGCAAATCCTAACAAAATGCCGGAAAAACGGGCTGTTGTGCTGATACCCGATGCCATTCCTGCCTGCTGCGGCGGTACGGTTGCCATAATCGCCTTTTGGGTTTCGCCATTGAGCAGCCCACCGCCACTGCCGAGTAGGGCCATACCCGCCAGGGTCAGCAGCAAATGGTGTTGGTACACGGCAGTCGCAATCACCATGTTGCCAAAGGAGACGGTGACCAGGCCAAGAGCCAGTAAAGTGGCGGCATGCAGGCGTTTGCCGAGCCAGCGCGCCACAACAGGAAACAGCAGCATTGCCAAAGCGAAAGGCAGCATACCCGCTCCGGCCATTAACGGCGTCATTCCCTCAACATTCTGTAATAACAGCGGCAGTAATGAGGTCATAACTTGCGCGGTGGCAGCGTAAGCAAACATCGCTAATACTGCGCCAATAAAGGGGAACGAGCGGAAAAGTTGCAGATTCAACATCGGCCTGCTTTTGCCACTTTCCACACGGATAAATAGGCCAAACCACAACGCGCCGAGACACAATCTGCCCACCACTTCACGGCTCAACCAGCCATGTTGCGGCGCTAATATTAATGCCCAGGTCAAACAGAACATGCCTGCGATAAACAGCGCGATGCCAGGTAAATCGAGTTTACCCGCGTGTTCATGCCTGGATTCCTCAATGTGGCGGGTGACGGCCAGCATCAGCAGGGCACAAATAGGAATATTGACAAAAAATGTCCAGCGCCAGCCAAGCAACGTACTGATCATGCCGCCGGCTAACGGTGCCAGCACCATGGTCAATCCCATCACACCGCCCCAAATCGCCCATGCCCGGTTACGTGCCTGACTATCGCGAAAGCTGTGCGCGATAATGGCCAGTGCTGGCGCCAGCAGAAATGCGGAGCCAATACCCTGAACCGCACGGGCAATATTGAGTGCCAAAACGCTGGTCGCCATGCCACAGGCGAGTGAGGCCAGTGCAAACAGTAAAATGCCGCCGAGAAAGAGTCGGCGTCGGCCAAATTTGTCTGCCAGCGACCCTGCCGGCAAAAGGAGTGAGGAAAAGCTCAGCACGTAAGCGCCAATGACCCATTCCATGTCTGCAAAAGAAGCATGCAGACCTTTAGCGATGGTTGGCAACATAACGCCGACGATATTGGTGTCGATTACCGTCAATGCGCACCCGGTTGAGGCGACGAGTAAAACACGATTCAGATGGCGATGGTCGAGCGCGATGGTAGCAGTGGACATCTTTTCTCCCGCGAGCAAGGTAGTGAATGCTTTACAGCTTGAATCCATCACGGAAGTCATTCAATAAACAGTATTGGAGTTATTGTTAGGCAAAAACTAACAACATTTATATTGCTGGCGTTTCCGTTTCAGGTAATGATCGACATTTTCATCACACAAGATAAGTAGGAGGTAAAACGTGGAATTACGCCATCTACGCTATTTTCTGGAACTGGCAAAAACGCTGCATTATGGCGTGGCGGCTGAGAATCTTAATATATCCACGCCGACGCTGTCGGTGCAGATTAATCAATTGGAAGAAGAATTAGGTGCGCCATTATTTTATCGTACTCAACGCAAAGTCGAGTTGACGCAGATTGGAGAAATTTTCCAACAGGAGGCGCGCGAGACTCTACAACATGCCGAGCAGGCCAAATCCCGAGTACGTAGTGCCGCTCGCGGCGAACGCGGTTATATCCGCGTGGGCTATGTGGCATCCGCACTATTATCTGGCATTTTAACCCGGTTATTGACGAGCTTTAGTGCCAGCGCACCTGATATCTCAATCAATGCACGTGAATCAGTCATGGATACACTGGCCACTCAGGTCAGTGAACGTAATATTGATGTTGCGTTTGTGCGCGGTCCTGTGCCGTTGCCTGCCGATGTCGGATACATTGAAGTCGAGCAAGATCATTTCGCATTAGCACTGCCGGATAACCACCCGCTGGTTGCGCAGGAACAACCCATCGAACCTGCGCAACTTAAAGGGGAAACCTTTATTTTGCCTGAACAAGTGTCTGGCACCGTGACCTTTGCACAGCGTGGTGGGTTTATTCTGAGTCGTAGCTGGTCGGCGGGCAGTTTAAATGAAGTGCTGGCCAATGTCGCATTAGGTAATGGTGTCGCGGTAATACCGGCTATTCTGGTGACTCAATTAAAATTAACCGGCATCACTTATCGCGAAATACCCGGAGCCGTTATTCCTTCATCCATTTGGTTCTTATATCGTAAACGTGAACGTACTCCCGCAGTGAATAAGCTGGTGCGCATGATTGAACGAAGCACCTGACTATTTTATTTGCAACGTCGCAACGCGATCTTTCAATGCGCGTTCAATCGCCTTGCGGTGATAGGGTGACATTTTGCGCCACTCCTGTGCCTCTTTACGCGTACGGCCACAGGCACGACACCAGCCATTTTTTCCCTCAAAAATACAGACATCAGTACAAGGCGATTTTACAGACATGGAAATAATTCCTTATTGGGTGAGGCCACTGTAGCCATGGAACATCATATAGACGCCCACGATGGCAATCAGGGCACTAGAGAAGTAAGGTGCGCGGCGTGCAATATCGGCGAAACCTTTCCATCGACGGGATACATGCCGAACACTTAGCGCCGCACCTACGCCGACGGTCACCAGCGTAAGCGCCAGGCCGATGCTGAAGCAGACCACCAGCGCCGCACCAAGACTAAACTGCTTCACCTGCAGGCAGAGGAGGAGGACCGTGATCGCTGCGGGGCAGGGAATTAATCCCCCCGTCAGGCCGAAGAGAAGAATTTGCAGATTGCTGATTTCACGGCCATCAAAGCGTCGGCGTATGTCTTCCGCGTGCGCGCGCTCGTGAGCATCCTGATATTCCTGAGAACCTTCCGCGAACCTGGCCAATTCGCCATGATGTCCTTGTTCATGATGATGCCCGTGCCCATGATGATGCTCATGCTCATGATGATGCTCATGCTCATGATGATGCTCATGTTCATGATGATGCCCATGCTCATGATGATGCTCATGATGATGCCCGTGCCCATGATGATGCCCGTGCTCATGATGATTCCCATGTTCATGATGATGATCCTGCGTATGTTCATGATCGTGGTGCTGATGCCACGCTTGTGCTTCAGACCAGGTACGCCAGAACATCCAGGCAGCTGTTGCAATGATAATGAGGCCTGAAATCAGCTGCAGCCAGGGTTCGGCAGCTTCGGCAGTAAACTGCCGACTGATATACATTCCGCCCATCGCAATCAGCCATACCACCGCAGTGTGGGAAAAAGTGGCTGCCAGACCCAGCATCACCGCCTGGCGAACACTGCCACGGATGGCGACGATAAATGCCGCCATCATCGTCTTAGAGTGACCCGGCTCCAGGCCGTGCAACGCCCCAAGCAAGATGGCGCTGGGGATAAACAGCAACGCGCTAGACGTGCCCTGGCTCAGCAGGGCAGCGAAATCATTCATGGTGTGCATCTCGTGTCGTGATAAGTTGAAAGCGGCATTGCAGTGCCGTAAAATCAAAAAATTCAAAGAAAATATACTATACCCCAGTATACATTAAGATCAACAGGAGCCGACAATGGGCCATACACTCAAGCATCAGAAAAGCCTGTTAACCCGCGTACGTCGTATTAAAGGGCAGGCAGCTTCGCTCGAGACCGCATTGGAATCGGGTGAGGAGTGCCTAAAAGTGTTGCAGCAGGTAGCAGCGGTACGCGGGGCAGTTAATGGTCTAATGGCAGAACTGCTGGAGGGGCATATCAAAGAGCACCTGATGAATGAATCTGCCACCGAAGCGGAGCGCACTCAGGATTTGGAAGAGATTGTCAGCGTTATTCGTTCATATCTGAAGTAGGAGCAAACCATGCTGTGGCTCATCGTAAAATACGCCATCACGGCGGGCATGGTGGTGCTGATTTCTGAAGTGGCGAAACGCAGTGACCGTCTCGGAGGGTTGATTGCGGCGCTGCCATTAGTGACGATATTGGTGCTGATCTGGATGAAGCTGGAAGGTCAGAGCCAGGCAAAGATCGCCAGCCACGCCTGGTATACCTTCTGGTACGTGGTGCCAACCCTGCCGATGTTTGTCGCCTTTCCATTTCTCTATCAGCGCTGGGGATTTTGGCCCACGCTGGTGGCGAGTTGCCTGTTAACTATCGTGCTTTTTGTCCTGTGGGCAACGTTGCTAAAGCGCTTTGGCATACAATTGATGTAGTCTGATATTTTATGCCTGCACCCGTTTTCTTTACTCCTTTTTTATCTCGCGCTTGATGAATGAGGAGGGAGAATCCAGCACACAGGTTTATCAAAGTATTTTACTGGGTGCGGGATTCAGCGGGCGCGCGCGGTACTGAGGTCAGGGCGCGATATTGAGCGCGCCCAAACATTCAAATGAGCGCGTCAGCCGTTGCCGCCAGTTGGGCAAACGGACCCGATAGCGTTTGGTTATGATGGGCAATGATCTGGGATGCACTCATCTGCCCGTTGTCTGTCGTGCTATGTGCATCGCTGATTAATACCACGCGAAAGCCTAAGTCTGCCGCTGCCCGGCAAGTCGTATCCACGCAATATTCTGTTTTCATACCACAAATCACCAACTCTTCAATTCCGGCGAGTTGTAGCGAAGCCAGGAGCGTCGTGCCACGGAAACAGTTGGGGTAGCGTTTTACAAACACACCATCCAACTCGGCATCTATCGCCAACTGTGGAATAAGCTGCGTGAGCGGACTGCTTTCGGCAAGAGGTGTTCCCTCAGGCCCGGTATGGCGAGCAGCAAAGATCGGAGCTTTTGCGTCGCGTGCCCGGGCAATCAACGTGTTGATATTGTTCAGCAGAGTTTCTGCGGCAAATGGCTGCTGCGGCGCAAAAAACAAGCCGTGCTGCATATCGACAATCAATAGCGCTTTTTTACTTGAGGATGGCATGGTGTGTCTCCTTTCACTGGGTGATGAACGGAGACAATCCCCGTCCATTGGCTGACGGGGTGAGGATTCTGTACGCTTACGTTTTTGCTACAGATACACTCACGCCGCCGACGAATGCGGTGGTGGTTGTCACTGTGGTCAACGTAATGAACCAAGACATCATCGGCTCGCGGCAGATTGGGGAATAAATCTGACGTTAGCACAACATCGTACAAAATCCCTGCGTTTTTTTTCTGCTGAGAGGAAAAGGCGCTAAAGTAGCAGTGAGTGTGTATCTGCGGAGAAACGACGTTGGTAAAGCCCGTCCACTTGTCACGCGTTCTGCATAGCCCCATGGCGGGTACAGAGGCCATGGCGCTGCAGAGCGAACATACCTTTCCGCGCCATTCCCATGATCACTTCGGGATTGGTGTCATCTCGCAAGGTGCACAGCGCTCATGGAGCCTGCTGGGGCAGATAGAGGCCGGTCCTGGAGATGTGATTATTGTCAATCCGGGAGAAGTGCACGATGGTATGCCGCTTCAGGGCGCGCGTAGCTGGCAGATAATCTATCTGGAACCTGAACTGTTGTGGCAGGAGTTAGGGATGGAGAGGAGTGATGCCGATGCAGTGCTGAAGCCGTTAGTCAGAGACAACTCTCTGAGCCATCGTCTGTTTCAGTTATTTTTCGCCCTAAATCAGACCAAGGTTGAACCGGGTTTTCTCGAAGAGACGTTATTACAATGCTTAATGCACCTCTGTCATCACCACCTTCTGACCCTGGCTTTCCCGCCCAACATGACGCCCACGATACAATGGGCAAAGCAATATTTAGATGATGCTCCATCACGTCAGACGAGCCTGAGTGAATTGGCAACGTTGTGTGGGCTAAGTCGATTCCAACTTTTGCGCAGTTTTGCTCGTGAAGTTGGAATGACGCCCCATGCCTATCTCATGCAGTTGCGCGTCCGTAATGCAAGACAATGGCTGGCAAAAGGGAATAGTGTGGCTGATGCCGCTGTTATGAGTGGTTTTGCCGATCAAAGCCACCTCACGCGTGCATTCTCGCGCCAAATGGGTATCACGCCGTCACGCTATCAAAAAGCCATTCTGCTGTAATCCTCTGCAATTTTATTCAAGACGCTGGCCTTTCGTGAATTGATACTCAGGCGATACATTCGACTGAGGGATTAAAAATGCACGCTGGAATAGAGTTTTATGTCACTACTTTGGTGGTGGTGATGTCACCGGGCCCTGGGGCTATGTTAACTATCGCCAGCGGTCTGAATCGAGGAATGCGTGTCAGTTTTATTACGGCTTTAGGGTGCACGCTCGGTATTGTGCCGCATCTTCTCGCTGCATTGCTGGGATTAGCCGTTATTTTTCATACCAGTGACTACGCATTCAACATGTTGAAGCTAATCGGCGTTGGCTACTTGCTCAACATGGCGTGGATGGCGCTACGTGAGCGGACGTCACTGACCACTGAGGTGGAGAGTAAAAAATCCGCATTGCGTATTATTAACCATGCTCTGTTACTCAATCTCTTTAACCCTAATTTATCGCTGTTTTTTCTGGCTTTTTTACCGCAATTCATCGCTTCAGAGAGTTCGACGCCGACACAAGATATGTTAGTACTGAGTGCCATTTTTATGTTGCTGACGCTTTTCATCTTTATGTTGTATGGCGCTTTTGCCGCGCTGATGAGGCGTCGGGTGCTCGAAAAACCGCGCGTGATGCGCTTTATGAACCGAATCTTTGCGTTGAGCTTTGTTTGCCTGGGCATCAAATTGCTCATCAGTTCGCGATAACCCATTTATAAAGGAGAAATCTTAATGGAATTTGACTCTATTGATGCAGTCAGGGAAGAAATTGATCAAGTGGATCAACAACTGGTGGCACTGATTGCCCGGCGTGGAGAGTGTGTTAAGGCCGCTGCACAGTTTAAACAAGACCGCGCAGCGGTACGCGCTCCCGATCGTGTACAACAGGTGATTGATAAAGTGAGAGCTCAGGCAAAAGCGCAGGGGTTATCTGAGGAAATTATTGAGCAGGTTTACCGTGCGATGATTACGGCCTTTATCGATTATGAGCTGCAGCAGCATGGTGAATTGAAAGCGTAGTGAAGCGCCCGACAAAAAAAGCTGCAATGGGTTAAAATTGCAGCCTTAAGTTATGAAAATTTCATTAACAAGAGGGTGCCTTGAGGCCCCGATTTCAATGCTGTGTGTCTTTGCCAGTATTATCGCGGTTGCGAAAAATGTGTGTGACGTTGTTGGTATCTTTGAGTGCCATGCTTTGCTGAGTAGCGGATTGCATGTTGTTCAGGACTTCTGCCATCGCTCGGCTTAGTGCTTTTTGGCGGCCAGAATCGGGCTCAATGGACGCCATCAAACGAAGCTTATCGAGCAGGGCGCTGTTCGTCACCGGCCCCTTTTTTTTCAGCAGCTGCAGTACGGCATCGCCCATGACGATATCAGTTAATCGTTCATCTTTACTTCTGTTCATACACGTTCTCTGGTTACCGCAAAGACCTGCGACAGGTAACAAAGTGGATTCAGTCTAACGTGAAATAACCTATGAGGCGGAAGCCACTTTGTCCGATGTCAGGTCGGTGCGCAAGTTCTCAGGATCATCGCTCGGAGGTAAACATCAGGCCAATTAACTGTTGGTAGTGCAACTCTTCTTCCGGGCTGTTGGCCTGTTCCAGTCGGCAAATCAGCTTGGTGCAGATCGTTTTGCGACTCAGTGAACGGCCTGAACGCAGTATTTCTCCAACAATTTTACCCAGGATTTCCTGCTGAGAAGGCAGGGAAGCCTCATTAAAATAACGCGTAATCGCATCCGACGTTGATAGCAGGTTTCTACCCTGACGCATGGTTCCATCCTCCAGGTTAACTAATGAGCACCAGGCCCACTAAAGTTATACAAAGAAAAGCCAGTTGTACAGGAATAAGGTTATCCATCAGGGGAGCTGTTTTTGCAAAAAGTGCTAGTCTATTAATTACAAAAGCTTATGTAAAACCCTTTTCTTAGAGCACTCAAAGTTGATGCCTGAGCCAATAATCATGGCAAAAGCAGGCCTAAAATAGCAAATAACACATAACATGCGCTAGCAGTGAGCCAGAGGATAGAATAAAGCCTCATCCACATATGTAATTTCATCCCACCATCATCAAAAAAATCATAACCGGGATCATTTATATCAATATAGTTTATTTTTTTTCTCTGACTCAGTTTTATAAAAAACCTGATGACGGGAAATGACCCAAAAAATCCAGTCATATAAAAGAAGGCACACGGTGCGGGTAATTTATATCTTTCTCGGTAAGAGGATACTAAATTGGTGTATTCCTCTCTTTTTACAATGTAAACAACTAGAGATAGGATCAGGAGGGCACAGCCAAGCGCCCCAAAAAACAATGAAGTATTTGCCAATAATTTATTAGTTATCATAATGTTCTAATACTTTGTTGAGTATTGTCTCAGCTCCTGTGCTTCCGGCATATCCACCGGCAACAGAACCAACCACTGCGCATGCAACCCCACCAGCACCCGCTGTCACAATTCCTATAGCAGCACAACCAGCTAATGCGGCGGAACTACCCCATACGCCACCCAGCATGCCACCCCCTGTTGTAAGCGCAAATTTCGAATAGTCTTTAACCGCAATTTTCCCACATTCACCTTCCCGGCCTTTACTACAAGCATCTACCACATCATTCGTGGTGCCGGCAAAGGAAAATCCAATGCCAATATAACCTCCCATTTTAAGGAATCTGGCGGCCTTAGCTGCATTGCCTATATAATAGGAATATCCGGGTATTGCGCCTATACCCACCGTGGACCATTCGTGGACTATTGAACGACTGGACAGGTTCAGCGCGCTTCATACTTTCATACTGCTGGAACCTAATGGTATATCGGGCCAGATTTTTAAGTAGGGGCTTATTTACCAGTTCTTTTAACTGATTTAGCAACTGATTTCGCTCGACAAAAAACTGCTGACCAATCAGTGTTCCCTGAGTGCGAAACTGATTCTGATAACTTTCTTCAATTTTCTTCAGGGTCTGCTCAATGGCGTTGAAGTATTTTTCACCTGCATCACCGGCGGTTCCAAAGATTTTATCTCCGACACTTGTCAGCGCCGCAATAGTGCCGTAGTGCTTTTGCATAAAACTGGCTTCTTCGACATTCACACCAATTAGTGCGCTTTCTGTCTTTGATTTAGCCTTCTTTAGGGTTTTAAGCGCATGCATGGTCAGAGGGGCTGGTGTATCGGGATCAGCTACGATGAGTATCTGCCCAGGCCTTAACCAGGGGGTATCAGCATTATGTTGCATAAACATATTAGCTGCAGGGCTGCGAATGTCCCTGAAAAGTTCTCTTGCCTGATAATCCAGCGAGCCAGGGCGCTTAACAATACAATATCCGGGGGCCAGGTTACGAGCCATGAGTCCTTTCTCCATCAATTGGTGCCACCACCTGCAGGTAGCAAAAAAAGCTGCGGTCAATATAAATAATTCTACTGTGTTACGCAAAAACGGTTGTCACTCTGCTAAAAGTGGTCACTGCGCAGTACGACTTATCATCAAGATTCAGTTGCATACGCTGTGACTAATTAAAGCACCCTAAGCTTCACCAGCATTATGGCGCTTAGACTTTTGACAGGAAAAAACTGATTTTGTAACAAATAAATCGCCAGAAATGTTTCATTCGCTAGTCCAATCATTCATCTGGCATATCAGGCCGGAAGCCCCTTCTTAACCAAAGGGGCTTTTGTTTTGCTCCATTAGGTCAATGTGGAGTGATCCCGCCAATATTTTAATTGCTATTACATTCCTGCAAAGGTCACTAATCACCATCTGTTGAACGTGTCAGCGCTTCCCACGCTTCAATTTCTGCACGCATCGTCGCAAGTTTATCCTGGACCAGCTTCAATGCATCGCTTCCAAGCAGCAAATGCGCAGGTGGGATATCGCTTTCAATAATAGCCAGCATCGCGCGGGCGGCTTTCTGTGGGTCACCAAGCTGCTTACCACTTTTCTCCTCTCGTGCCTGTCGAATAGGATCGAAGAGCGCGTCATAATCACTGATGCTGCGCGCGCTGCGCACCATGGAGCGGCCAGCCCAATCAGTACGGAATGAGCCGGGAGCAACAGCGGTGACGTGAATATTGAAGGGCGCAAGTTCTTTACTGAGGGTTTCTGAAATACCTTCCAGCGCAAACTTACTGCCGCAGTAATAACTAATGCCTGGCATAGTGATAAATCCGCCCATCGACGTAATGTTAAGAATATGTCCGCGACGCCGTTGGCGCATGAAGGGCAATACGGCTTTGATCATCGCCACGGCACCAAATACATTAACGTCAAATTGGTGGCGCATCTCCTCCAGCGAGGACTCCTCCATAATCCCTTCGTGTCCATAACCCGCGTTATTGACCAAAACATCAATTGGACCCTGATCAGCTTCAATGTCGGCTATAAGGTCATCAATAAAAGCGAAATGAGTGACATCGAGTTCAAACGCCAGCGCATTTTGCGGATGGAGTTGTTCAAATGCCAATTTGGCTTCTACATTTCGCACCGTCCCGATCACGCGATAACCTTTGGCTAAGGCCTCCAGCGCCAGCGCACGACCGAAACCGCTGCTTACACCAGTAATCAAAAGTGTTTTAGAGGTAGACATCGTTTTTCTCCCTACATGAATGATGCATGCATAATATTCTCTGGAGGTCAGCGCTATAAGGCCGTATCTTCTGCTTTTATTGCCTAATCTTATGAGTGAGGAGGAGTGGTGGTAGATTCAGAGGTACAACAACGTACGGTGGAATTGCTTAAATCGCTCGCGCCGCATGAGGGCTACAACCTGACGGCACTTTCTGATGTGCGTATTTTGCGTTCAGATCGCCCACTAGCACGCACGCCGGTGCTTTACGATCCCGGTATTGTGATTGTCTGCCAGGGCACTAAGCGTGGTTTCTTTGGCGATCAAATCTACCTCTACGATGAGCAACATTATCTGGCGGTTTCTGTGCCGGTTCCCTTTACCATGGAAACCGCAGCGAGCGCAGAACACCCGTTGCTGGCGATCTACATGCATCTTGATTTCAGTGTGGCGACAGCATTGTTGCTGGAACTAGAGCAACAGCAAGTGCCTTTCACGGCGAAAGCGGCGCAGAGCATGATGTCGAGTCCCATGGATCAGCCGCTCCGTGATTCAGTGCTACGTTTCCTGACGGCCCTGAGTCATCCTTTGGATGCACAGATCCTCGGCCCCGCACTGGTGCGTGAACTCTATTATCGTGTGTTGACGGGTGCACAAGGTCAGGCACTGCGTGCCGCGCTGACGTTGCAGGGGCAATTCGGCAAGGTGGGTAAAGCGCTGCGCCATATTCATGCCTGCTATGCCCAGACGCTCAATCTGGCGCAGTTGGCGGGTGAAGCAGGCATGAGCGTGCCGACCTTCAGCGCGCATTTTAAAACCATCACCCAGCAGCCACCGATGCAATACGTGAAATCGGTACGCTTACATCAGGCGCGAATGCTGATGGTGCGTCAGGAGATGACGGCGGCCTCGGCGAGCCTTGCGGTGGGTTATGAAAGCGCATCCCAATTTAACCGGGAATTCAAACGTCTGTTCGGGCTGCCACCGGCGGAGGAGATCAAGCGCATGCAGCGCAATTTTGCTGTGCCACCTGCACAGCAGGCTTCTGCATTTGTCTCTTCGCATTAGGGCTCATACAGTGGTTTTAAGCACCATTACCGCATAACAACAAATGTCATCAGTCGCATTGGTAAACACGCAATCCGTTGGATCGCCCAATTCCAGGCAATCACCGACGTTCATTTCAAACAGATTGTCGCCCTCCTGAAAGCGCAAAGTGCCTTCCAGCACCCAGATCAACTGACGACGTGAAAGGTAGGAAATCGCTGGCATTGGCACGTCAGTGTGCGGAGGGAGCTCTACACTCACGACATCCAACGGGATATCGCCAGGTGAAATATGGCGGCGAATGTAGCCCGTTTCCGGATCCTGCCACACGGGTTGTTGTGCATGGCGCAGCAACGTCCCGGGTTGAACTTCCGTGAGGGCGATGAGCTGCGACATGCTCATAGCAAACGAGCCGGCGAGGCGAGCGAGAGACGTCGCAGTTGGGCTGCTCTCACCCCGTTCTATTTTATGGATCATCGCCCGTGAAACACCGGACTGTTCTGCCAGGTCGGTTAAAGACCAGCCGCGCTTCTCACGTTCGATTTTAATATTCTGACCAATGCGCGCATTGATGTCATCTTCTTTACTGGACAATTCATCTAACATAATGGATAACTACAATAGTAAACGAAACATCCACTATAGTGACGAGGCGGAAATCATGCAAATACGAGCAGCAGAAGAGGGCGATGCCGGGGCGATTGCGGACATCTACAACGACGCAGTACTCAACACCACCGCGATTTGGAATGTGAATACCGTGGATATTGCTAACCGCATCCAGTGGATGGCTGCACGCCAGGCCGCAGGGTTTCCGGTATTGGTGGCGATTCAGGAGCAAGTCGTCATTGGCTACGCCTCCTATGGCGACTGGCGTCCCTGGGACGGCTACCGACATACCGTTGAACATTCAGTCTATGTCCATAAAAACGGGCGCGGCCAAGGGGTGGGCGGCATGCTGATGACCGCCTTGATTGAGCGGGCGCGCGAGCAGGGCAAACATATGATGATTGCCGGGATTGAGTCAGAGAACGGCGCTTCAATCGCGCTGCACAAGAAACTGGGTTTCAGTGATGGGGGGAGATTAAATCAGGTAGGCTGCAAATTTGGCCGATGGCTCGATCTGACCTTTTTGCAGCTTCAGCTTGATGCAAGGCCGCAGCCTTAACTTAGTGTTTCTGCAAAACGTATTCACTGGGTAAGCTGTCGATATCCTGCATGATCCGCGATACATGCTTGCGCATGCGATTACGTGCTAAGGCGGCGCCTTTTATCCCATCGAACGTTCAGCCAGTCGCCACGCTTTTGGCGACATTCCCGTCTCGCGTTTAAACGTATGGCTGAAGGCGCTTTCTGAAGTGTAACCCAGCGACTGCGCCACCACGGCCACCTGATCGGACTCCTCACGTAAGGCGCGTTCGGCTAATCGCATGCGCCATTGTGTCAGATAGGCAACCGGTGTCACACCCGCCACAGTTCGAAACTGCTGAGCAAAGGTGGTACGTGACATGGCGCAGGCTTTTGCCAACTCTTCCAGATGCCAATTTCTTGCCGGATCGCCATGCATAAGTTGCAGCGCAGGCGCAAGACGCGCATCGCCAAGGGCTCGCAGCCAACTGGCGGGGAGTGCATCACAGGTTAGCAGATGAGCACGCAAAATCTGAATAAACAGCAGTTGCGCCAACTGTGAGGAGGCCAGTTGCGAACCCGGCTGTGTGGTACGACGCTCTTGTACTAACTGGTCCAGTAACCAACGGAATGAGGCCGCTTGCGGTGAGGCGGCAGGGACATGAATCCATGGCGGCAAAACGTGCGTCAATAAACGGCCACTGGTGGGATTCAGCAGGACATGCCCACCGATATGCGCAAAATCATCCCCTTCACCAATGGGGGCATGAGGTTTTCCGGCACCGAAAAACACACTCATGGCATCAACCGGCTCTTCGCCCGGTTCGCTGGACAGCACAAAGGCGCGTTTTGCACTCAGTAAACCAACATCGCCGGTTGAGAACAGAATCGGCCTGGCGTCGTCGTCAAACTGAACCCAGCATTGTCCTTTCAGGACGGCGAAAAACTTAATCTTCTCGGGCGCAGGGAAACGTAACGCCCAGCGGCCGCCCGCGTTAAAGCCTCCTGTCACCAGGGATTCCGCGTGGACGAATTTCAGGATGTCGGAAAAAGGGTCGTTTTGCATTTCCGTACTATCACGCAACATACACGCACTATCAAGCATTCACAGTCCGGTCATGGCTGTTTACTCTGCTCAGTATCACAACAGCGAGGCATTTTTCATGACTAAAGAAACCGTTTTGGTGACGGGGGGTACCGGTTTTATCGCGCAACATTGCATTATTTCCCTGCTTAAACAGGGATACAGAGTGCGCACGACGGTGCGTTTAGCCCAGCGAGAGAACGAAGTGCGACAACATCTGCAGCAAGGAGGTGTAGAGCCAGGCGAAAACCTGACATTTGTCGTGGCTGATTTAATGGCCGATCAGGGTTGGGATGCGGCCACTCAAGGCTGTACATATGTGCTGCACGGCGCATCACCTACACCATCCGGTGAGCAGGTCACCGAGGCCGATTGGATCAACCCCGCGATTGAGGGAAATTTGCGCGTTCTGCGGGCGGCGAGGGATGCAGGCGTTAAACGCGTGGTGTTAACGTCGGCATTTGGTGCGGTCGGAGTCGGTCACGCGGCGGACTACCCGCGCCCATTTAAGGAGACGGACTGGACGAACCTGGACAGCGATTTATGGCCGTATCAACGTTCCAAAACCTTATCGGAACGGGCAGCCTGGGCATTTATTGAGAAGGAGGGGCGGGGTTTAGAGCTGTCAGCTATCAATCCCGTGGCTGTACTCGGACCTGTGCTGGGCGCAGACTACTCACACTCAACCCGGATTATCAAAGAGATGTTAGAAGGGCAGCCGGGTTGTCCTGATATCAACAGCTGTTTTGTGGATGTGCGGGATGTCGCCGATTTACACGTCATCGCTATGAAGCACCCAGCAGCCAGGGGGGAGCGATTCCTTGCCAGTTCGGGCCATAGTTTGCGTCTGGTGGAGGTAGCCCATACCTTGAAAACGTCACTGGGTGACGCCGCCCGCTGCGTATCAACGATCGAACTCACGGATGAGAGTGTGCGGGCTGCTGCAGATAAGAATCCAGTGATGATAGGGATGGTGAAATTGTTGGGGGTAGATATGAACGTCACGGCAGAGAAAGCGATGTCTGTGTTGGGCTGGCAGCCGCGCACACCCCAACAGGCAATTATCGCGACGGCCCAGAGCTTGATTGAGCTGGGTTTGGTCTCACACAACTAGCGTCTGCGGGCAGCATGCAGTTATGTACTGACAGATACTGTGGCATTTATTCCCACCTAAACCTCAACACGATGCTATATAAATGATAACGATTATCATCAATTGCTTTGTGCTGAGGTCAGGATGCAACCAACAGAACTCACCGCCGACTGTTGTATCGTCGGCGGCGGACCAGCAGGATTAATGCTGGGTTATTTACTGGCGAGATCAGGATTATGCGTCGTGGTGATTGAAAAACATCCCGACTTCCTGCGCGATTTTCGTGGCGATACCATCCATCCCTCGACGCTGGAGATCATGCGCCATCTCGGGCTGCTGGATGAGCTACTGACCTTACCGCATCAGAGAGCCGAAAAATTACAGGCAGAAGTGGCTGGTCAGGAGATCACGATGGCTGATTTCTCGCGCTTGCCGGTGCAGTGCCGCTTTATTGCCTTTATGCCGCAATGGGATTTCCTCAATTTTCTCGCGAGTAAAGCGGCCGCTTTTCCCGGCTTCACGCTTTTACAATCCACCGCTTTTGATGATTTGATCTATGCAGAGGGTATGGTATCGGGTGTTAAAACGTTACAGGGTAACGATACGCGCATCATTCATACCTCGTTGGTGATAGGCGCGGATGGGCGTAACTCGGAGGTACGTGCCAAAGCCGGATTGCAGAGCAAAAGCTTTGGCTCATCCCGTGATGTGCTGTGGTTCCGGTTGCGCAAACAGGGAAGCGATCCCGAATGGGGTATGGGCCACAAAGGGCCAAAGCAGAATTTCATTGTGATTGATCGCGGTGACTACTGGCAGTGCGGCTACACCATCCAAAAAGGAGAGTTTGACGCATTAAAGCTTGCCGGTCTGGAGACGCTAAAGCAGGCTATGGCTGAAGTGGCGCCCTTCAGCCCTGAGCGTATGGCGGACCTCGACGGTTGGGACAAATTGAAGCTGTTGTCGATTCGCATTGACCGGCTGGATCAGTGGATGAAGCCCGGCCTACTGTGCATTGGTGATGCAGCCCATGCGATGTCGCCGATTGGCGGCGTTGGCGTCAATCTGGCGATTCAGGATGCGGTGGCAGCGGCCAATTGCCTGACTCTTCCACTGAAAAAAGGTCATGTCACACTACGTGACCTGCAGAAAGTGCAACAGCGCCGACAGTTTCCCACCGTTGCCACGCAATTCCTGCAAATTAAAATGAGCAGTAATAAACGTAAGCGCACTACGCCGAGTAAAGTGCCGCAGATGATCAGCCGTTTTCCGTTCTTGCGCCATCTGTTCGGTCGTTTAATTGGTTTAGGTTTTAGAACTGAAAAACCAGAACATACTCAATGAGTAAGTTTGGCTTTCCAATCCTAAAACCCTGCTTCCATTTATCCCGATGCCTCCAGCGGCAACAATAGATTCACAGAGCAGACAACAGTGGTTTGTCTGCTAACCCTCATCAAATTGCAGGTGGGTATAAGCGATTTGCTTGTCATTTGTAACATTTCATTAACTTCATGATGGTTTTTTGATAATTTTTTTTAATGGTTTTTTGGCTGAATTAACCTCTTCGTGCCTTTTATTCATTTGGATGCGCGCCAGAACCTCAATGTTTAATCAACAATTTGTTTATTTTAACCTGTTGATGAGATTAGTTTCTGTCCTCGATTAAATCCTTGATTTGAAACGACCAGCACGCTGTTACATCGCAATGCCACAGTTTCACTATGGTTAATGAGCTCTTTTAAGACCATAAGAAACTGAGGAAACAGCAGGTATGAAATTAGAAAACTTATCTCGTCGAACCTTCATGGCATTTGCAGCGGGTGGCACCGTGGCGCTGGCAGCGGGTAAAGTTCATGCCCACGAGGCAACAGTGGCCACTTACCCAGCAAACGATCCCCGCCATCCCCGCGACCCCGGTCCACACGATCCTATCCGTGAGGGGCTCAATCCCGATATTGTCGATCCACCCGCAACAGACAGCGGTACATTACCGAATCTGCGCTTCTCTTTTAGCGATGCGCATGTACGCAAAGGCAGCGGAGGTTGGACGCGGCAGGTGACACAACGCGAATTAGGGATTTCCACTACCATCGCTGGTGTAGATATGCGGCTTGATAATGGCGGCATTCGTGAACTGCACTGGCATAAAGAGGGCGAGTGGGCGTACATGCTCTATGGCAATGCACGTATCACTGCACTGGACACCCAAGGTGGATGGTTTGTGGATGATGTTGGCGTGGGTGACTTGTGGTATTTCCCGCCCGGTGTGCCGCACTCTATCCAGGGGCTCGGTCCGGACGGCTGCGAGTTTTTACTGGCCTTTGATAACGGTAACTTTGATGAGGACAGTACTTTCCTGCTTAGCGACTGGTTTAAACACATTCCGCCTGAAGTGCTCGCCAAAAATTTTGGCGTATCAGCGGACGTTTTCAACACGCTGCCATCACCGGCCGACGAGTATATTTTTGCCGGGAAAGCGCCAGAGGGCGAGGCTTCTGCAGCTGTGAAAGGTGGCGTGAAATCTGTGCTGAATTTCTCGCATAAAATGCTGGCGCAAAAACCGATTACCCTGCCGGGTGGCACTGTACGCATTACCGACACCA
This sequence comes from Pantoea sp. Taur, assembly GCF_009830025.1. Lineage (NCBI taxonomy): Bacteria > Pseudomonadati > Pseudomonadota > Gammaproteobacteria > Enterobacterales > Erwiniaceae > Pantoea > Pantoea sp. Taur. The sequence goes on from NZ_SZZZ01000003.1 coordinate 71,651, forward strand.
GTAATTTCCCCATATCAAAAACCGTCGCCGCTGCATTGGTGGAACTTGAGCCCGGCGCTATGCGGGAATTGCATTGGCATCCAAACAACGATGAGTGGCAATACTATCTGGAAGGTGAAGGGCGCATGGGCGTGTTTGCCTCATCGGGGCAGGCTCGGACCTTCGATTTCCGCGCGGGCGATGTTGGCTATGTTCCTTTCGCCATGGGGCATTACATTGAAAATATCGGTGATAAGCCGCTGCGGTTTTTAGAATTATTTAAAAGCGATTACTACGCGGATATTTCATTGAATCAATGGTTGGCCAGTACGCCAGCAGATTTAGTGCGGCAGCATCTGCATCTGGATGACAAATTTATGCAGGCGCTGCAGTTTACTAAGCATCCGGTGGTGAAATAGCATTGAAAGCGCGTCGCGGGAGCGGCGCGCAATAAGGGTTTAATGCCTTAAACGATAGATATCAGCAAAGTACAGATAACCTTTCCTGGCGCGCATCTCGTTTAGCCGTGTTTTTTCACTCTCGGTCAGAATGGCGCTGCCCAGCAGTTCATCGACAAAAGCGTCCCGGACATGGACTTCCATATACCAGTCACCGGTGTAACAATTCTTCCAGGCACCTTTATCGATATCCTTCGCTTTGTACGACGGATTGACATGGAAGAAGAAGAAAAAATTACACACCGCAAAAATCAGGATGCAGACCACATATTCGATGGTGCCGAAAGAGTCGGAGTACAACAGCAGCGCCATGGTAAGAACAAACAGTATCCACATCAGGCTGAATAAACCGGGATAATTTTTGATAAAGGAGATATCAAAGTAGGGGCGGTCATTACGCTGCTCTTCTACGTTGATTCTATCCAGCTCGGTTTGTAGTCGCTCATCCAGTTGATTACTCATGCATTCACCTCAGTGGTTTCCTTATCCATACTGCGCCCGCGCGAGTCTAACAGATAACCACCACGATTTTAGCCTAACCTTGATGGTGATTAGGGGAATTATCTGTGGGGAAGAGAATGGAGTATGAAACCGTATTGGCATTCTGGTTTAACGCGCACCATGAAAGCTATTGGTTCAAACAGAATGACGGGTTTGATGAAGCGATACGAGATGGTTTTTATGATAGCTGGGAAGCGGCTCGTCGCGGTGAGCTATCGGCCTGGCGGAAAGACATTCGGGGACGATTGGCAGAAATCATCGTGCTGGATCAATTCTCCCGCAATCTTCACCGGGACAGTGCTCTCGCCTGGCAGCAGGATGGCATGGCGCTATTGCTCGCGCAGGAAGCGGTGAAAATTCCGGGCTATGCGTCACTGAACCTGGATGAAAAAGGCTTTCTCTTGATGCCCTGGATGCATGCCGAGTCTCGTGTTATCCATCAACAAGCCGAAGTGTTGTTCGATGCGCTGAAAGGATCGTCTTACTATCAGAGTGAGTTAGAGCATCGGCAGATTATTGAAGTGTTTGGTCGCTATCCACATCGTAATCAGCGCCTAAATCGCCCATCAACGCCGGCAGAGCAAGCGTTTCTTAATGAGAGGAAACGCTCATTTTATTGACTCAACATTTGCCTCTGCTATTGGGATGGGGCATACATGGACAAAAAAAAGCCCGCTAAGCGGGCGGGGTAATTAAACCAAGGAAAAATTCTCGTAGGCAACGCATTGCTGTGTGTTGCGTCACTATATTAGCAACGATAAGTGACCAGTACATAAAATGATCGATGATTAAATTTTGCTGATTTGATAAAGGTTATATTTGTGACGAGAGTGTTATTTTGATGTTTACAACTGCACGCAAAATAGGCGCTGGAGCGCCTTTTTTCCGGCTGGTGTGACATTTATCTCTCGATAGCCTGCCGTGCGGCTTAGCCATTGTTTATCAATTAGCAGACTAAGAAGCGCGGCTCCCGCTGCGCCACCGAGATGCATGCGGCGTTCACTCCAGTCGAGGCAGGCACAACAAGGTTTACGTTTACTACGAAGATTTCGCTGCATGCCGATGCTCTCTAACTGCTGCCGGCCTAAGGGGGTAAGAGCACTACCGTCGGCAACAACCCACTCGTTTTCTTGCATAAAACTGTATATCTCAACCGCCAGTTCACCTGCCAAATGATCATAACAGGTGCGGGCATGGCGCAGATGGCTGGGTGTAGCGGAAACCAGTGCTCGCTGTGGCTGCATCGATACCCCCATAAGGGTTTCAAGCAGGTGCGCAATATCGCTGCCCGCCAAACGGAAATAGCGATGGCGGCCCTGAGATAAACACGTGACAAGGCGGGCATCCAGTAGTTTGCCCAGATGTCCGCTGGTGGTGGAAGCGGCGATATCGGCGACGCCGCTTAATTCTGTGGCTGTCCAGGCACGGCCATCCATCAGCGCGCACAAAATGCTGACACGCGAAGGGTCGGCCAGAGCGGCAGCCACAGCAGACATCGCCTGCTGCAAGCCTTGTTCCGCCGTCTCATTGGTGATTATGGGGCTGCTACGGCTTGCCATGCGGTGGTTACCTCTGCTGCACGTTCAGGATTATCGGTAATCAGGATCAACTGGTTGTTGTGGTCACTGTATTGAAGCTGAATGTTAACGCCATTGCGTGCTAGCACGTCAGCAATTTCGCCAAGCTGTCCTGGTCGATCCTGTTTCAGCTTGCGGATCAGCGGCTGTTGTACTGAAACCACCTGAAAACCGGCCGCCAGTAGCACTTGTCTGGCTTGCTCCCCTTGCACAACTAAAAAATGCGCGTGACTTTGTTCACCCACCGTGAACACGCCGCCTCCTTCAAGTCCTACACCATGCTTGCCAAGGGTTAAACCTAATGCGGCTAACTCGCCTGGGACATTATCGAGCATCACGTGAATATCAAACATGTTGGCTTGCCTCGTGCGCATATTCCCGCAGTACAGCAGCGATACGAATGTGGTAGAAAGAAAACAAGCTGTTTCGACCTTCCTGTTGAGCCTTTTGGTGCGAGATATTTCTCTTCCATGCCAGCACGGCCTCTTCGTTTTCCCAGTAAGAGAGGGACAGGATCTTTCCAGGATCGTTGAGGCTTGAAAATCGCTCTACTGAAATAAACCCAGGCAAACGGGTGAGTTGAGATTTCAGTTGTGCGGCGAGTTCAAGATAGCGGGCTTGGTGCTCAGGTTGGGTGCGTGCTTCAAACAGGACAGCAATCATGGTTCAGCTCCATCAGTCAGTGATGGCAGCAGTGTAGCGAGTGGAGATGAAGATGCTTCGGCGAACAACGAAGTATGGCGCAGCGCGAGTTCGCTGCGCCAGCCCACTCATCCCACCCAGCTTGACTGACGGATGACGCGACAAAAGTTCATTGGTGAAAAACCAGGCTGCTTATCGGCAATGACATCGGCTTTGACATTGCCGAAGGTGGTATCAGGCTTGTTTTTAATCCCATCGTAGAAAGCCTGAATAATCTCCTCCTTAAATTGGGCTGGGCGTGGATGCTGTTCTACCACGGCTTCACGCTCCGCATCGCTGAAGTGATCATAGTTGATGCCCAATACATCCATTTCCACGCCAGCGGTGACTAACGCAATTTCCGGGGCCATAAATTGCGGAATGCCCGGGGTGGTATGCAGCGCAATCGCGGTCCAGACTTTATCGATATCGGCCTGCTCTACACCATACTGTTGCAAGAAATCGCGCGCCGCATTGGCGCCATCCACCTCAAAGCGTTTGTCGCAGCTGCAGTGTTCGTGCGTCAGGCCAACATCATGGAACATACAGCCGACATAAAGCAGCTCAGCATCCACCTTAAGATCTAAGCGGCGTCCTGCGAGTGCGCCCCAGTAATAGACGCGGCTGGAGTGGTGAAACAGCAAATCGGATTCGGTATCACGGACGAACGTCGTCGCGTCACGGGTCATTGCAGTATCGGGAATAGTGATGCCGTTAATGGAAAATTTCATGGGAGGTTCTCCGCTCGGTTAAGTTGCAACCAGCTTAATGCCGAGGCAGAATGTCTTAAATAAGCTTTTGGCGACCTTTTAAGACATTAAGACTTTTACAGACGGGAATAGCGCATGAATCACCATCTTGCGATTTTAGCGGTGCCGGGGGCGCAATTGCTCGATGTCTCTGGACCGTTGGATGTGTTTGCCGAAGCTAACCGACTGCTCAATCGTGCCGTTTACCAGCTGCAAGTCATGTCACTGGAAGGGGAACATATTCGTTGTTCCTCGGGCGTGCGCCTGATGGCGGATATCACACTGCACGATATCCAGCAAACTGACACGTTTCTGATCGCGGGGGCACCTGAGGCGCGGGATATGCAGCTAACCGCGCAGCAAACCGCTCGTCTGATTGAGCTATGCCATCACAGCCAGCGCTTTGGCTCGATTTGTACCGGTGCGCTGCTGCTGGCACAAACCGGGTTGCTGAGTGGTAAAAAAGTGACGACCCATTGGGCCTGCGCTGACGCACTGATGGAACAGGTACCGGATGCGCAGGTGGAGGCCGATGCGCTTTATATCGCAGATGGACGATTGCGTACCGCCGCTGGCGTCACGTCGGGGCTCGATCTTGCCCTGAGGTTGGTGGAAGAAGATTTGGGGCGCGAATTGGCTCAGGATATCGCTGCCAATTTGGTGATGTTCTTTCAACGGCCAGTGAATCAAGGGCATTTTGTTCGCAAACAAGCACTTTCGCTGGGTGGGCGCAGTGCGTTTCAGGAGATGCAGAGATGGGCTTTGGCCAATTTGGCACAGGTGAGTTCACTCGATGATCTTGCCGCACATATGCAAATTAGCACACGGCATTTAGCGAGGCTTTTCCGTCAGCATATGGATGTACAGGCGGGCAATTGGCTGGAGAATGCGCGAATTGATCAAGCGCGTAAGTTGCTGGAAGCAGGATCAATGCCGCTGAAAGCCATTCCGGCCGCCTGTGGTTACCGCAGTAACGATGTTCTACGACGGGCTTTTGTTAAGGTGACGGGCATGACGCCATCGATGTATCGCAAGATGTTTATGCGCTAGCGGCGCGGCTCTTAGCGCATGCATGAGACGTCAATACTGGCAATATATTGCGTCGCTACGTTTCATGAGTAGAAGAGGCGTTGAGCACCGTAGCGGCGTGATTTATCACGCGTATTCAAAGCCAGGGTGGCACTGGAAGATGCGCAATAAATGTGGCCGCTACGATTGGTGTGTATTATTTATTCCGGCCAGTTATCCAGAATGCGCTGACGCACTTCTTCCGGGTAGCCTTGCGCGAACGACGCATGCAGATGACGTTTGGTCTGCAAGGTATCAAACACCACTTTCGCCCCTTTCCCGGCAACGTATTCTGCCTCGTCGTAGCATTGTGGCAGGCGAATGACGCGTTGATCCTCAAAAACCGCACGACGGCCTACCGGGTGCACGCGCGTTGACAATGCCCAGACCACTTCGCGCAGGTTGGTGGGATCAAAGTCATCATCCACGACATATACTTTCGGGATAAATACCATCGCATCGGTTTTGAACAGCACTTCACCAATGCGTTGGGCCAACTCTTCACTGCTGACACCCGGCAGCAGTTCGCGCCAGTTTTCTGGCATCACCACCAGCAACCAGTGCACGGTGGAATCTTCCGGAATCCAGGTTGTTTTGATTGGCAGTTCCGCTTCACGCAGATAAGTCAGCGCATCCGCCGCTAAGCCCATCGCCCATAAGGTGTGCGATTCATCGGTGGGGCGACCGGTAATCGACATCGGCCAGATCGGATCGTCGCGATGGGTAATGGTTTCCACGTGGAACGTGGGCTGAGCTGAAGAACCTTCGCCGAGGTAGCCGCCGTACTCGCCGTAGGGGCCTTCCTGACAATCGCGCTCAATCGAGACATGGCCTTCAATCACAATTTCAGCCGTTGCGGGCACATCAAGATCGAGACTAATGGCTTTCACTACCGGCACTGGCTCTCCCGCAAGTGTACCAATGTAATCGGCTTCATCCGCGTTGGCTGGGATCGGAATCCCTGACACACATGAGATCGCCGGCGCAGGACCTTGCACGAGTGCATAAGGCATCGGCTCACCGCGAGCTACCCACTGCGTCCAGATCTGACCAATATGCTGACTTGGTACAATCAGACCAACCATGCGCTTGCCATCCACCTTCATCACGCGGGCAATAGACCAGTTGACCCATTTTCCATCCGGGTTTTTCACAATCAGCGTGCCCCAGGTGTTGGCGTAACGACCACCGTCTTTGTCATGAGCGAACGGGATAGGGAAGCGGTCAAGATTCGCCGCATCGCCACGTAATATATTCTGCTGGCATTCTGCCTGAGCAGACTCAACGCGGACAGGCGGAATACCGGGTTTAAAGCGGGCAGCGGACAGAGCTTCGATAATCTCCGGACCGCTGGACTCAGGAGCTAAGCCCAGTGACATCGCGACGCGTGCGTAGGGCATATCGCTGCGCGACGATAATGCCGCAGGCGCACCAAACAGACGAAAGCCCGGCGCGACACCGGCGACCTTGTGAAACAGCGGCGCAGGTGACTGGATTTCATAGCTGCGGCGCGTGATGGCGCTGGGTTCGAAATCACCATCCACTTCACGCTGCACGTGCATGATGTCGCCCATTTCATCGAGGGCAGTGATAAAGCTGCGTAAATCGCCGTAATATTTCATCAGGCTCTCCTTAAGCCAGGGTAGAACGTGGACCCGTCCAGCGATGGGTAATGTCGTTATCCAGGCCGAACTGATCAAGAATGCGAGAAACGGTGTGGTTAATGATGTCGTCAACGGACTGCGGGTTGTTGTAGAAAGCAGGCATTGGCGGCAGCATCAACGCGCCCGCGCGAGTGAGCGCCAGCATGTTTTCCAGATGAATGGCGTTGAGCGGCGCTTCACGTGGCACCAGCACCAGCTTGCGTTGCTCCTTGAGCGTCACGTCAGCAGCGCGCGTAATCAGTCCATCGCCATAACCGCTGCGGATACCCGCCAAGGTTTTCATGCTGCACGGCACCACGATCATGCCATCCACGCGAAATGATCCGCTGGAGATAGCCGCCGCCTGATCGTGTTCGCTGTAAGTCCTGGTCGCGAGAGCAGCGACCTCCTGTACACTGTAAGGTGTTTCCATTTGGATGGTGGCGCGCGCCCATTTGGAGATGACTAAATGGGTTTCGACTTCAAGTTCACGCAACGCAGACAGCACGCGGACGCCGATTGCTGCACCCGTTGCGCCAGTCATCCCGATAACTAGCTTCATATGTATCCCGAATTATTATATAGTTTAAGTTCAAACTGTTTGTGTTCGAACTATAAGTTTGACGATTTAAGGAGTCAAGTGCACCGATGTCACAAAATCCTGACTTAATTCTTGCCGCCCCCTTGTGGCCGCACGGCGATTGTTCGTTAATGCACCTTGTAAGGCGTGCCGGACAACACTCGACTTTTTGCTGGTCTCAATGTGTGGATACCGGCCTGTCAGCCGTGCAATACGCGATTCTGGTGGTATTGGCTGAGGAGTCAGCCTGCGATCAGCAAACGCTGGGTCAGCGTGCCGGGTTTGATAAAGCTACCGGCACCTATGTTATTGATCGCATGAATAAAAGCGGTTTGCTGAATGTAGTGACAGATGTGAACAACCGTCGTCGTAAACTGGTGTCGATGACCGCAGAAGGGGAAGTGATGCTGAATCGTATGATTGAGCAGGCAAAAAGCGCGGAGAAGATGATCACCACCGGCCTCAACAGCCAGGATATCGCCGATCTGAAGCGCTTATTAAGCAAACTGGGTGGATTGCAGGAACCTGAATAACATGCCGCAAACAGCTTTCGCCGAGCAACCTGGCGAACCGAAACCGGATCTCACCATCGGCTTTTTGCTGATGAAAAGTTTTACCCTGGCCTCCGTCGCGGGGCTGGTAGAGTCACTGCGTTTTGCGGCAGACGAATCGTTTACCAGTCGCCAGATCTTTTGTCGCTGGGAATGGATGACTTGTGATAACCAGCCGATCACAGCCAGCTGCGGACTACCGGTTTCGCCTACGGCTGACCTCGATTTCAGCAAGAACTGGGATTACTTTGTGGTGGCGGGAGGCTTACTGGAAGAAACACGCCAGTCGCCACCGTGGCTGTTACAGGCACTTCGCGACTTACATGCGCGTAATATTCCCATCATCACGCTGTGTAGCGGCGCCTTTGTCGCTGGCAACGCAGGCCTGCTGGATGGACGGCATTGCGCCATTCATTTCACTACGCGCGATGAATTTCGCCTGCGATTTCCGAAAGCAATCCCGGTCATCGACAAGACCTATATCAAGGATGGCGGCATTATTTCCTGCCCCGGCGGCACGGCGATCGATCTCGCTGCCGATCTGATCCGCCAGCATTGTGGGCTGGTGCGTTCACAGAAGGTCTTAAAGTATTTGCTGGTGGAAGAGCCCGCTGCACCGGTCAAAAAGACACAGCAAAAGAACACGCTTAACGAGCCGGATGTGTATGAAAACGAGCTGGTGAATAAGGTCATCGAGTTTATGAAACATCACCTCGATTCGCCGGTTCCGCTGGCCGATGTAGCCGAATTCGCAGGTGTCACTTTCCGTCAGCTCAACTTGATTTTCACTAAATGCACTGGCCACTCGGCTGCCGTTTACTGGCGGCGTATGCGTCTGGAGCAGGCGCGCAAGCTGATGGCGGATTCCAGTAACAGCATCAATGCGATTGCCACCGCGACGGGATTTGCCGATGCCTCACATTTGATTGCCTGGTTCCGTAAGCAGTATGGCGAAACGCCCAGCTCGTTTCGTAAACGGCGGCGTGTGGTGGAGAGATTGGTTAAGGAGTAGGGGCCGAAATGGCCCCTTTTAGTTAGTGCGAATGCTTAGAGAGTTTGCCAGAAACGGATGGCGCGGGGCTTTCTTCTTCCAGCGAGGCCGCATCATCCAGATTGCGCGATGCGGTTTCTGGTGCCAGGAACCACGACACGATCAGGCCGATAAACGTAATGCCTGCAGCAATGTACATGGTGGAACCAATGCCGATGGTTTGCAGTGAGATCGGTACCAGATATGTCCCAACCGCCGCGCCAATACGCGACATTGAGGTGCCTATGCCGACGGCTCCGGCGCGAATTTCAGTCGGGAAGATCTCATTCGGATAGACCAGCTGCAGCACCTGAGCGCCGCCGATAAACAGGGCGTAAGCACCAAACATCAGCAGGATGATCATCGAAGGGCCATCACGCAAGGCACCCAGCAACAACAGTGCCAGGCCAGACCACAAGAAGCTGTGCAGCAACAATTTGCGGCGTCCCAGTGAGTTCACCAAACGCGTGCCGATAATGCAGCCCACCACGAACAGCAAGGTAATGGCGATGGAACCGTAAGATGCCCAGTCACCACTGAGATGTAGCGCCTGCAAAACTTTGGGTGCAAAGGCGTAAACGGCGAACACCGGAATAACCGAGCAGGTCCAGAAAATGGTCACAAACGCCATGCGTTTGCCATAGCCAGAATGCAGCAAGCTACCAAATGACAGGTGATTGTTTTCAGGTTGTGCGGGCAGGTTCTTTAGACTAAAGCTGTCGCCATAGACGCGACGGATAACGGCTTCTGCTTCCTGATGTCGTCCTTTGCTAATCAGCCAGCGCGGTGATTCAGGTGTGCCCATTCTTACAATGAAGAGCAGCGCGCCGATGACAGCGGTGCTCGCCAACGTATAACGCCATGCTTCTACACCGCCAAAATTCAGCAAAGCTTCACCCACCAGATACGCGGTTGCCGCCCCGGCAAACCACAGAATGGTGAGCGTGGCGAGGCAGGGGCCGCGTGACTTCTTCGGCATAAACTCAACCAGAAAAGCGGTAGCAACCGGGTATTCAATGCCCACGGCCACGCCCGTCATAAAGCGTAAGGCAAAGAGCATTTCCCCGCTTTGTACCCAAAACTGCGCCAGCGAACAGACAATAAAGAGGGTTGGGCCAACGAAGTAGATCATGCGGCGACCCAGGCGATCGGTCAGTACGCCACCCATGAAGCCACCAAAGAAAATCCCGATTAGGGCGGAAGCCGCAATCAGACCTTCCCATAATGGGCTGAGACCCAAGGCCGGCGACACTTTCGTCATGGCTATACCAATAATACTGAGCACATAGCCATCGACGAAAGAGCCGCCGCCTGAGCGCACCGTTAATAAGCGGTGGAAACGGCTGATAGGAACATCTTCAACAGACATGTTATTTGACATGTTTTACTCCTGTTTCTTTTCGGCGTGAGGGAACTTCACTACGCCAATGCGACTGAATTAAGCACAATCTGCGATGGGTGCTTAACATCATCAGGACGCCAGATAAATATAAACCTGTAGCGGTGATTAAAATGTTATTCAGAACAGAAATTAAAAAAGAAGTGCATCGATAACGCTAGCGGGATTGTTTCATATATCATTTCCTCCGGTGCAGGATAGTCGGATAAATACAACTGAGAGCTTTATCATTTTGATGTGGCTTTTTTGCGGGAGGCGACCATGCCTCCCGAAGCATTATTCAGAAATCTTACTGCTGACACTTTTGGTGGCAACGGTACGTGTTGACCACCAGCAGACTAATGACCCAAGACTGACCATCGCCGTGCCTTGCCAAAACGACAGGGTAAGGTGCGAACTGAGAATAAAGGCCGCTAAAATCGACGAAATGATCGGGATAAAGTAAGACGCGGCAGCTAATACCGTTACATTGCCATGCAAAATGCCGACGTTCCACGCCGCGTAACCGAATCCCATCGCCATCGCCGCCAGCGCCAGTGAAATCCACGTATTAAAAGAGGGTGCAAATTCGGGTTGCGGTGAAATAAGGTATTTAACCCACAAAGTTAATGCTGTTAAAACAAAGAACAGTGTAATGCCGTTATTACCGTTGGCAATTCGTTTGGTGACCACGCAATAAATGGCCCAAATGATGGCGCCGGTAAATGCCAGGCCATAGCTTAACGGATTTTCCATTATATTGTTCGTCATCTCACTGAGCGAAAACCCTTGATCACCACCCAGTACGCGGCATATTCCTGCCACGGCTAAAATCACGCCCGGAATAATCAGCGGGCTGACTTTTTGCCGGTTAACAATCACCGCCAGCACAATCGTCATACTTGGCCATAGATAATTCACCATGCCCACTTCAATCGCTTGCCGTCCGCTATGGGTAAACCCGAGTGAAAGCGAAAGGCAAAGTTCGTAGCAGACAAACAGCACGCTGCCGATAATCACATAGCGGCGGGGAAATTTTTTCAGGTTGGGAAATCCCACGCTGAACAGCAGCAATATGGCACTACAGCTGTAGATCAACGCCGCTCCAGCGATCGGACCGAAGCCTTCGCTGACACTTTTGATTAATCCAACAATCGCGCTCCATAACAGGATGGCAATCAAACCTATGAGCGTCGCTTTCTTTTGGGGCATCACCCGCTACCTCTTCTACACAATGTTCACCTGAAATGCCGGTGCAAGCTTACCTGTTAAATTCAGGTTAAAACCAGCATAAAACTATGCCGCCTGACGCACAGTGTAAATACGTCAAAGGGGACGATAGTTGTGGAATGTGATCGTTATCGGAATTCATTTAGAAAATTATTACGCCACTAAAAATAATTTAAATTGTTGATTAATAGTGAATATAAGTTAATTCCTGGTAGGAATGTTCCATCTAATAGTATTTCCTTTGTATTTTTCACGTATACAAAAAACTTATCCCGATTGACCTCTCTCCATGCGATATGCAAATTGTTAACAAACGCAACCATACGGCGTTGCATTTGGTCCTGAATTCACCTGGAGATTTCGTGATGACATTTGAAGGTATCTACACCCCGGCAATTACCCCTTACGCAGCAGATGGCAGCATTGATTTCGCGGCGTTCGCCAACGTCCTCGAATCGCTGATCGAAGCGCGCGTGCACGGCATTATCATCGGTGGATCAACCGGTGAGTATTATGCACAAAGCGCAGAAGAGCGTCTGTCTCTGGTTGAACATGCACGTAAAGTGATTGGCAATCGTCTGCCACTGATTGTGGGTACCGGCGCGATTCGCACTGAAGACGCGGTGGCTTTCGCAACCCACGCTCGTGAGCATAAAGCCGATGCCATTTTGGTGACGTCACCGCCGTATGCGCTGCCAACCGAACTGGAAAACGCCCACCATGCGCTGACCGTCGACAAGGCCGCTCAGCTGCCGATCATGCTGTACAACTATCCGGGCCGTATGGGCATCTCCATGGGAGAAACTTACTTCCGCGAAGTGAGCCGTTCGAAAAATGTGGTGGCGATTAAAGAGAGTTCAGGCGACTTCAACAATCTGCATCTGCTGGCCTGTCAATTCCCGAACATCGCGCTTTCTTGTGGTTGGGATGATCAGGCGCTGGAGTTCTTCGCCTGGGGCGCGCGTAGCTGGGTGTGTGCGGGCTCTAACTTCATTCCACGTGAGCACGTCGCGTTGTACAACGCCTGCGTCGTGGAAAAAGATTTCGATAAAGGACGTAAGATCATGGCTGCGATGATGCCACTGATGAACTTCCTTGATGGCGGCAAATTTGTGCAGTCGATTAAATACGGTTCTGAACTGGCAGGCCTGAAAGCAGGCCCGGTGCGCGCACCGCTGCAGGAACTGGAAGAAGAAGAGAAAGCGCAGTTGCAGGCCGTGATCGACGGTGTGAAACGCAATGTGGCAGCCGTTGCAGTGCTTTAAGGAGTGCGCATGAAACAGGTACAAACGCTGAGCGATGTGGTGAACGTGGCGCGAGAACTGCGGTTCCCGGATCAGGCGTTCATTAACGGACGTTTTACTGCGGCGGTCTCCGGCAAAACACTGGAAACCACCAATCCTGCGACGGGTGAGATTCTGACGCACATCGCTGCTTGTGAAAGCGCGGATGTGAACCTGGCGGTACAGGGAGCACGTAGCGCGTTTGAGTCAGGCAGCTGGAGCCAGCTTCATCCCGGCGAGCGCAAAGCCGTATTACTCAAGCTGGCTGACTTGCTGGAAAACGAAGTCACGCAACTGGCGGTAATGGAAAGTCTCGACAGCGGCAAACCGGTTAGCGAATGCCTGGCAGTGGACGTGCCAGAGACGATTCACGTGATTCGCTGGCATGCGGAAGCCATCGACAAGCTGTACGACCAGACCGCGCCGACCGGCAACGGGGCGATGGCGATGATCGTTCGTGAGCCGATTGGTGTGGTGGGCTGCGTGCTGCCATGGAATTTCCCGCTGCTGATGCTGGCGTGGAAAATCGGCCCAGCGCTGGCTGCTGGCTGCTCGGTGATTGTGAAGCCGGCGGAGCAAACTTCGCTAACGGCATTGCGCGTGGCTGAACTGGCGCATGAAGCGGGTATTCCAGCCGGCGTGCTCAACATCGTCACCGGTACCGGGAAAGAGGTGGGGGAACCCATCGGCCTGCATCCTGATATTGATATGGTGAGCTTCACCGGTTCAACGGCGACTGGACGCCGTTTCCTGCACTATTCCGCGGAATCGAATCTGAAGAAGATTGTGCTGGAATGCGGCGGGAAAAACCCGGCGCTGGTGTTCGATGATGCCGAAGATCTGGCCAGCGTTGCCGCCAATGTGTTAAACGGCGCATTCTGGAATATGGGTGAAAACTGTTCTGCAACTTCCCGACTGCTGGTGCAGGAAGGGGTTAAGGATAAACTGCTCGCTCAGATCGCGGAGCAGATCGGTGAATGGCGCATGGGCAATCCGCTGGATCCAGAGAATCGTCTGGGCACCATGATCACCACCGATCATTTCTGCAAAGTCAGTGACTATCTGAAAACCGCGCGCAAAGAAGGATTACGCATCATTCAGGGCGGATTCACCGATCGCGGTATTTACGTGCAGCCGACCATTGTGGATGGCGTGACGCCGAAAAGCGCACTGTTCCGCGAGGAGATCTTCGGGCCGGTGCTGTGTGTCACCACCTTTAAAACGGAAGCCGAAGCCATTGCACTGGCAAATGACACTGATTACGGTCTGGCGGCATCGGTTTACACTGGCAAACTAAGCCGAGCTATTCGCGTATCACGTGCAGTGCGTGCGGGAACGGTGACGGTTAACTGTTTCGGTGAAGGTGATGCAACCACGCCATTTGGTGGTTATAAACAGTCTGGTTTTGGTGGACGTGATAAATCTGTATACGCACTTGATCAGTACACCGAGCTGAAAACCATCTGGATTGATGTGCCTGCTGAGTAAGCTTCATGCCCGCCACGGATGGCGGGTATGCCCTGGAAATAGGATAATTCTCTGCAGATGACGACTCGTTTTTTTCTTCTGTAACTCCTTGTAATATCATCATTCCCTTTTCTGTGATCCACCGCAGAATGCAAAAAATATCACATAATTATTTTTGCTGTATACACACTTTTTCTGTAGGTTAAGCAGGAATCGCATGCGGAATGTCATCACAGGAGGTCACTTTGAGATCGGGAAAAGCAGCGTTATACGAAGATTTAAAACGCCTAATTTTGACCATGGAACTGGACCCAGACGAGTTGCTGGATGAAGCCAGCCTGACGGGACAATACGGTTTATCTCGCACGCCTGTGCGTGAAGTTTTCCAGCGACTGGCAGGAGAGGGTTACTTAGAAATCGTCGAAAAACGCGGCGTGCGCGTCATCCCGATGAGCCATTCCACATTGCGCAATTTCTTCCTCGTCGCACCGATGATCTACGCCGCTACCGGTCGCCTGGCGGTACAGAATTTTAAACCTTCCCAGCTGAAATCGCTGAAAGAGACGCAAAAGCGCTTCCGTAAAGCGGTGCAGACGCGTGATGCCGAAGCGCTGGCACTGGAGAACAATCGTTTCCATGAGATCATGGGCGAGATGGCAGCCAATCCCTATTTACAGCCCAGCCTTGGCCGTTTACTGATCGACCATTGCCGCATCGGCCACACCTTTTTCCGCCCGCAAAATGAAGACATGGAACGCCGCCTGCAGCTAGCCGCCGAGCATCATGATGCCTTTATCAGCGCGATTGAAGCGCGAGATGAGCAGAAGGTGGTGGATCTGGTGTTCGAACATTGGGAACTGTCACGCGAAAATATGGAAATCTTTATCGCGCCGCAGGGATTAAAAGCGGACGATCTGGTGCAGTCACCGGAAGGGGATAAGCTGTAGTTTCAGGGTTGTCGATTTTGATACGATAAGGCGGCCTTATGGCCGCCTTGAAATGCGCAGAGTATTTTTAAACAACAGGGCTTACTCGTTGCCCCACTCATTCAAAAAGTTAGCAATCTCATCGATTCGCAGCGCTTGAATACCCGCCTCACGGGCCATTTCTTGCTGTGACTCTTCGCTGATCTCTTCGTTCTTGCTAAGACGAGTCAGTAACAGCTGGAAGTAGTGCGCCAGTGCATCGAGTTCAGCTTCGCTCACATCGTGTTCAGATTCCGACGCGTATTCTTCAGCAATGTCATAATATTTCAGTGGAATATTTTTATTCATTATCAGCTCCCCTTTAAACTTTGAGCATTTTCACTGCAGCATCAATGTCGATCTCATCTTCAGTAAAGATCAGCGTCGTCCCCTGGAAAGTGGTCACCGCCAGTTTTTTCACTGAGCGCATTTCATCAGGTTTAACGTCTGTCTTGGGTTTGATGTTGTTCATCAGAAGACCCACCGACAGTACAGTGTTTTCTTTATCAATGCGGGTATCAACCGGCTCTTCTTCACTGTAAACCACGAAGGATTTAATCGATGTGAGCTTCAGACGCTCACCGGCGATAAAGATGTATTTGCTGTCCGGTATCACTTTCACCGAAAAGGCCGATAAACCTTTGTTATTGGTGGTCGGTTCGAACGTCACTGCCGCGTCTTTTTTAATCAGATCAGGGTTGGCGACCTTAATCACATGGAAATAACGGTTGTCTCCGTTTTCATCTTTGATAAATCCAAAACCTTTGTCTTCAAACCAGGTTGTGATCGTTCCGTTCATCGCCATTACCGCCTACTTAATCGTTAATCTAATCAGTTTTTTGCAGCGCGCAGTGTAAAGCACATTGCCTGCGCAGACTACGCCTTTGCTGTAAGTCTGGACGATAAATTTCTGCTGTGCGAGCGTGAGCCTGTGAGAAGAGGGCAAAATTCGTCAGCTCGCTGAAAATTGGTTATCATCCGCACCCACTTCCCAGCCTGGCAGTCCGATGTCCACCATTATCGATACTTTTATAGCTCCGCCGTGTTCTGAAGAGATCTCGATTCTCTATCAGGACGAGCATCTGGTATTGATCGATAAACCCACGGGGCTGCTCAGCCTTTCAGGTAAAAATCCGCAAAATCTGGATTCCGTGCATCACCGGTTGGTGAAGTTGTTCCCCGGCTGCACCTTAGTGCATCGCCTCGATTTCGGGACATCCGGATTAATGGTGGTGGCGCGCAGCAAAGCGATCAACGCCTTGTTGTGCCAACAGTTTAGCCAACGCAGCGTGACTAAAATTTACACGGCGCTATTGTGCGGACATCTCAGCCATGATGAAGGGATGATTGACGCCGCGATAGCAAAAGACCCGGCGCTGTTTCCGTTGATGTCGATTTGTGCCGAGACGGGGAAGCCTGCGCATTCGCGCTATCAGGTAATAGAACGCTTAACTCGTGAAGGGGATAATGGCGTGTTATTGCCGGTTACGCGGGTGCAGCTATTGCCGGAGACAGGGCGCACCCATCAATTGCGTATTCATTGCCAGCAATTGGGCCATCCAATTCTTGGCTGTGATCTGTATGGCGGGTTACTGCAGCCGGGCACGGAAAAGACACCACGGCTGATGCTGCACGCCAGTGAATTACATTTTGTCCATCCCGTGAGCGGGGAGGTCATCACTGCGCGTCATGCCAGCCCGTTTTGACACGGGCGACATTTATTACCACATCAAATCATCAGGCACTTTGAAGTCTGCATACGGATCGTCTTCATCCTGCTCTTCATGACTCAATGCACTGTTCAATACAATGCTATCTGCATCACGCTGCGCAATTTTATCAGCCACGCTGGCGGGAATAATCGCGTATTTGCTTTCGCCACTGCTATCCGCAGCCAGGCGCGCAATTGCCAGACGGCCATTGATTAGCTGTGTTTGCGTGGTTTTATCCACGGCGATTTTTTTGATTAAGTTGTTATCGGTGAAGTTGAAATCAATCGTCCCTTTGGCCACGGTGATGGCGTTCATTTCGATCAGTTGCTTAACCTGCGCTTTGTACTCTTTGGACAAAGTGGCTTGCTTCTGCTGCTCGCTTAGCTGCTTATCACGCTCAATTTGCGCTTTTTTATTCTCTTCCACCGCTTCGCGCGCTTCACGTGCCTGCACACGAGACTTCTTGGCAGTGCGCTGCACTTTGGCCATTTTCTTGGTGGAAACTAATCCAGCTTTGAGCATCTGCTCTTGTAAGGTGAGTTTTGTCATCTTCGTCTCTAAAATCCGTTAAAACCTGGCCGGATTATACCTGTAATGCGAAGGCCGATCACGGCGAGGTTTGAGATCCTGATGAATCGCCATATCAGCGCAGGAGTACTGCGATCAAGGCAATCAGAGCGGGAAGGGCCTGCACATAAAGAATTTTTCGGCTGGCGGTCATCGCGCCGAAGATTCCGGCAATCAACACACAGATGAGGAAAAACAGAGTGACAGGCACACCGTTTTCTCCCAGCCATAACCCCCAGAGTAAACCTGCCGCCAGAAAACCGTTATAAAGGCCCTGATTGGCCGCGAGTACACGGGTTTCGCGCGCAAAGTCGACGCTGAGTTTGAAGGCTTTCCGGCCGGTTTTCGTCTCCCACAGAAACATCTCCAGCACCAGAATGTAGATATGAATCACGGCGACGAGAGCAACAAGGACATTGGCTAACACGGAATTCCTTAATTGAGTGTTCTTTAGATGTATAGAAAGTTTAAGCCAGATTAGCGCCGGTTATTTTTTGCGGAAAAAAAGGCTAGTGATGGCGGTTAAAACCCCAATGAACGGCATCGTTATAGCCCCCGCCCGAAAATTGTGCTGGTCTATGCGTTTTTCTTTACGGATGTCATCAAAGCGAGAAAGTGCTGCCTTTTCATCGGCCGCGCTGACTTCTTCAAACTGTTTTTCGAATCCCTGACGGGTTAACAGAGTTGCCCTCACATTATCTGACTTTCGCAGCGCCACAATCTGATTTCCTTTTTTATAAAAACAATATTCAGGCATTCGATATTCCTTATCAAAAGAGGTAACAGCAACTTATCAGCAGTCGCGAATGTGTACCAAGCTTCTAAAGCGTTTTTTTCATGAAAATGCGACTTGCGCCTGCCGGTAGGCAGGCAATGCGGCCAAACTCCTCCCAGCCGTGTTTTTTATAAAACTCAGGAGCCTGAAAACTAATGGTATAGAGAAAAGCTGAAATACAGCCTCGATTTCTGCCTTCTTCTTCAGCATGTGTAAGAAGTTTTTCTCCTAAACTTTTCGATCTCAGTTCTGAGGGCAAATACACCAGATCGATGAACAGCATCCCAAGATAGGTGCGACCAAGTATTCCACCCAGGACTTTTTGTGAGTCATTGCACCTGATAACCACAGACAGAGGGGAATGGTCATTGTAACCTGCTATCTCCATATTAAAGGCCGACAGACCAGCATCTATGGGTTGTAAATGTTCGGGCTCAATAACGGCAGATACTTCAACAGATAAATTGTCCATAAATCACCTGGTAGTTCAGTTTAAATGCCTTTTAATTTCATGATTAGGTCCGGGCTAGAATAACGAACATCGCCAGGACATTGCATTAGCGTTTACGTCATAAAATACAGCTATTCACAATGCAGTTATCTTACCAAACCCTTTTACCCCAGGACCAGAACAACGCTTGCCATGATGATACCTGATGCGGCCCCAACCCACTTTCCCAGGCCCGCAGCGGATTACAGTACACCAGCGGCAATTGTAGTCATGCTTGTTCGAGGTTCGCCAGGATTCACTGATTCAACACAGCGGAAACAGCGCACTCTTCTTGCTGAGGGTTTTGCGCTATATTGGCAGCACTAACACCCGAATATCTCTGCGAAACAGGTAACATTGGCAATGGCTCTGATCCCGAAAAACTATGCACGGCTGGAAAGCGGCTACCGTGAGAAAGCATTAAAAATCTATCCATGGGTTTGTGGACGCTGCTCACGTGAATTTGTTTACTCCAATCTGCGTGAACTCACCGTGCATCATATCGATCACGATCATACTAACAACCCGGAAGATGGCAGTAACTGGGAATTGTTGTGTCTTTTTTGTCACGACCATGAGCACTCTAAGTACACCGAAGCTGACATGTACGGCACCAGAGTGGTGGCCGGGGAAGATGCGCAGAACGATGTAGAAGCAGCAACCTATAATCCCTTTGCTGATTTAAAATCGATGTTAAATAAGAAGAAATAATCGGCACTGATCATTGATGCTGCCAGCATGCCGAACAGAGGCTGGCAGCCTTTACCGTTTGATTTACTGGCGTAACTTCTCTAAAAGTTGCTCAGCCCCTTTATCAATTCCTGTCTCTGCTGCACTAAGTGAACCAAAAGTCGCACCCACGTTCATCGCATTTGGATATTGTTCCGCAACGTACGCCAGTAAGAGTTCGTTTGATGCCGCATCTTTCACCTCCACGGCGAAATTCACGTAGCCACTCATCAAGCCACGTCCTCCACGTACCGACTGAACGATATTGTAAGGGCCGCCGGCTAAATCAAACTTTGTGAATGTACCAATCACTTGCGGCGTGGTATCGGCGCCGGTCAGCGTCAGTTTCAATTTGAGCGCAGGAGCCGCCCCGGCAGGGGGATTGGTGATGAATTTTTCTGCTAGCACATCCTCAAATTTCTTACGCATATATTCAGCCAGTTGACGACGTTCATCCACAGACAAGTCATTGAATTGCGCATCATTGCCGCTGTAAATGTCGACCGGTTCAATGCTGATACTGCGATATTTACTCCAGTCCACGGGAGCGGCATAACGGAAGGGAATGCGATCGCTGTCGTCAGATGTATTCGGCGACATGCGTGATGCTGACGCGATACCAGCATATTTCACCGGGCTGGTGGAGGAACAACCGACAGCGGTAAAAGCGGCCGCTAATACAAGGCTACGACACAACGGGCTGAACAAACGACTCATCTTGATACTCTCCGATAGAAGTTATAAATGAACTGTACGGTTTAGTTAATATCAGTTAGCATTAATATGTCAAGAAGAGGTTTCAGGGTGTGACATCGTGATGCGGGGGCAGAGAGGTGAATGAAAGACGTTCGTTAGTGTCGAGTGAAAGGTTTACCGGAGACCCGGTGGAATGATGGCCGGATTAGCGGCAATAGTATTTTTGCTCATCCGCGCCATCCGCAATTTAGGCGAAATACTTCATCTCTGGCAATTAGGTATAAAACGAGGCGGGTTTTATGCCGTCAGGGTTTGGGGAGCGCGCCGCAAACCCTTATTGATGCTGCTGGTTATCGACACCATTGTGGTGGTGGCGCTTATTTGCATTCTGTCAGCCAGAATTCAGATGTTGTGAGCAGCACCTCTGAGGAACAACGAAACGGCGTTTTGCACCATAATCGTCACCTCACTTTTGGTATAGCTCGGCAACGTTCGCTGCAGGAATAGTTCATCGACTTCAGCTTTTACTAATGCTGAAAATTGTTTGGCGCGTAAGGCTGGGCTGCCGCCGATCAATTCCCCGTTGGCGATGTGATGCTCCATTACCGCCGTCAGGGCGTTCATACTCTCACGTACACCTGATTCATGAAAAAGCGCGCCGATATCGGAATGGCCCGCTTCACCGACCACCATTCTGTACAACTGCAGAGCCTTCCAGTCTGATGTCAGCGCGCCCAGCATACCTTCACCAAAACGCTGTAACTTCTCACTTAACAACAGGGATTGAGTCTCCGGGTGGTTAAGTTCATCAGCCGCACGCATCAGAAAATTTGTACTAAAACATCTGACAACGGCTTCAAACAGGCTCTCTTTAGAAGCGAAGTAATTATAGAGTGTCGCCTTCGAGCAACCGGCCTGCTTTGCTACGCCATCCATTGAGGCTCGCTCATATCCTTGTTCCAGGAACACGGCTGAAGCGGCGTTGATAATGTCAGTTCTCTTTTGTTCGGTTAGCGTGCGCATCACTCTCTCCTCTGTCGGCGATAAATATTAACAAAACCGGCTGGTTCATTAAAGGAGAGAGGATGGTGGATTCGACGTCTGGAAAATGTCGAGTGAAACCTTAATTGCCACGAAGGGATGTGCGCTGCACGAGCAACACGCTGATTAAAACGATGACCAGTCCGACAAAAGCCGTACCGTTCATCACCTGAGATAACACTATCCAGCCGAGCAGCACGGCGGTGATCGGGCTGAGTAATCCGAGCGATGCCACCGCAACGCTGGGCAGGCGGCCAATTCCCCTGAACCACAACCCGTATGCCACGAATGCACCGGCCAGGGAGAGATAGGCATAAGCCGCCCACTGCGGCAGCGTCAGTGTGGGCAGTGGGGCGTCAATCAACCACGCTGCGGGTAGCAACATTATTCCACCCAGTATCAGCTGCCAGCCGGTGAGGGCCATCACCGGCAAATCCATTTTCCAGCGGCGTGTCAGCCATACGCCTGTGGCCATACAGGTCGCGCCCAACAACGCTGCCACAATGCCGACGGGTTCGAACACCGTTTGCGGAGAGAGTAATAGCAAGGCCATACCGACAACCCCGGCCAGCGCGGCCCATAAAGTGATTCTTGCTGGCGCCCGATGTTCAACTCCCCATGCCAGTAACATCACCAGCAGCGGTTGTATCGCGCCTAATACGGCAGCAAGCCCGCCAGGCAGTCGATAGGCAGCGACAAACAACAGCGCCTGGAAAACACCTATATTCAGCGCACTAAGAATAATGAGCCGTCCAATATCACGGCTGGCGGGCAGGCGACGAGTGAACAGCAACAATAATACCCCTGCCGGAAGTACCCGAATCAGCGCCGCCGTAAAAGGGCGATCGGGTGGCAGAAATTGTGTTGTGACGATGTAGGTCGATCCCCAGATAGCCGGGGCCAGGGCAGTCAATATCACGTCACGCCAGTACGAAAGAGAGAAAGAGGATTGCATCACTTTGCCTTTATCTTCAATTCAAGATAAAATCAGTGTGTCCACCAATTACCTTGAAGTCAAGATAAATGAATGATCAATCTGAAACCCGATCTGATGCCGTCGATCTCATCCTTCAGCAGTGGCAGCGCGAGCGGCCAGATTTAGACTGCAGCCCGATGGGGCCGATTGGACGTCTCAAGCGTTGCACGGCGCTGATTGAACAGCGACTTGAAGAAGCTTTTGCCGAGTTTGAATTGAGCATGTGGGAGTTTGATATGCTGGCAACACTGCGCCGTGCCGGAGCACCTTATAGTTTAAGTCCTACCGAGTTGTTTTCGACGCTAATGGTCACCTCGGGCACCATGACGCATCGCTTAAAACGCCTTGAATCCAGAGGGCTGATTACCCGACAGGTAAATGCAGAGGATGCGCGAAGCATGCTGGTGCAATTAAGTCAGAACGGACTGGCGTTAATAGACCGTGCGGTAGAAAAACACGTTGATAACGAAAGAAAGATTTTGTCTGGGCTCTCTCCTGAAGTGCTGATGGCACTGGATAGCCACCTGTCGGGTTTATTGCGATCGCTTGAAGCATCCCATCAGCGCTAATTGCCCCATTCTCACGCGTCAGCGTTGTGACGTCGTAATGAGTATTCCCCTATCAGGACACCAAATTTATTTCAGGTCCGGTGCTGTGGCGTAAGTTGAGCACACCGGATTCTTCTAACACTTTCTTGCCGACTCCCGCGCCTGAACCCCCGATTTTTTGCGATCCATAACACAATCGTATCGTGATCATATTGACAACATTTCATGAGATTCAGTAAAACTTTATACATCAGGTATACATAATAAATACCTTATAAATGCACCAAATGCTTACGCTTTACACCGCTAAAAAAACCTACGTTGTACGGGCAATCCGCCAGTACAAACAATGAAAACGTGTATTGGAGTAACGGAATTGCAAAAGATCACTTCACTGCCTGCCGATGATTCGATGCCGGGTTGGTTTCATACCAGTGCCGCTCGTACGCCACGCCCGGCGCATATTGGTCAGAAAAAAACACGCTTCGCGATTGTGGGGGCGGGCTTAACGGGTCTGGCAGCTGCGCGACAATTAGCGCTGAATTTCCCCAATGATGAAGTGGTGCTGATTGAGGCGCAGGAAGTGGGATATGGATCGGCAGGACGTAACGCCGGTTTTGCCATCGACGTACCCCATGATATCGGCGCGAAGGATTACATTGGCGACGTCACCATTGCGAATAAAGTCCTCAAGCTGAATACATTGGGGCAAAACTATCTGCGTCAGATTGTGCAGGAACACGGCATCGAATGTCAGATGACCGAATCCGGTAAATATCAGGCATCAGTCGGTGAGCAGGGCACGGCGATTCTCGAAGCCTATCGTAGCGGATTGGCAAAGATCGGGCGCGAATCCGAAATGATCTCGGGTAAAGATCTGCCGGATCACATTGGCACTTCTTATTACAAGCAGGCGCTGTTTATTCCCGGCACCATCTTGTTGCAGCCTTCAGCATTGGTAAAAGGTCTGGCGGATAATCTGCCCGCGAACGTCACGCTGTACGAGTACACACCCATCACGTCGATTGACTACGGTGACAAAGTGACGTTGGTGCATGACAAAGGGAGCATCACCGCTGATACGTTGATCCTGGCTAATAACGGTTTTGCGTCGCACTTTGGTTTCCTGCAGCGCCGTTTGCTACCGACTTTCCTTTACGGCAGCCTGTCACGTCAGTTGACTGAAGAAGAGCAGGCACGATTGGGTGGCAAAGCGGTGTGGGGGCTGATTCCGGCGCATCCGTTTGGCAGCACCATTCGTCGCACAGTGGATAATCGTATTCTGGTGCGCAACAGTTTTAGTTTCCACCCGGATGGACGACCGCGCGAGAAATACCTTAAGCAGTATCTGGAAAACCATCGCAAATCGTTTGAACGCCGTTTCCCAATGTTGCCGCAGGTGGATTTTGAATACACCTGGAGCGGAGCGATCTGCCTGTCAGAAAACCACGAAGGCTTCTTTGGCAAACTGGCACCGAATGTTTATGGTGCGCTGTGCTGTAACGGATTGGGCATAACGCGCGGCACGGCAACCGGCAAATTGATTGCCGATATGATCGCCGGTGAGAAAAACGAACTGATCGATTTCCTCACCCAATCACCGGGTCCAAACCGCACGCCAGCGGAGCCTTTCCTTTCGATTGGGGTGAACTCAGTGCTGAAGTGGGGCCAATACCGCGCAGGCATGGAAGTTTAAGAAGGATATTGCCGCCAGCAATAATGGCGGCTTTTACCCTTGGCTGCTTACCACTTCATCTCGCCAGTATTCACTTTCGCACTCAGTTCCAGTGAACTTTCATCCGGCAGATTCGGATAGGCTTTTTTCATCGCTTCAATCACTTCTGCTGACCCCTTGTGCTGCTGGAGTGCTTTTTCAAAAGTCTGCAGATAGTTAAGGGTAAATGTCACCGCGCCATCGCCCGCTGGACGTGTGCCGATGTAGTGTCCTGGAATGACTACTTTCGGTTTAAGCTGCTGAATTTCTTTGAGCACGCTGCGCCACTGCTCACGGCTGGCTGGCGATTGGGTGTCTGCGGTCCAGACGTGGATGCCCGCAGCCACGGCGGTGCCACCCAGCACGGCTTTGTTCGCTGGGATCCACAGATAAGCGGATTTATCACCCGCATGGCGCAGTTCAATACGTTCACCATCCACGCTAAACGAAGTCTGATGGGTGGTCTGTGGTACATAAAGTTGGGTAGGCGCACCATCCGGCATTTTCGGGCCCCAATACGCTAATTTGGCGGCTTTAGTGGCCTCGATATGCTCAACCACTGTTGGTGCTGCGACAATTTTCACCTGAGGGAAGGCTTTGACGATGGGCTCCAGACCAAAGTAGAAGTCAGGGTCACCGGAGGTAATCAGGATTTGCGTGAGTTTTTTGCCGCTGGCTTTGATCATCTCCACCAGTTTTTCGCCGTCTTTCGGGCTGAACTGTGCATCGACCAGCAGCGCTTCATGTGGCCCGGTAATCAACGTTGAGGATACCGGAAACACTCCTTGCTCTTGTGGATTGTAAACTGCCAATTGCAATGGGGCAGCAAACGCCGGGCCGGCTGCCAGTGCGAGCACCAACGTCAGTGACTTCATCTTCATCTCATTTTCCTTTCAGTGCCAACATGGCTGGTAAGCACATCATTGTAAGGATTTTGCTGTCTGCTAGAATTCCCGCAAATAGAGATGATCAGTTTCATAAAACGATCAGATGGAGAGCAGATGGACAGAGTCACAGCCGCTTCAGTATTTAATCGCATTTGCGAATTAGGCAGCCTGAGCGCCGCAGCGCGGGCGCTGGATATCTCCCGGCCGATGGTCAGCCGTTATCTGGATGAAATGGAGAAATGGGCAGGCGCACGTTTACTACACCGTTCATCACGTCGCTTGACCATTACCCCGGCCGGGGAAAAAGTGCTGGAAAAAACCCGCATGCTGGCACGGCTGGCCGATGAGATAACCGGACAGGGTGAACCGGGAGAACCGCAGGGCACATTGCGCGTCGCCTGTGCGCACTCCACCGCGACCCATATTCTGGGGCCGATGATCCCGGCATTTCTGGCGCGCTATCCATTGTTGCGGATTGAATTAGAAATCAACAATCAACCGGTGAGCTTAGTGGGAGAGCGCATCGATGTAGCAGTCAGGATCACGGACAATCCGGAACCGGGCGCGATTGCCCGCCGTCTTGGCGAATGTGCTTCGGTGGTGTGCGCATCACCCGATTATTTGCGCAAGCATGGCAATCCTGAAACGCCGCAGGATTTAAGCCAGCATAATTGCCTGCACTATAGCCGCTTTGCCGGGCAGAGTTGGCAGTTCAACGATGCCAATGGCGATGCCCTGAGCACAGCCGTGAGCGGAAATTTTAGTGCTGGCATCTCATCGGTATTGTGCGATGCCGCCATCGCCGGATGTGGGCTGGCCATGGTGCCAGAAATGGAGGCGCGCGCCGGGATAGCTAACGGTCAGTTGCAATGTGTACTGCCGGACTTTACGCCGAAAACCCTTGGCATTTATGGTTTGTATATGTCGCGCGAACGCCAACCCGCCGCGCTGCGGCTGTTTCTTGATGCGGTGCAGCAACAGCTGGCTTCATAAATACATTACGCATAACGTCATACAGTTGTGCTATGTCTTGAGAATCTCACACGCAAGGAGAACTCAAGATGCGCATACCCGACTACCCCTCGCAACATAATGAACTGTGGGCACAAGTCGATAATTACTTTGCAAACTCATTGGCAGCCGAGGATGTGGCGCTGAAAGCTGCATTAGCGCATAACGCTGCTCAGGGCTTACCGGTGCACGATGTTTCGGCATTACAGGGCAAATGGCTGGCATTGATGGTGACGATAACAGGTGCAAAACGCGTACTGGAAATTGGCACATTAGGTGGATACAGCACAATCTGGATGGCTCGGGCGCTGCCGGAAAACGGCCAAATTATCACGCTCGAATTCAATCCCCATCACGCTGAAGTGGCCCGTCACAACCTGGCATTGGCACGTGTACACGATCGTGCAGAAGTGATCGTTGGCGCTGCATTGGATAGCTTGCCGATGCTGACTGCGCCGTTTGACCTGGTCTTCATTGATGCCGATAAAGTCAATAATCCTCACTATCTTCACTGGGCATTGAAACTTGCTCGTGTTGGGACCGTGATCATTGCAGACAACGTGGTACGTGGAGGGGCAGTAGTCGTTGCTGACAGTGAGGATCGTAATGTCAACGGCCTGCGTGAGTTCGTCGATATGATCAACCAGGATAATCGATTGGAAGCCACGGCACTGCAGACGGTTGGCGAAAAAGGCTGGGATGGACTGATCATGGCGGTGGTGAAAAGCTTATAAGCGTGTAAATGCTCATCATGTCTTTCAACCAATACTATCGATCGAAAATAGCGGGGCCGCGCGCACTGGGCTCGCACCCAGCAGGATGCGAACCATGAAGCTGTGGCAAATTGCGAACATTATCGTGAGAAGGGAGAGGCTGCGTGCACAATTTACGCCGCTGGAGATCAACGCTCAGCGGCGAACTAACGCGCTAAGCGACAGGCGTCACCTGCATAAAGTGCATGATTGCCACCAATGTGACAATCGACAGCACCGTGGAGATGAGGATCGCGCCAGAAGTGATTTGCGCATCACGCCGATAATACTCAGCCAGCATAAAGGGCCCGGTGCCGGTGGGCAGTGCCGCCAGCAGAATCGCCATGTTGGTGAGATCCTGCGGCAGGTGAAACAGCCAGACGGCTAAAATCCAGGTCAGCAGCGGCTGCATCACCAGCTTGGCCACCACGACCAGGCCCACCGTGGTGAAACTCATTTTCGCCGCGGTGGGCAATTCGCTGGCTTTGGCTTTTTGTCGGCTGGCTAGAAACACCCCTAAACACACCAGCGCGCAAGGGCTGGCCGCACCGCCGAGCAGTTTTAGGAAGGTTTCAACGCTGCCGGGCATGGTCAAACCCGCGCTGGAGCAAGCTGCCCCCAACAGCGGTGAGATAATCAGCGGGTTCTTTAAAATGGCGCGCAGTACTTTAATCGCCAGTCGATGAAATTCACGTTCACTCTGCAAACCAATCTCGATCATCGCGATGGCAATCGCGAACAGGATACACGCCACCACAATAGTCGCCGTGGTGGTGGGGATCAGGCTGCTTTTACCAAAAACCAGTAACAACAACGGGAAGCCCAGATAACCGGTGTTGGGATAGGCGGCGGCAACGCCATCGACGCTGGCATCGGCAGTGGATTTGCCTTTGAATTTTTGACAGGCAAACACGATAACAAATGAGGCGGCGCAGGAGAGGGCAAACGCCCAGAAGAATCCCGGTTGATAAATGGTGTGCCACGGCGTGTGTGCCATGATGTCAAACAGCAGCGCGGGCAGCGCCAGCCAAACCACAAATTTATTCAATTCCGTCGCTGAGGTCGGCCCCAACACGCCCAGCATGCGGCAAGCGTAACCCGCCACAATTAAGCCGAAAACCGGCAAAAGAATCAGAAACGTAGCTATCATTGTGTCCTCCCAGTAAGCTGAAGGACTCTAGTGCCTTTAGTGATGCAGATCCAATAGCAAATTTGGCCGGGATTGATACGGAAAATGAATCATGCTTGATATGAAGCCTCTGCGGTACTTTATCGCGCTGGCAGAAGTGAAAAATTTCCACCGTGCCGCGGAGCGTCTGCATCTGTCACAGCCGTCCCTAAGTCGTCACATAGCTGCACTGGAAAAAGCGGTGGGTACACAGCTGGTGGAACGCAATACGCGCCAGCTAATGCTGACGCCCGCCGGTGAGAGCTTCTACCAGGATGCACGTAAGATCCTCGAATCACTCCAGCAGGCGCAACAACTAGCGCGTGACACCGCCGCGGGCAAATCGGGTTTATTGCGCGTGGGTTTCACTATGTACTCTGCACACAGCGTGATCCCGGAGTATGTGCGATTGATTCGCCATCACTTCCCCAATATTGCTCTGGAGCTGGAAGAAGCGGTTACCGAAGATTTGCCAGATAAAGTACTGGCGGGTGAAGTCGATTTAGCGGTACTGGTGGAAGGAAGCGCGCGCGTGGGCATGCAAACCTTAACCGTGTTAACCGAGCCTTTGTGTGTGGCCATGTCGCGCACACATCCTAAAGCGAGAAGTCGGAAATTGCAGATCGAAGATCTGCGCGACGATCCTTTTGTGATGACCTCCGCCAGCGCCGGGAGCCGATTAACCGCGGTAATTATGGATTATTGCCGGGCTCATGGTTTTGAACCGATGGTCAGTCTGCAGGTTCGTCTGCAACACACCATGCTTAGCCTGGTCAATGACGCTAGCTATGTGGCATTGGTGCCTTCATCTGTTCAACAACTCAAAATGGATGGCATCGTCTTCAAACCGCTGGCGGATGCGCCGCAGGTTAATCTTGCCGTTGCCTGGAGCAGCGATAACCGCAATCCCTGCCTCAACAGTTTTATAAAGCTGCTGATTCAACGACACGCAGCAGTGTGAAACCTACGCCAGCCGCATATTCATCTGCTGCGCGATAACTACAATGAATTAAATCAATCAGTTAAGGTGGGTGGGCCCCGCGAGTCAGTGGCGGTTTCAGCCTGAAATCGCCACAAATTCAGCATTGTGTTGTTCAAAAAATAAGCCAATATTTACTTTATCGTTAAGCCAATTTTAATCTTCGCCACGTAGAGTGCCCTCACAGTCACAACCATCAGTAAACGAAGTCAGAATTGCCGAGGCGTAACAGAACTCCTGTTAGTTGCCCGCGTCTATAGACCGTGCTGAGCTGTGTTATCCGCTGGAGAGTACCTTTGCTGCGACTATTATTTCTGTTGATGGGTGGACCGGCGCTAAGAGCGGGTTGGCCTTATCTGACCGGGCTGGGCCTGCTGTGTGCTGGTGCGAGTGCCGGGATCCTGATGGATCTGTTGCAACATGGAAGTTTATCGTTCCCCTTGCATGTGTTAGGGGTATTCCTTGCGGTTGAAGGGCTGGCGGAAGCGATGAGTGAAATCTATTCGCCTGCCGGCATTGCCTGGCCACCTTTGATGAAATCTGCAGGGCTGATGCTGTTTGGCCTGTTGGTGTTCATTGCACCGCATGACAGCAGCCTCTGCTTCTCGCTGGGTTTTGCCTTTATTTTTCTGCTGGATGGCGGGTTCCGTGTCATTTCATGCAGTCTGATGCGCTGTCGGCGATGGACGCGGAAATTCAGCCTCGGATGCGCGGAAATCCTGTTTAGTGTCCTGATTGCCATCCATTGGCCGCTGGCTCCGCATGTGATCGTGCCGCTGTGTTTTGCACTTTTGCTGGCGGGATGGGGCATCAATCTCTTGTTCATGGGAGCGCAAATTCACGCGTTGCCAGAGAACACCAGTGTGGCCGCACTTCCTCTCTTCACCCGTAAAGGTTTACGTGCGCCGCATGGGCTGAATTATGAACATCCGCCGCTGCAGGCCGGGCATGCCAGCGTGCCGCTAAATATCTACATCTGGACCCCTCTGGGATCCGGTGATGTTGCGGGACGACGTCCATGGTTTGACCGTTGGGTCGCAGCGATTGACCATCGCGGTGAAGTGTCTACCGGCCATACATCGCTAGAGATGGGTGATGAACTCTATATCAGCCTCTACCCGGTTGATGACGTTTCACGCAGCTTGCGCGGTTTCCTGCAAACGCTGCGCGCAAAAGAGGAGTTCGACGTTGAGGGTTGTTTACTGCCATCGCTGGAAAGTGAAATCAAAAGATGGTGCCGCCCTGATAAACGTCTGGTTCTCACGCACTACAATCAGGCAGCATTACGCAATTACTGGCGCGCGAATGCAACGGATACCCGCTATAACCTCACATCACGTAACTGTTCGACCAGCGTGATGCAGGCGCTGGACGTTGCGACTGAAGGCTTGTTAGGTCAACACGGCTTGAAAGGGCTTTGGGTCATCCTCAACCCCGATTTTTGGTTGTTGAGTCTGGTACGCAGCCGCGCAGAAGGCATGACGTGGACGCCAGGACTGGTGATGGATTACTGCATTTTGCTGCGCCGGGTGCTGGAAACTCAACAGCGAACCAGCCGCTATCGCAAAATCATTCATCGTTTAAGAGTCGAACTGCTCGGCGCACGCATGGTCGTGCGCAGTTTGTTACGTTGACCGTTTTTGAACAGCATTCAGGCAAAACCATACTGTTGCAGAATGGCTCTGGCCGCTGTTGTACTGAGAAAGGCGGCAAGGGGATTAGCAGAGTGGGTGAAAGTCGCCCATCCATATTCCGCCTGAATGTTGAACGGTTCCGGGATGCTCAATACCAGCAAATGCGGATGATTGATTAGATGTGGAGCATAGCTGGCGTAGCCAATGAAGAGATCTGCGTGCTGTTGGTCGATTAACCATTGTGCTGCCAGTTCGCCCGTGGGGACAGCCAGGCTATCGATGCCACCCACCAGCTGACGCGCGCGCTGTTTCAACCTTTCACCGCAGCCTGGATAAACCTGTCCGATATTGTCAAACAGCTGCCAGGTGTAATCGCCGGAAGGGTCGCTTAACGGCGTCGATGTTGCCAGCCGCAGGTCGTCACGTTGTAAAAGTGAAAGCCAGGTGTCGTTTTCGGTGACAACGTCACGTCTGGCGGTCAAACATAAGCTGTTAGCGGCAAATTTGCCGGTGTGCATTGCCAGACCGCGCTGTAACAGCGTGGCCGGGTGCTTAAGATTGGCGGAGGCAAACAAATCGCATTGTGCACCTTGTTCAATCCTCAGCCGAAGTAAGCCAGCAGGGCCGAAGTGGGTGTCGGTCGTCAGGCCAGACTGATGATGAAAGGCTGTCATCAGATCCGGCCAGACACCGCGCAGACTACCGGCTGCCAGAATGTGCAGCGTTGTCATGATAGGCGGTCCGATAAAAATGCTGATACCAGCGATCAGCCTGCTGTTGCATATCAATATCGCGGAATTTTTCCGGATAGAGTTTCTTCGCCATCCAGAGCTCACCTAAGCCGATAGCTTCTGGCATTGGATATCCCCAGGCTTTGGCATATTCCGGCATCAGCCAGACCTGATGATGCTTCACCGCGTCAATGGTGCGCCAGCGTGGATCTTGTTGGATCTCATCCACCACTTGAGGATAGCGATCCTAGACAAAAATCACCTGAGGATTCCATGCCACAACTTGCTCCATGCTGACTTGCTTGAAACCCTGAACGGTTGATGCCGCAACGTTGTAGGCACCCGCGTGCGACATCATCAAACCGGTGTATTTGCCAGAACCATAAGTGGTGAGGTCCGGATTGGCCATGTAAGCACGAACACGCTGTTGCTCAGTTAAACCTTGCAGACGATCGCTCACCAGTTTACGTCCGGCAAACGCCGCGGCAATCAGCTCTTTGGCCTGTTGCTGCTTATTCACCACCTCACCAATCAAGGTAATCCCTTCTTTGATGCCGAGATCGTAAGCTTGATTCTCATTTTGCATGCTGGGGTTAATCTTGCCTTGTTCCCCTGCATCGTCATGGCGTAAGGAAATAGCCAATACCGGAATGCCCAGCGCCGAAATCTGGTCAATCATCTCTTTTGGCGCGTAGTTAGTGACAAAAACCACCTGCGGATGCAGCGCCACCAATTTTTCTAAATCCACATGGGTAAGATCGCCCAGCATGGCTTTCTGTGTCAGTTCAGGCACCAGCTGCGCGTAGCCATCACCCAACTGTTGCTTCCAGTTCGCGAGGATGCCGACGATCTTATCGGTCGCGTTGAGTTGCACCAGCAGGTTCAGCGTTTGGTGCTGTAGCACCACCACGCGATCGACCTGATCGGGGATCGTCACCTGACGACCAATTTGGTCGGTCACCACACGGCTGGCGAAGGTGTTCAAAGAGGTGAAGGTGAGTAAGCCCGCCAGAATCAGGCGGTTAAGCGTTGTGTTCATGAGTTATCCCTGCAGCGTAATGCAATGGATTATATAGCGCTAATTGGCAGGCGCCTATGACTCTTTCAGTGATACGCAGTCGTCGGACGACATGGCACAGCGTCATCTGCTACTATATCGGCCCAATTGCAGCGCGATCCGCTGTCAATTTTCACCTGTCAAATCAAAACAAAAGCCATCGGGCGAATCAACCTGCATGGCGGTGGAGTAGTGGTTGTTATGTTGCACGATGTAGGAATTATTAATGTCTGGACGTTTCTGGCGGGTGCGCTGGTGATTATTCTGCTGCCCGGCCCAAACAGTTTATACGTGCTGCGTACAGGGATGAGCCGCGGTGCTAAAGCGGCGTCTAAGGCGATAGCAGGGGTGATGATGGGTGATCTGATTCTGATCTTCCTTGCCTGGGCCGGTGTTGCGACGCTGATTCGCACCAGTCCGCACATTTTTATGGTGGTGAAGTATCTGGGCGCGATGTTCCTGCTCTACTTAGGCGTAAAAATCATTCTGGGTGCATTGCGCAAGCGCGAAGGTAACCAGCCCGCTGAAGCCGTTAAAATAGAAAATTATTTCCTGCGCGCACTGCTGCTGGGCGTGACCAACCCGAAAGCCATTCTGTTCTACGTCTCCTTTTTCATCCAGTTTATTGATCCAGCAGTCACTCACACTGCGCCTGCCTTTGCAGTGCTGGGCTCGATGATTCAACTGATCAGCCTGAGCTATTACCTGATTTTGCTGATGGCGGGCAACGTGATGGTTCGCTTTCTGAAAAACCGCACTCGTCTGGTAAAACTGGGGAATATGCTCACGGGCATGTTGTTCTTTGGTTTTGCTGTGCGCTTAATGAGTGCACAAAGTTAATTTTATCCCCAGCGCTAATATCCAGGAAACAGCAGGAATACCTGCTGTTTCCCTTTTCAGGTAGCATTTAGACAGCCATGATATCTCAGCCCAACCAACCAATCAGTGCCGCAGCGCACAAGCAATAGCCACCGAACAGATGCCAGCGATCATGCTCCAGCCAGCGGGAAAGCCAGCGTAGCGCCAGAAGTCCGGCGACAAAACTCAGTATCATGCCCACCAGGCTGGGCAGAAGCACGCCGCTGCTCACTGCGACCGTACCAGCAGAACCTGAACTGAAAGCACGCAGGCCCTCTTTAACGATCACCGCCGGTGTCAGCACCACGGCTAACGCAAAACTAAATTCTTCCGCACGTTTACGGGCCACACCCAATGAAAGACCGGTAGAAATCGTGGCGCCAGAACGAGAAAAACCGCGAAATGGCAGGCATAAACCCTGAACGAAACCGATACCTGCAGCGCTTAAGGGCGAAAGTTCGCCGCGATCTTTTTCTTTCAGGCGTGAAGAGAGGATAATTAATAAGCCTGCGGCAGCGAGACCACTGGCGATTATTTTACTATTACTAAACAACGACTCTATTTCAAACGTGTCGGCGTTTGCGGCGAAGAAATATTTAATCAGCTTCATCAGCGTCAAACCTACTACGCCGGTCACTGCGGTGGCGAGAATAATTAAAAATACATTCTTCTTAAATGCACGGCCCGAACTGAAATAGGTCTCCCGCCAGTTATTCCAGAAGTAAACAATCACCGCGAACATCGTGCCGGTATGCAGCATCACCAGCAACAGTGTCATATCGGGGGCCGCAGGGTCCAGCCCCAGGAGTTTCTCCGTCATAATGACGTGTGCAGAGCTGGAAACCGGCAGTAACTCTGCCAGCCCCTGTATTACGGCCAGAATGGATACATCGAAATAATTCACCCGTTCGCCCTCAGATAAAATAATGGGAAATGAGACCTGACTTAACCTCGCACACCCTGACACATTTCTCATTTTAGCCGTGATAAGTATTATCCTATTCGTGATATCGTTTATGAAATGTTTACTGAATTAAAAATCGAATAATACGCAGGTTACAACTGCATGACGTGGCGCTGTATTTTCCGATGATGTTTTATCCAGCCAGTGACATTTAGCAACGCTGAAAGCAGCCTGCATCGGTGATGACCAAAATGGCGCATCGCTGCGCTATTTTTGTGCTTCCGGTTAAACCGAATGCATTAAAACGAAACATAAGTATTCGATCTTGTATCCAAGCCCGTATCCCTTCAGGGATTACCGCCAGGCAGCCATTTTTTAACGCCTTGTGGCACGCAAACTGCATTAATCCCGTTAAGTGACCAAATCGGGAGATGAATCATGTTTGAGGCTTTACTGGATGAGGATGCTACTACATTGGCAGCGTTGATCCGCAATGGCGAGGTGTCTGCCCGCGAATTAACGCAAGCCGCGTTGGATCGTATGGAAAAACGCGAACCACTGATTCGGGCTTTTTGTACGGCATCACCCGAATTGGCGTTACAGCAGGCATCAGTGGTGGATGCGAAGCGTGCACGCGGTGAAGCGCTGGGGGCTTTTGCGGGTGTGCCATTGGCGGTAAAGGATCTCATTTGCACGGCGGGTGTGAAAACCACCTCCGGTTCGGCAGCCTATGCCGATTTCATTCCTGAAGATGACGACATCACGGTCGAGCGCCTGCTGGCTGCTGATGCTGTGCTGCTGGGGAAAACCACTGCGCCCGAGTTTGGTTATAGCGGCGTTGGGCACAATCCGCTGTTTCCTTCACCGCGCAATCCCTGGGATTTGAGCAAAACGCCCGGCGGTTCCAGTGCCGGATCCGGCGCGGCGCTCGCCGCTCGCCTTTGCCCGATGGCATTAGGCAGTGACGGCGGCGGATCGGTACGTATTCCAGCGGCGCACTGCGGCGTTTATGGATTCAAGGCCTCGATGGGGCGGGTGCCGTTATGGCCCGGCTGCCGCGATGAACGCTTTCCCGGCGTCTCTAGCTGGGAATCACTGGAGCATATTGGCCCCATGACACGCACGGTGCGTGACAGCGCACTGATGATGTCAGTGATGGCAGGCCCGGATATGCGCGATCGTCACTCCATTCCCTGCAGCGACGTGAACTGGATTTCCTCTCTGGAAAAACCCTTAAACGGGCTGCGCATTGCGTTTAGTGCCGATTTTGGCTATGTCGCCGTCGATAAAGAGGTGCGTGACGTTGTCACTAATACCGCTCGACATTTCGCCAGTGAACTGGGAGCAGAATTAGAAGAGGTTGATCCAGATATTGCCGATGAAGGCGCCACCTTTGCCGCGCTGGTGGCGTTTGAAAGCGATCTCACAGGCATGCGTCAGATGCAAAGCGAACTGGGCTCACGCATGTCACCTCATCTGAGCGCCATGCTGCAACGCGAATGGCGCGCTGAAAACTTTACCGACGCCAATACCGCACGCAAGAAGATCTGCAATCAGCTGTGGCGATTTATGCAGCGTTACGACTTGCTGTTGACGCCAACGCTGGCAGTACCGCCGTTCCCGCTCAATATGCAGGGACCGGAAATCATCGATGGGCGCATGGTGCGCAGCGACCATTGGTTGTCGTTCTGTTATCCCTTCAATTTCACTGGCCAACCGGCGGCCTCAATCCCTGCGGGCTTCACCGCCAGTGGCTTGCCGATTGGTCTGCAAATCGTGGGTCGTCATCTGGACGATGGCCTGGTGCTGGCGGCAAGTGCCGCTTTCGAGCGCATCCAACCGTGGAATCACCTTTATCCTGACTTAATCGGAGTTGCCCATGAGTAACAAATCCTCCCCTGCGCTGGAGCAGGAATTTGAACACGAGCCGGTTCCTTTAAGTCACCGTCACTCGACGCGGTCGGTATCAGCTGTCTGGTTCGGTTTCCCGATGATCCTTACCAACGCGTTGTTTGGTGGCATTATTACCTGGCATTTGGGTTTCTGGCCCGCGCTGATTGCCATCCTGCTCGGCAATCTGGTGCTGTTCGCTTATGTTGGCGCACTGAGTTGGTTTGCAGGTAACACCGGGATGAACTTCGCCCTGCAGGCAAAGCGTACCTTTGGCACTAAAGGCTATATCCTCGTTTCCGGTTTTCTCTCGACCGTCGTGATTGGCTGGTATGCGTTTCAAACGGGTTTAACCGGTACAGTCATTAACCAAACCTTTGGCTGGAACGCACTCGCGGTGACCGCTATCGCCATGGTGCTGTATACCGGCGTCACCTTCCTCGGCGTACGTGCGTTGTCGATTCTGGGCATGATTGCCGCACCGTTGTTTGTGGTGCTCGGTTTGGTCGCACTGTGGTTGATTGGGCAGGATCACGATTTCAGCACCATCACTCAGTTCAAAGGCAGTACTGGTGCAGTCGGCGCCATGAGCATGGGAACGGCGGTGACAATGGTGGTGGCAGGATTCGCCGATTCGGGCACCATGACCGCGGATTTTACCCGCTGGTCGAAAGACGGCAAATCAGCGGTTATCGCGGCGTTTTCCGCCTTTCCTATGGCGAACGTCATCTCATATCTGTTCGGTGTGGTGATTGTAGCGGTGGGCGCGGCGGTTGATCCGGTCAATAATGGCGGTAATTTCCTGCCAATGCTGATGAACCATGGCACGTTACTCTCCATCATCGCTTTCCTGTTTGTTTTCATTAACCTCGGCTCTGTTTGCACCCATTGTTTGTACAACGGCGCCGTTGGCTTCAGCCATCTGTTCAGCAGCAAGATGCGTGTCTGGACGTTGATTCTCGGCGCCATCGGCGGGGCACTGGCACTGGCGGGCGTCTGGTCTTACTTCCTCGAGTGGCTGAGTTTGCTCGGCATCGTGGTACCGCCGTTTGGTGCGGTCATGATCGTTGACCTGATCTTCATGGCAAAAATCAGCGAGCAGCGCAAAACCCGTCGTCTGCGCGGTAGCGCTTTTGCCGCCTGGGCGATTGGCAGCTTGTGTGCGGTGATTGCCCACATTGAATTCCCGCAGTTTGGTGAAGCGGTGATTGGCCTGGTGACGGCTGCTGCCAGTTACACTTTGATTGTCAAACTGAAACGTGAAAACGCAGCGAGCCTGATGGAGCAGAAAAATGCCTGAATTCACCATTGATTCAACACCTTATCCCTGGCCCTTTGATGGGGGGTGTACGCCTGCGGATACCGCACTGATCATTATCGATATGCAGACCGATTTTTGTGGCAAGGGCGGCTACGTCGATAGCATGGGGTATGACATCGCACTTACCCGCGCTCCGATAGCGCCTTTGCAGCGCGTGCTGGCACGCATGCGGGAGTTAGGCTTCCCGATCATCCATACGCGTGAAGGCCATCGTCCTGACCTGAGTGATTTGCCGGCCAATAAACGCTGGCGTTCAAAGCGGATGCAGGCGGAAATCGGTGCGCCCGGTCCCTGTGGTCGCATTCTGGTGCGCGGTGAGCCGGGCTGGGAAATCATCCCGGAGCTGACGCCTCTGGCGGGTGAAACCATCATTGATAAGCCAGGCAAAGGCTCTTTTTATGCCACCGATCTTGAACTGATCCTGCGCAGTCAGGGGATCCGCAATCTGATTATCTCGGGGATCACCACCGATGTCTGTGTGCATACCACGCTGCGCGAAGCCAACGATCGCGGATTTGAGTGCATGGTGCTGTCCGACTGCTGCGCCGCGACTGAGCTAAAACACCACGAAGCGGCACTGAGCATGATTCACATGCAGGGCGGTATTTTTGGTGCGGT
The DNA here is from genome assembly GCF_009830025.1 of Pantoea sp. Taur. NCBI lineage: Bacteria > Pseudomonadati > Pseudomonadota > Gammaproteobacteria > Enterobacterales > Erwiniaceae > Pantoea > Pantoea sp. Taur. The sequence continues at coordinate 109,849 of NZ_SZZZ01000003.1, forward strand.
GGCCAGTTCGGAGACGTTGCTGGCGGGCCTGGCTCAACCTTCCGCCGCGTTAAGCGTTTAACCATTGCAGATAATGTCCCGGCCACTCAATCGTTTGTGTGCCGGGCTTACCCAATCCAAAACCATGCCCCCCGATGGGATAGCGATGCATCTCAACCGGCACATGCTGCTGCTTGCACGCGGCAGCCATGATCAAGGTGTTGTGTGGATCGGAAACAGGATCGTCTTCGGCCTGCACCAGGAAAAACGGCGGTGATTGCGGATTAACATAGGATTGAACCGACCAGGCGGTATCCGCGCTGAGTGATGCGTCTTTCCCGACCAACACTTTATGCGTGGAGGTGTGCTCATAAGGTGGCTCAAGCGTAATGATGGGATAGATCAGCGCGGCACGATCGGCCGTTGCGGGGAGATTGTCCATTGCATCACTGGCCTGATAAGCGTGAAAATCCGCGCGGTTCGCCGCCATTCCCAGCAGGTGCCCGCCAGCCGAAAAGCCCAATACGCTGACATTGTTCTCACGGTGGCGCACGATACGCAGTGCGCGCTGTGCATCCTGAAGTGACACTAACGCGCCATCTTTCCAGCCTTCCTGCGGCAGGCGATAACTCAGCACATACGCTGTGTAGCCTTGAGCCGCCAGCCACGCGGCAGCGGGCCAGGCTTCTTTGCCCATTTCGATACGCGTATAGCCGCCGCCAGCCGCAATCAGTACGGCGCGTCCCTTCGGCTGAACAGGCTTGAAGACGGTGAGCGTCGGCATGGCAATATTCCGCTGCGCACCTTTGGCACTAAACGTCATCGCCCCTAAAGGTCCACCGCCACCAGGCGGTTGTTTTGGCCACAAGGGCAATACCTGTGCGGGTTTTGCCGCGGAAGCGGCCAGGCTAAAGCCGCTGCGCGCAGCAAAGGGGGAGAGCAGTAAACCGGTAAGAAAGTGGCGACGGAGCATGGCCGATCCAGACTGAATGCAAAAAGGTATTGAATCAGAAGAATCGGCAGAGAGTATGAAGAAGATGTTGGATTATATGTAGAAACGCATCAATTATTGCTCCGCCAAAAGGGCCGCTTGCACGGCTGGTCGCGCATGAATACGCTGAAAATGCGCTTGCAGGGTCGGCCATTGTGTTAAATCAATCGCGAAAAATTTGCACCATCCACAGAGAACGTACAGATAAATATCGGCCAAACCGATCGTTTCGCCCTGCAAAAACAGCCCAGGCCTTAACGCATGTTCTAAATATGCAAAACGTTGGAAAAGGCGCTGTTCAAATCCCTCACGTACCTGCTGGGGTAATGCGCGATTAAACAGCGGCGCCATACCCGCATGCAGTTCAGTGGCAAGAAAATTGAGCCACTCCAGCAGCCTGATGTAATCCATTCCGCCGGGCGCCACGCATAGCGGTGCGGAGGGTTGTAAACTGGCGAGGTATAACAAAATCGCCGGGCCTTCCGTCAGGATCGAACCCTCATCCATCTCCAGCGCAGCGACATAACCCTTGGGATTGATGTGATAAAAATCCTCTCCGTCTTCGGTCTTTTTTGACTGGTTGTTGACTCGAACCAACGTGAAAGGCAGTGCCAGTTCACGCAGAACGATATGTGGCGCCAGTGAACAGGTATCAGGGGCAAAATAAAGTTTCATCGAAAATCCTGGTTGCTGTTGTCTGCATGCATCTTGCTTGCGTGCATGTTGTCAGTAAAATTAATGTTTAATTACCTCATCATTAGCTGGGCTACTGACATGATGAATCTTACTCATTGGCGACTTTTAGTCGCGGTCGCCGCGCACGAGAACTTAACCCGTGCGGCGGCCGCAATTGGCATGACGCAATCCGCCGCCAGCCAGGCCATTACGCAGCTCGAAAAATCTCTCGGCGTCACGTTGATCCATCGCAGCCGCATCGCCATCTCGCTGACGGATGTCGGCCGTGAAGTGGTGCAACAGGCGCAGCAAATGCTTGATCACTTAGACGCTATTCGTTCGCTGGCTCACCAGGCGCGGGGTCTGGACCAGGGTCGCGTGCGGTTGGCGTGCTTTCCTTCGGTGGTCTCAGTCTTATTGCCTGATTTGATAAAGCAGTTCGCGCACGATTTCCCCGGCATCAATTTGAATGTTATTGAGGGCAGTGACGAGGAGGTCGTCACCTGGCTGCAGCGTGATGAGGTGGATGTGGGCGTGGTATTAAATCCTCGGCTGGAAGATAACGCCATCCTGCTCGGGCAAGATCGCTGGATGGCGCTACTGCCTGCTCAGCATAAACTGGCACGCAGCCACCGCGCGGGTATGACATTACAGGAACTCCAACAACAGCCTTTCATTCTGGCAACCGGGGGTTGCAAAGTGAATGGCGGGAGCCTGGTGGAAGAGGCAGGACTAGCCTTAACCGATGTGCGAATTACGGTGCGAGATTGGGCCAGCGCATGCGCGCTGGTGAAAGAAGGTATGGGTATGGCAATAGTGCCGGAATCCACGTTACCCGAGAACATGACAGGCGTTATTGCCATGCCAATCCAACCGCTCACGGTGAGGCGTTTTGGTTTGGTTCGCGCTGCGGGCCGGGAAGTTTCCCCCGCGCTGGACGCCTTTTGGAGATTTGCCGCCCGCAGCTTTGATTAATCCGTTCTCTGCGCGGGCACTGTGCCATCACGCTATGTGATGCAACGTCTCACCTACAGCGTCAAACAAGCGATCCAACTCGGCAGGCTGTGTATTGAACATCGGTCCAAACTGCAGCGTATCGGCACCGAAGCGCACATAAAAACCGGCTTTCCATAGTGCCATGCCCGCTTCAAACGGCCGAATGGTGGCATCGCCGCCGCGAGGCGCAAGCTGGATGGCACCCACCAGACCGCAGTTGCGGATATCGATGACGTTCGGGCAATCACGCAGCGCATGCAGTGCATGGGCAAAATGCGGTGCCAGCTCGGCGGATTGCGCAATCAGCGCGTCATGTTCCAGTAACTCCAGCGTCGCCAGGCCCGCCGCACAGGCCACCGGATGGGCAGAGTAGGTGTAGCCGTGAGCAAATTCAACCGCGTGTTCTGGCAGTTTTTGCGCCATAAAGGTGTTGTAGATTTCGCTGCTGGCGACCACGCCACCCAGCGGCACCGCGCCATTGGTGATCTGCTTGGCGAAATTGAGAATATCGGGCATGACGCCAAAATACTCAGCGCCGCTCCAGCGGCCCATGCGGCCAAAACCGGTAATGACCTCATCGAAGATCAGTAAAATATCGTGCTGGGTGCAGATTTCACGCAAGCGTTGCAGATAGCCTACCGGTGGGATAATCGCCCCCGCAGAGCCGGAAAGAGGCTCAACAATCAGGGCGGCGATGTTAGAAGCATCATGCAGCTCAATCAATTTCAGCATCTCATTAGCCAACGCCACACCGCCGGTTTCGGCCTGGCCAGCAGTGAAGGGCAGATCGGTTTGCAGCGTGTGTGGAATATGGTCAACGTCCATAAACTGACCGAACATCTTACGATTGCCGCCAATGCCGCCCAGGCTGGTTCCGGCGATATTTACGCCGTGGTAACCTCGCGCGCGTCCGATAAATTTGGTTTTCGACGGCTGGCCTTTGATGCGCCAGTAAGCGCGCGCCATCTTCACCGCCGTGTCTGCTGATTCCGAGCCCGATCCGGTGAAGAACACATGGTTTAGATCACCCGGCATATGCTGGGCAATCTTGTCTGCCAGCTGAAATGACAGAGGATGGCCGTACTGGAAGCCGGGGGAATAATCGAGCGTACCCAGTTGTTTCGCCACCGCCTGCTGGATTTCACTGCGGCAGTGGCCCGCGCCACAGGTCCATAAACCGGAAAGGCTATCAAAAATCTGCCGTCCTTTATCATCAGTCAGCCAGCGGCCTTGAGCGCCGACAATGATACGGGGATCGCGCTGGAAATTCCGGTTGGCAGTAAACGGCATCCAGTGCGCTTGCAGATTGAGATCGGTAGTGTTGACAGCATCAGACATGATGTTTCTCCAGACAGGTGTATGAAGAGTTTGCATTTAACGGTTAGTTAAGTTAAATCCCTATTAATTCATCTTCAGTTATTGATTTACTCACCTATATGAAAAGCAAATCGCTCGCGCAGGTCACCGACTTTGATCTCAAATTATTGCGCCTGTTTAAAACTGTGAATGAGAGCGGCAGCTTCTCTGCAGCAGAAAGTTTGTTGGGCATGACGCGATCGGCCATTAGCCTGCACATGGGCGATCTTGAAAAGCGACTTGGCATGCGATTGTGTCAACGCGGACGGGCGGGTTTTGCCTTGACCGAAGAAGGGCGTGAGATCCTGCGACACAGCGAAAGTATGATGGCGGCTATCGAGCAGTTTCGCCTGCAGGTTAATCAGATGCATAAGCAGCTGCGCGGGGATTTGAATATCGGGATTATCAATAATCTGGTCACGCAACCACGCATGAAAATTACCCATGCGCTGGAGAAACTGCATGAGATAGGTCCCGATATTCGGCTGAATATCAGCATGATGACGGCCGCAGAGATTGAAAGAGGGCTGATGGATGGTCGCTTGCACGTCGGAGCACTGCCGGTCACCGCGCCGATTTCAGGCCTGGATTACATGCCGTTGTATGACGAGCGATCACAGCTTTACTGTAGCGACACCCACGCGTTGTTTTCCCTCGTGCCTGACGATGAGCAACTGAAAAGGTGTGATGCTATCGCGCCTGCTTTCCGCATGACTGCAGAAGCCATTGCCATGCATCAGAAACTCAACTGCAACGCCACGGCCACCGACCGCGAAGGCATTGCGTTTTTGATTCTCACCGGGCGCTTTATCGGTTTTTTACCCGATCACTATGCCGCACAGTGGGTGGCGAAAAATATGATGCGCGCTATCGCGCCAGAACGTTGTCATTTCACCAGTAAAATTGCCGTGGTAACACGCAAAGGGCGCAGCCAGAATGCCATTCTTGAACGATTTTTACAGGCGATTGATTGGGAATGAGTTTTACCACAAGGCGTAAAACGAACACGTTACTAGTTACAACATACTTTAAAGCTGCATCAATACGCTAAATGCCGGCAATTGTGCGTCATCAGTCTACAGGAAAGAAGGGAGCGTCAGTCACTGCAGAATATGACGAACCTCCCTGCTTTAAGTTGTAAAAGGGGGTGCATGATGCCGCCAGACGTGATCAACTGGGCTCAGATGAGATCAAGGTCGAATTACAGCGGCTGATTATGGCCTATCTGCAAAGCTAGCAAGAAAAGAGCAGGGTGACGCGATCGTCACCCTGAGAGAGGCGCTTAGGCTCGTTTCGGTTCACCACGCACCGGCAGATCGCCAGCGACGAAGTAATCTGCTTCGCTGCGCGGCAACGGTTGACGACCACGAATGTTATCCGCGATCTTTTCACCGATCATGATGGTGGTGGCGTTCAGGTTGCCAGTGATGATCAGCGGCATAATTGACGCATCTACCACGCGCAACGCCCGCAATCCATGCACACGACCTTCGCCATCAACCACCGCCATGCTATCGCTGCCCATTTTGCAGGTGCCGCAGGGGTGATAGGCGGTTTCCGCATGGTTACGCACAAACTCATCCAACTGTTCATCAGTCTGGCAATCGAGGCCTGGACTGATTTCTTTGCCGCGATACTTATCCAGCGCGGGCTGATTGATGATCTGGCGCGTAATACGAATCGCATCACGAAATTCCTGCCAGTCCTGTTCATGCGCCATGTAGTTGAACAAAATAGCCGGATCACGACGCGGATCGCGCGATTTAATCTGCACATGCCCACGGCTCGGTGAACGCATTGAACCTACGTGACACTGGAAACCGTGCGCTTCAACGGCGTTAGAGCCGTTGTAGTTAATCGCTACTGGCAGGAAGTGATACTGAATATTCGGCCAGGTAAACTCTTCGCGGCTGCGGATAAAGCCACCGCCTTCAAAATGGTTGCTGGCACCGATGCCAGTGCCGTTAAACAGCCACTCTGCACCGATCTTCGGCTGGTTCCACCATTTCAACGACGGATAGAGGGAAACCGGCTCTTTGCACTCGTACTGCAGGTACATTTCGAGGTGATCCTGCAGGTTTTCGCCGACGCCCGGCAGATCATGTACCACCGGAATGTCGAATTTGTTCAGCAGCGCAGCAGCGCCCACGCCAGAACGTTGCAGAATCTGCGGCGAGGCGATGGCACCGGCGCACAGCAACACTTCACGTCGCGCATGCACCTGATGTGGCGTGTTGCCCGATCCCTGCAAATATTCCACGCCCACCGCGCGCTTGCCTTCAAACAGGATGCGATCGGTGGTGGCATGGGTGACGATTTTCAGGTTCGGACGCACTTTGGCCGTGTCGAGATAGCCACGCGCGGTGCTGGAACGACGACCTTTTGGCGTGACGAAGCGATCCATCGGTCCGAAGCCTTCCTGCTGATAGCCGTTCAAATCTTCCGTGCGTGGATAGCCGGCTTCAACACCGGCTTCGATCATCGCAGCAAACAGCGGATTGTTATCGGGTTTACAGGTGGTGATGCTGACCGGGCCTTCGCCGCCGTGATAATCATTGGCGCCGATATCGCGGGTTTCTGACTTGCGATAGTAGGGCAGGCAGTTCAGGTAGCTCCAGCTTTCCAGCCCAGGCTGCTGCGCCCAGTTATCGAGATCCATCGCGTTGCCGCGGATATAACACATACCATTGATCAGCGATGATCCGCCCAGACCTTTACCGCGTCCGCACTCCATGCGGCGGTTATTCATATGCGGTTCTGGCTCGGTTTCATACGCCCAGTTGTAGCGTTTTCCCTGTAGCGGATAAGCCAGCGCGGCTGGCATCTGCGTGCGGAAATCGAAGCGGTAGTCAGGGCCACCCGCTTCTAAAAGCAGCACATTCACGCTGCTGTCTTCGGTCAGTCTTGTTGCCAAAACGTTCCCTGCGGATCCGGCTCCGATAATGATGTAATCAAATTCCATTAGTCGCTCCTCAGGTTAAAGCTCAATTAAAATACGGACTGAAAACGGGATAACTCGACCTGCACCGACTTCACCTGGGTGTAGTTTTGCAAGGTCATCAGGCCATTTTCACGGCCAATACCGGAGTGCTTGTAGCCGCCCACCGGCATTTCGGCGGCAGATTCGCCCCAGGTGTTGATCCAGCAGATACCCGCTTCGATCTGGTGAATCACGCGGTGTGCGCGGTTCAGGTCTTGCGTCACCACGCCCGCAGCCAGACCGAAATCGGTGGCATTGGCGCGACGTACCACTTCTTCTTCGCTTTCGTAAGTCAGAATCGACATCACCGGCCCGAAGATCTCTTCACGCACAATGGTCATCTCATCGCGGCAATCGGTGAATACGGTCGGTTCAACCCAGGCACCGTTATCAAACCCGGTACCGCTCAGGCGTTTGCCGCCGCACAGCAGGCGTGCGCCTTCGCTGATACCGGATTCGATATAACGCATAACGTTGTCACGATGCGGGAAGCTCACCAGCGGGCCGAAATTGGTGTCGGGATCGTTGAGGTCACCCGCTTTGATGCGTGCAACACGCTCAGCGATTTTCGCTTCAAACGTGGCCTGGAATTTTGCCGGGATAAACACGCGCGTACCGTTGGTGCAAACCTGACCAGAGCTGTAGAAGTTGGCCATCATGGCGATGTCGGCGGCCAGATCGAGATCGGCGTCATCAAAGATAATCAGCGGCGATTTGCCACCCAGTTCCATGGTGACTTCTTTTAGGGTGGAGCCTGCGGCATTTGCCATCACTTTTTTGCCGCTGGCAACGCCACCGGTGAAAGAGACTTTATCGATGCCAGGATGATCGGTAAGCAGTTGGCCAGTGACCGCGCCGCGACCGTTTAACACGTTGAACACCCCGGCAGGCACGCCGGCTTCGGTGTAAATTTCTGCCAGTTTTAATGCGGTAAGCGGGGTGACTTCGCTTGGCTTAAAGATCATCGCGTTACCCGCTGCCAGCGCAGGGGCAGATTTCCATAAGGCGATCTGAATCGGGTAGTTCCACGCACCAATACCAGCGACCACGCCGAGCGGTTCACGACGGGTATAAACAAACGCCGTGTCGCGCAGTGGGATCTGTTGGCCTTCCAGCGTCGGGATCAGACCGGCGTAATATTCCAGCACGTCAGCACCGGTCACGATGTCAACATATTGGGTTTCGCTCAGCGGCTTACCGGTGTCGAGGGTTTCCAGCGCGGCCAACTCGTCGTTGCGCTCACGAAGAATATCGACGGCACGGCGCAGAATGCGTGAGCGCTCCATGGCGGTCATCGCGGCCCAGACTTTCTGGCCTTTTTGCGCGGCAGCGACAGCACGATCAACATCGGCCTGTTCCGCCTCATGTACTTCGGCCAGTACTTCGCCATTGGCCGGGTTGATGGTCTGGAATGTATTACCTGCGCTCGCCGCAATGAACTGACCATCGATATACAGCTGCTGTTCGGTGAATCGGGACATGATTTCTCCTTCCTCAGTGATTCAGTGCGCCAGCAAGTTGCTGACGGATAAATTGGGTGGTGAGCGTTTTCGCGACATCGATATTGAAGGGCAGACCGCTTAGCGCAGCTCGCAGCCAAAGGCCATCGATTAGCGATGCCAATCCGTGAGCCGCCAGTCGCGCCTGTTCACGCGGCAATTCACGGTGAAACTCGGCGGCGAGGGTTGAAAACAGGCGTCGGCTACTGACCCGTTCCAGACGACCCAACTGCGGCTGATGCATGCTGCTGGCCCAGAAATCCAGCCAGGCTTTCATCGCCGCGCTGTGCACCTGTGTGTCATCGAAGTTACCTTCGACAATCGCCAGCAAGCGTGCTTCGGTCTTCGCGCCCGCCAACGGTTTCAGGCGGGCAGCCACGGCATCACGTAACTGACGAGTGATATCGCGCATGGTGGCTTCCAGCAAACCGTTCTTGTCCTTGAAGTAGTGGCTGATGATGCCGGTCGAAACCCCCGCACGGCGGGCAATCTGCGCAATAGTTGCGTCATTAATTCCTACCTCGTTAATCGTATCGAGGGTTGCATCAATCAGCTGCCGACGACGAATCGGCTGCATTCCCACCTTTGGCATGACTCCAGCTCCACCACAATGTCAGAGGACTATTTAAACTTTTTTTGATTGCACGTTCAATATAAAAAAGAATTTTGTTAGGATACTGTGCTTCGATTGTTACAAAAGCACAGCGGTGAACCGGGCTATGCGGCTCATCGTCAGAAGAAAGCACTACAGGGAGGGACAACAGGGGTACTGATAACAACAAGGCCTGGCAGACAGGTCACGCTAATCCATTGAGTCATTACAGGAAATTAACCAGAGGTCATCGATGATTAATCCACCTGCCAGTGAAAAAGACAGAATCAATCCTGTGGTGTTCTACACCTCAGCCGGACTGATTCTGACATTTTCACTTGTCACTATTTTTTACAGCGAGCTGGCTGCCAGCTTGATTCAGACTGCGGTTAACTGGGTTACCGCTACGTTTGGCTGGTACTACATGCTGGCCGCGACGCTGTATATCGTGTTCGTTATCTACATGGCCTGTTCACGTTACGGCGCCATCAAGCTCGGGCCAGAGCAATCCAAACCAGAATTCAGCTTATTAAGCTGGTCAGCGATGCTGTTTGCGGCCGGTATCGGTATCGATCTGATGTTCTTCTCAGTGGCCGAACCGGTCACGCAGTACATGCAACCGCCTGAAGGCGCCGGACAAACCATGGAAGCCGCACGCCAGGCGATGGTCTGGACGCTGTTCCACTACGGCGTTACTGGTTGGTCTATGTACGCGCTGATGGGGATCGCGCTGGGGTACTTTAGCTACCGCTACAATTTGCCGCTCACCATCCGTTCTGCGCTGTATCCAATCTTTGGCAAACGTATTAACGGGCCGATTGGCCATACCGTGGATATTGCAGCGGTAGTGGGGACCATCTTCGGCATCGCCACCACCTTAGGGATCGGCGTGGTTCAGCTCAATTATGGCCTGAACGTGTTGTTCGATATTCCGGAAGGCTTTACCGCGCAGGCGGCGTTGATTGTGCTGTCGGTGATTATCGCCACCATTTCCGTGACCTCCGGCGTGGATAAAGGCATCCGTATTCTGTCGGAACTCAACGTTGCGCTGGCATTAGGGCTGATTCTGTTTGTGCTGTTCATGGGCAAAACCGACTTCCTGCTGAATGCACTGGTGCTCAATGTCGGTGATTACATCAACCGCTTTATGGGCATGACGCTGAACACCTTTGCGTTTGATCAGCCAAGAGAGTGGATGAACAGCTGGACGTTGTTCTTCTGGGCATGGTGGGTCGCCTGGTCCCCGTTTGTTGGCTTGTTCCTGGCGCGTATTTCACGTGGTCGCACTATCCGTGAGTTCGTGCTCGGTACGCTGATTATTCCGTTCACCTTCACGCTGTTGTGGCTGTCGGTCTTTGGTAACGCCGCGCTGTATGAAATTATCCACGGTGATGCCGGCTTTGCTCAGGAAGTGATGGCGCATGCAGAACGTGGCTTCTACAGCCTGCTGGCGCAGTATCCGGCGTTCAAATTCAGTGCTTCGGTCGCCACCATTACCGGCATGCTGTTCTACGTCACCTCAGCGGATTCCGGTTCACTGGTGTTGGGTAACTTCACTTCGAAGCTGAAAGACATCAACAGTGATGCACCGAACTGGCTGCGTATCTTCTGGTCAGTGGCAATCGGTGTTCTGACCATGGGTATGCTGATGACCAACGGTATCTCTGCGCTGCAGAATGCCACGGTGATCATGGGACTGCCGTTCAGCTTTGTGATCTTCTTTGTGATGGCCGGTTTGTATAAGTCTCTCAAAGTGGAAGACCATCGCCGCGCCAGCGCCAGTCGTGAAACGGCACCGTACATTCCGGCCAGCAACGATCGCCTGAGCTGGAAGAAACGTCTGTCGCGTCTGATGAACTATCCAGGCACACGCTACACCCAGCAAATGATGGAGAACGTCTTGTTCCCGGCGATGCAGGATGTGGCGAAAGAACTGGAGTTGCGCGGCGGTCGGGTTTCACTGGACCGCGTGGAGCCGGAAGAGGGCCATCCGTTAGGTTATCTGGATTTGCGCGTGCTGCTGGGTGAAGAGCAGGACTTCGTGTATCAGATCTGGCCGCAGCAGTATTCGGTTCCAGGCTTTACCTATCGGGCGCGCAGCGGTAAATCGACCTATTATCGTCTGGAGACATTCCTGCTGGAAGGTAGCCAGGGCAACGATTTGATGGACTACAACAAGGAGCAGGTGATTATCGATATTCTCGATCAGTACGAACGCCACCTGAACTTTATCCATTTGCATCGCGAAGCACCGGGCAGCAATATCACTTTCCCAAGCGTGTAAGCCTACGGACAGCGGCAGCCCTGCCGCTGTCCGTGCACTTTCCCTGGAGCAAGCTACACTTTCAGCCTGCTCTAAGGGAGACTGAAATGAAATTGGGTTTTGCGTGTAAGTACTTCGATGCACAGGCTAAGCAGCCGTTTCCGTTTAAAATCACCACGCGTACGCGTTTCCTGAGTCTTGATCGCGAAGAACAAGCGCGTTTACTGGCGCAGTTGGCAACCAACAACCTCGAAAACCAATTCCTCACGCTGCAACAACTGGCGAAACTGCCGGATGCGATGCGCATGATGCGGATTGGCAGCGACCTGTTGCCGCTGTATACCGTACCAGAGGCCACCGCCATCTACAGCGAACTGATGCTCGACTTACAGCCGCTGCTGGGCCGCTGTGGCGAATTTGCCCGCGCTCATAACATTCGTCTCTCATTCCATCCTGGACAATATTCCGTACTCGCTTCGGATAATGAAGGGGTAGTGGATCGGGCAATTGAGGATGTGGAGTACCATGCGCTGTGTGCCGTGTTAATGGGGTATGGTCGCCAGTTTCAGGATTTCAAAATCAATATCCATATGAACGGCAAAAAAGGCATCGAGGGGTTTCGCGCGGCGTTTCAGCGTCTCTCTCCTGAAGCACGCAATATGCTGACGGTCGAAAATGACGAAATATCTTGTTCGCTGGATGATGTATTACAGGCGCGCGATCTCTGTCCGGTGGTGCTGGATATTCACCATCACTGGGTAAAAGAGAATCAATTTATTCAAGCGGATGATGCGCGTATTGCGTTAATTATCGAATCGTGGCGCGATGTGCGTCCGGTATTACACTATTCGATTGCTCAGGAAGGTTTAATCCCAGAACATGGCTTCCCGGATCAGCGCGATTTAACGGTGGCAAAAACCAAACTGCGTGCACATTCTGACTACTACTTTAATCAGGATTTAAACGACTGGGCGTTATCATTTACTGACTTCGACATTATGTGCGAAGTGAAAATGAAAAATCTGGCGGTCGAGCGCTTATACCGTTATGCGCTCGACCAGGGTGAGATTAAGGCGAGGTAATCACAATCGCCACACGGCGATTCTGCGCGCGGCCTTGTGCACTGTTATTGCTGGCAATGGGGGCGCTCATGCCCAGACCTCGGGTGGTGATGTTGGTTCGCGGTACATCCGCACCCAACGCCCATTGTGTTGCCACAGCATCAGCACGTTTCAGTGACAACTGCTGGTTATAATCCGCCTTGCCGTAATTATCCGTATGACCGTCAATGCGGACATGCTGAATGCCCGTCGCTGAGAGGTTTTTCGCCATATTGGCGATGTTGGCTTTACTGGTCGCGGTGAGTTCAGACTCATTTACCCCAAACAGGATTTTGTCCGATAAACCTAATCCCCAGCCTTCCATGTTTTCAGTAAAGCCCGCGCTTTGCATCGCTGCAATCTGTGCGGCGGTGAAACGACCTTTTGACTGACATCCCGCGCAAACCAGAATACACAGCAGCAGAAAGAGTTTGATTTTCATACCCGTACCTTACTTATCCCTTTGTTTTTGTACATATGCATATCTGCACGTTCCAGAATTGATTGCACCGTATCGCCATGCTGCGACCAGGCGTAACCAATAGTGACCGAGGTGGTGATCGGTGTGCCTTCCGCGATCATAATCTTCTGCGCAATGGCTTCCCTGATCTCCTCTGTCAGCTGCAGCAGCTGTTTCTCAGTCGCGCGGCTGGTTATTAACATCGCAAACTCATCACCGCCGAGGCGCGCGACCATATCCTGTTTATAGGCCAGTGCAAGCAGGCGGGAACCGATGGCTTTCAGCACCTCATCGCCCGCCGCATGTCCCCAGTTATCATTGATGCTCTTGAATCGATCGCCATCCAGGAACAGCAACACAAAGCGCTCATGAGCGAATTGGCCATCAAGCAATCGGGTTAACTGCGTGACAAAGGCGGCGCGGTTGGCCAGTCCGGTGAGCGGATCTTCCAACGCTTTCGCCGCTAACGACCGGTTATCACGCAGTAACGAAGCCTGTAATGATTGCATCTCTGCGAGCAACGAGTTGAGATCGTCCGAAAACAGCTGAAACTCTTTGGTCGGGCTTTCGGGAATACGCAGCGAAAAATCACCCGAGCTGATGACGTAATGAATCGAGCTGGTGATATTGCGTAGCGTCTGCAAAATGCCCCGATGCAAGAATGCGCTCAGCATAAAGGCGACGATCAGCACACACAGCATACCGCTGGATAAAATCATCACTGAGTAACGGATAAAATCCGTCGCCCCTTTGACCGTACCCGCCAGCGTCAACGTCCCGACGACATTTTCCGCATGATTAATATTGACGCTCAGCGGGCGCGCGTAGATCCATTCGCGTAAGAAGTTCTCATACCAGCCATCCTGCTGCTGTTGATCTTGCCAGTTAACCAGCACCGTTTGGTCGTCCGTTACCAGTTTCGCCGTAGCAAACATGCCTTCATTGCCCAACATGGCAATTTTTTTGTGGGCGTCATAACTGTCTTCAAAGACGGTAGCAGCGGTCAGGCTGTTGCTCAGCGTTGCGGCAATCAACTCCAGGTTGCGCTTCTCATAACGCTTGATGAAAAGTAACGAAGTGGAGGTCAGCAGCAACCAGCACAGCAACAAGATAACGGCGGAGTTGATGATGCTGATCTTGCGCAGCCTGATGCGGATAGATGATTTTTCATTTTTGATTTTTTCAAATTTCATCTTATTGGCTTCCTTTGCGCGACAGCAATAACACATCCGGACTCACGCGAACGCCACTGCGAGCCAGTGAATCAAGGTTTACGGCAAACATCGGATGATCGGCATTAAAAATAAGACAGAAAGCGGCTCCAATGGCGCAATCGGTATTATTTTCAGCCAGAGAGAGAACGGCGTGGCCTTTCTCCAGGCTGAGCAATTCGGTCTGTTGCTGCGGCGACTGATCGCCGAAATAGAGGGCATCACAGCGATTGCTGGCTAACTCGGTTTCACTGTTGAGATAGACCACGCTAAAGGGCAGCGATGTCGCGGTGGCACTGGCAGGAAAATTGACGTGGCGCGCAGAATTGAACACACACAACTGTGGGGCGTCGTGCAACGCTGGCCAGCGGGTGAAGCTAATGATGCCGCTGACAATACGGTTGGCTTTGTCATCTTTCGTCGCGGGGTTTTGCGCCGCAGCGGCAGGCAGGGATAGCGGCAATATCAACAGTGCCAGCGAACCGATGCAGATCAGCGCGGCTTTAAGCTGAGCCAAAAGCAGAAATAAAACTTTACGAGGGTGAAGACGAGGTTCAAAACGTAACATGACGCTATTCCGCTGGATTCAACCCGCAAATAGTACCATCGGCATTTATAAAAGAGTACAGGTGTTCAATAGCGTAAAACGCGGACTATTTACTCTGGCAGGATAATCAGATCCAATCATTAATAGAGAATTTAATGCTGTAGTTATATAAACATGCCGGGCGAACTCACATCGCCCGGCAGTGAATCGCAAAGATTATTCACTTAAATCGCGGCCATTGCTGGCAATCACTTTTTTATACCACCAGAAAGATTTTTTGCGGGTGCGCGCCAGTGAGCCCTTGCCTTGATCATCACGATCGACGTAAACAAAGCCGTAGCGTTTACTCATCTCGCCCGTTGAGGCTGCGACCAGATCAATGCATCCCCAGGTGGTGTAACCTATCACCGGGATGCCATCGGCTATCGCTTCGCCCATTGCCTGAATGTGCTGCTTCAGGTAGCTGATACGGTAATCGTCATGAATCTCGCCGTTGGCATCGATTTCATCGCGCGCCCCCAGGCCGTTTTCCACCAAAAATAGCGGCTTTTGATAGCGGTCGTACATCATGTTCATGGTGATGCGCAGCCCTAAGGGATCGATGCCCCAGCCCCATGCGCTCCGGGGAATGTGCGGGTTGGTCAGCGATTTCACCACGTTTGCCGCACTGCTGTTTTTCTCGTTCATATCGGCTGAGGCACAGCGAGACGCGTAGTAGCTGAAGGAGACAAAATCCACGGTATGACGCAGGAGTGCTGCATCACCGTCCTGCCACTCAATCTCAATGCCTTTCTCGCGGAACACGCGTGCTGCGTAGGAAGGATAGGCACCGCGCGCCTGCACATCGATAAAGAACAGGTTCTCGCGATCTTTTTCCATCGCCGTCCAGACATCTTCAGGGTTACATGACCACGGATAGAAATTGCCGCCCGCCAGCATGCAGCCGACCTGATTTTCGGGGTCAATCTCGTGTGCAATTTTCGTCACCAGCGCACTGGCGACCAGTTCATGATGCGCCGCCTGGTATTTAACCTGCTCTCGATTATCCTCTGGTCCGAAGACCAGGCCAGCGCCAGAGAACGGGCTGTGCAGCAGAATGTTGATTTCGTTAAACGTCAGCCAATATTTCACCAGCCCGTTGAAAGCGTCAAAGCAGGTGCGGGCATAGCGGGCGAAGAATTCAATCATCTTGCGGTTGCGCCATGAACCGTACTCGGTAACCAAATGCATCGGTACGTCAAAATGGCATAACGTCACCAGCGGCGTGATGCCATATTTTTGGCACTCTTCGAACAGGCTGCGATAGAAAGCGATACCTTCAGGATTTGGCGTTAACTCATCGCCTTTCGGGTAGATGCGGCTCCAGGCGATGGACGTACGAAACACCGTGAAGCCCATTTCCGCCATCAACGCGATGTCATCTTTGTAACGACGATAAAAATCGATGGCATCGTGGCTCGGATAGTATTCATCATCACGCAAGGTGAAGCGCGGTTCCAGCCCGAGTTTGACCGGCATACGGTGTTCGCCATGCGGGATCATATCCACCGTGGTTAAGCCTTTACCGCCCGCAAGATAGCTCCCCTCCGACTGATTAGCGGCTAACGCGCCGCCCCATAAAAATCCCTCTGGAAATGTCACTTCAGACATAAAAAACCTCAGTTAATCAATTCACATTGACGGCTTTAGCAGGATCCACAACCGGTTTAGGCTGCGCTGTTTCACTCACCGGAATATCTTCAAAGCCAAGAATCAGGGTCAGAACAAATGAAAGCACCACCGACAACACCATCACGCCACCCACCCACACAATGCTCATCGGGTTGGCCGGATCAAAAAACTGTACGCTGGTAAACAAGCCGGGTGAGGCCATGGAGTGGCTGGCGAGCCCGCCGATGCCGGCTACCGCGCCACAGATAAATCCGCTGATCAGGCTGGCGATCAGTGGTCGTTTGAGTCGCACCGCAACACCATACAGAGCGGGTTCCGAGATCCCAGCCACGATCGCTGAAGCCGCTGCGGCAAACGCGGTCTGACGCAATTCCGGATTCTTGGTTTTGAAGGCTACGGCCAGCGATGACCCGCCGAGTGACAGATTGGCGCCGATTTCAGAGGGCATCACCATGCCTTCTTTGCCCGTTTCCGCGATGGTCTGAATGATGGTCGGGGTGAAGACGCGGTGCATGCCCGTCATCACCAGCAGCGGCCATAACGCGCCCATAATCGCTACGGATAACCAGCCGAGATAGCCATGAATGGTATAAACCAGCGCTGAAATACCGCTACCAATCCAGATGCCGAGTGGACCAATCAAAACAATGGCAATCGGTGCGGCAATCAGCACAATCAGCATCGGTTTGAGGAAGTTTTTGGTGACCGCAGGGGTAAAGCGATCCACCCAGTATTCGATGTGCGACAGGATCCAGGTCATCACCAGCGCCGGGATGACGGTGTAGGTGTATTTCACCGCCGTCACCGGGATATAGGCGAACTCCACGGCCTGGCCTTGTGCCGCTTTGGCCATCAAATCAATAAAGTTGGGATGCACCAGTACGCCAGCAATCGCAATCGCCAATGACATATTGGTTTTAAATTTCAGTGCCGCCGAGGCCGCCACCATTACCGGCAGGAAGAAAAAGGCACCGTCACCGATGACATTCAGGATCACCAGCGTAGACGAACCTTTCGCCAGCACACCGCTCATCTCCAGCACCATTGCCAGCAGTTTTACCATCGATCCACCGATGATCGCCGGGATCAGCGGCGACATGGTGCCCACCAGCGCGTCAAGAATGCCCGCGCCAATGCTACGAAGGGTGATTTTGCGTTTTATCGGGGCGCTGTTGTCGCTATTCGGTGTGCCGAGTTTAAGCACTTCCTGGTACGCGAGATTAACGTTATTGCCAATGATCACCTGGCATTGCGTATCGGTATGCACCACGCCCATCACGCCCGGAATCGCTTTTAGCGTGGCGTTATCGATCAGGGTAGTGTCGCGTAGCACGAAACGCAGGCGCGTCATGCAGTGCGTGACGGCTTCTATATTGCTTAAGCCGCCGAGCGAAGCCACGATGGCGCGTGAAACGTCAGCATAATTTTTAGCCATGGATTGTAGGTCTCTGATTTTTTTGAGTAGGGGTACGTTTGCCCGCATATCTATTGCGAGTCATGAGAAACCGGTTTCACAAAATCATGAATATGAAATCAAAGGCAGGCAAGAAGTTTAAAATTTGATGTTTAAAATTGTGATAGTGATCGATAACGAAGTGAGGAGCGGGCAAACATTACGGTGAAAAAATTCTCCGCATAATTCGCGACTTAGGTACACTTCAGCGATACAGGCGTAAATCAGAGTGAAAAATGGCAACCATAGTTGAGGTGGCGAAGGTCGCAGGCGTATCTAAAGCCACGGTGTCACGTGTGCTGTCCGGCAACGGTTATGTCAGCGAAGAGAAGCGGGAATTGGTGTTTAAGGCCATCGCGGAAACCGGTTTTCGCCCCAATTTACTGGCGCGAAATCTGGCAACCAAGTCGAGCCAGACCATTGGTCTGGTGATCACCAACACCCTCTATTCCGGCAGCTACTTTACGGAACTTATGCAGCATTCCGCCCGACTGATGGAGCAGCAGGGGCGACAACTGCTATTGGTGGATGGCAAACAAAGTGCGGAAGAGGAGCGTGCTGCGATTCAATTTTTGCTCGATTTGCGCTGTGACGGCATCATCATCTATCCACGCTTTCTCACCATTGAAGAAATGGACGCTATCATCGATCAGCACTCGCATCCGATTCTGGTGATCAACCGTCGTCTGCGGCAACACGACAGCTACTGTATTTACGCCGATCAACAACGCACCAGCGCCGACGCCGTTGAAGCGTTAATCAAACTAGGGCATCGTGACATTGCCTTTATTACCGGGTCGCTCGATTCGCCCACCGGCCGTGAGCGCCTGGCGGGCTACCAATCGGCGCTGGCAAAACACCAGATTCCGGTTCAGCAAGCGTTGATTATTGAAGGGAGGTGGCAGGCGCAAAACGGCGTAGCGGCGGTAGAAACCTTGTTAAACCAGGGCCGTCCGTTTAGCGCACTGGTGGCCAGTAATGATGATATGGCGGTAGGGGCGTTAAGAGCATTGGCATCGCACAACATTGCGGTTCCGGCTCAGGTCTCCGTGCTGGGATTTGATGATATTCCGCTGGCCCCCTTCACCGTTCCGTCGCTCTCTAGCGTGAAAATGCCGGTGACGGAGATGATTCAGGAAACGCTTGCAAGGCTGATATCGATGCTCGACGGGGGCGAAATGCGCAATCGCCAGCGCTTCGCGGGTGAAGTGATGATGCGAGAATCCGTCGGCCCAGGACCTTTCGCCTGATAAAAAACAGTGACGGATCAGTAATATAACGCTGATAAACAATAGGTTGACGAATCTTATCGATATATAATCGAAAATATAGCGCTAGCTTAACGCGCTCACCCCCTTTCGTCAGTCATCCTGGAAATGTCATGTTTATCAAGCGTATCACCCTGGTGAAAACAGGTTTCACCGGTGCCATGTTGTTGTCCGCCGTTCCGCTGTATGCCACATCCGAGCAACCGACCATTGCAGTGACTGCCTCGCCGAATCAACCTCCTGCAGAAACCGATAAAAAAGCCACGCTGGGCAATCTCGGCAAACAGGAAGTGCGCAATACGCCGTGGTCGGTGCAAACCCTGTCACCTGAGTTGATGACGCGCCAGCAGTTGAAAAGCGTCAGCGATCTTTATCGTTACATGCCATCGGTGCAGGGGGATGGGGCACGCCCGCAAACCCGGGGTATGCAGGGCAGTGTGGTGCAGAACAGCATGATCGATGGGCTGAATGTGGTATCGACCACCGACTACGCCGCTGAACAGTTTGATCACATTGAGGTGCTGAATGGTCTCGCCGGATCCTTGTATGGTCCGGCCAATCCGGCAGGTCTGTTCAATTTCGTGAGCAAACGCGCCAGTGACACACCGCAGCACTCCATTACTGTGGGTGCGGGTACCGGATTAAGCCATCAGCTGGCCGGTGATTTTAGTGGGCCGCTGGATAGCAACGATCGTCTGCGTTATCGCCTTAATTTCCTCGATGATGAAGGCGATGGCTATGTGAAAGGCAGCAAAGTTCGCCGTCAGCTGTTCAGCCTGGCGCTCGATGCGAATCTGACCGATCAAACGGTGCTGGAAACCAACTTCAGCTATTACCATTTCTACGACAAAGGCCTGCCGGGCAAATTTGCGCTTGGCAAGGGGTTGTCATTCCCCTCTGCGCCCGATCCGAAAACGGCGCACCTGGGGCAATCTTATGCGGGTGATGACAATCACACGCTGACTGCTGGCCTGCATCTCAAACATGACTTCGACGGAAACTGGCAGGGTGAAATTGGCGTTTTACGTCAGATTGCCGATCGTGAATCCACGGCGGTAACCAACACCTTCACCGACAGCCACGGCGAATACACCACCACCACCTCATCTGCCACCGCCAGCCGCTTTACGATTAACAGCTACATGGCGAATGTGAATGGGGAATTGGATACCGGCTGGATTCATCATCAAATTTCAACCGGGCTGCGCGGTTTTGTCTGGAAGAATTACAACCCCCGCAACGGTGCTTCCTCGACCCTGGGCAGCGCTTCACTGGATAATCCCCAGGCTTTCGCTGAACCGGACTACCCTGATTTTACCGACCGCTATCATTCCGCCACTGCCAGCGAGCATGCATTTCTGCTCAGCGATAATCTGCAGTTTTCCCCGCAATGGAGCCTGTTACTGGCGGGCAGTGAGAGCCTGCTGAGTTCGTCCAACTACAGCAAAACGGGCAGTCGCAGCAGTGACTCTGCTAATAGCGGATTCAGCGGTTCCGCCAGCCTGACGTATAAACCGGTTGATCCCCTGACGCTGTATGTCACTTACGCTGATAGCCTGCAACAAGGGGACACCGCACCGGCCACGGCCAACAATGCCGGTGCGATTTTGGCGCCTTATCGCAGCCGTCAGGTGGAAGTGGGCAGCAAGCTGGCGGTCAATAAACTGCTGCTGACTGCCGCGCTGTTCCAGATTAAACGCCCGTTCGCTTACACCAACGCCAGCGGCGACTACGCTATCGATGGCGAACAGCGTAACCGTGGGCTGGAACTGATGGCGGATGGTGACCTCACCGATCGTCTGCATCTGTTCGGCGGCATGACCTGGTTAGATCCGCGTCTGCTGGACACCGCCAGCACACAAACCGATGACAAACAGATTGTTGGCTTGCCTCGCTATACCGCCAGCCTGTTTGCCGCTTACGATTTACCGATGTTCAGCGGTACCGATATTCACGGCGGCATTCACTATGTTGGGCGTCGCACTACCGACAATCAAAATGACGGTTGGGTAGGGAGCTATACCACGCTGGATGCCGGTGCAGCTTATAAGACCCGGCTGTTTGATACCGCCACCACCTTCCGACTTGATGTCACTAACCTGACCAACCGCCATTACTGGACCAATATCGTGCCCGGTGGGTTAAACGGGTATAGCGGTGCAGGCTATGCCAGCGCTTCTCTCGGTGCGCCGCGTATGGTGCAAGTCTCCATGCAACTTAACTTCTAAGGGAGTGAATGATGAGCAAAATGTGGCGTCGGCTATTACCGATGTTGATGGTGAGTACACTGGCCTCAGCCCAAACGGTGATCGATGACACTGGTAATCATGTCGAAATCAGCAAACCGGCGATGCATATTGCTGACGCCTGGTTTGCGCATCACTCGTTGTTGATGACGTTGGGCGCGGGGGATCGCATCGTGGCGACGGTAAATCATCCTGCCGATCGTCCGTGGATGTTTAAGGTTCAGCCATCCCTCAATCAGGCACTGCAGGCGAAGGGGAAAACCTTTGCCAGTGAAGCACTGGTGGTGCGCCATGTTGACGCTATCTTTGTGCCAGCGAATGATCCTGATGCGGAATCGTATCGACTTGCGGGTATTCCGGTACTGGCAATGAACTTCGATGATTTTGCTTCGATGAAGCGTTCATTGATCACGACTGCGCAAGTGGTGGGTACGCCCGAGGCGGCGAAGCGAGCAGAAGCTTATAACCGCTACCTTGATCAGCACATTGCTGACATCAGCGGGAAAACGGCGGGTTTAAGTGAGGCACAACGACCACGGGTGTTGCACATCCAGTCGCTGCATCCATTGAAAGTCGATGGGCGCGATACGCTGATTGATACCTGGATTAATCTCGCCGGTGGTCGAAATGTCGCTGCAGGCATTGTCGGCAATATGAAGCCCATCTCCCCTGAAGAAGTGATTCGCTGGAATCCTGATGTCATTATCATCGGTGCGGGTGCCGGATCGCTGGCAGATTCCGACTTTAAGACGTTGTTTGCCAGTGTGAAAGCCGTCCAGCAACATCGTGTGTGGCAGAATCCGGCAGGAGTATTTCCGTGGGATCGTTATGGCACCGAGGTGGCGTTACAGATTCAATGGGCCGCAAAACAGTTGCATCCGGCGTTGTTTCCTCAGCTAGATTTAGTGAGCGCTACGCAGGCGTTTTATCGACAATTTTATGACTACTCGCTGACGGCGAATGACGCGCAGCGAATTTTACAGGCGTTGCCACCGGAATAAATCGTGCTTTTTTAAATATGTCATTTTAAATTCATTAGCTCCACTGTTGAAGAATCATGAACAAACCCGTTTAAGCTTTACTTATAACGGGTTTGTTCAATATCCAGACAAAGGTGTTTTAAGAAGGCGGATGGTCTTAAGTGCCGGGTAATAAAAGGATTAGAATTTGCTCCATCCTGGATTGGTAAGTCCAGTGGAAATTAATGCTTGATGCCTTCAAGCATTAAAAAACGTGCATTAAGAAAAGTTTTAATCAGAATAAGTCTTATTGTGAGTAAATAATTGTCAGTGCTAAGTTGAATTTACACATCCGGACATCTTTCCTGAGGGAATTATGCACGCACGCATCAAGCATCTTGACGGAATGCGCGGTCTTGCCATCTTAATGGTGATTGGTTACCACGCCTATGCACGTTGGCCAGAACTCTTGCCCTATGTAAACCTCACACAACATATTCCAGTTTTTTCATTCGGCTGGCTTGGCGTAGAGTTATTCTTCATGATTTCCGGCTTTGTCATATTTATGACGCTGGATAAGTCTGATAGCTATATCAGCTTCCTGAAAAAACGCTGGCTGCGACTGTTTCCGGCAATGCTGATTGCCAGTTTGTTACTCTATGCTATTGGTGGGTTTTTCCCGGAATGGTCAGCTATGACACCCTATGTCAGGAATCTGCTACCGGGGCTGATCTTCACTAATCCTGAAACGTTGACACAAATAACCGGTATTGAATTTAAATCGATGGCGGGCTCATTTTGGTCGCTGTACGTTGAAGCGGTATTCTATCTGATTATTGGTGCCATCTATTTTACCCTGGGACGGAAATATTGCTTGCCGGGCTTGCTGGTGCCGATGTTACTGCTGTCCGCCTCCTCGGTATTAAAATCTTTAGGTCATCCCATTTTCATTGATGTTATTGCTAAGTTTGGTTTTATTCACTACGCGTGGTTTATGATCGGCTGCCTGGTATATGAAAGAATGCATGGCCGTGACAAAGGCTTTCATTATGCGGTTGTGGTTGTCGCGATGCTCATTAACTTCAGCTACTACGTTAAAAATGCGGGTGCCCTAACGGTCATTCCCTTACTGCTGGTCATGCTTTTCTTTATTGCCAGTTTTTATTCAAAACAACTGGAACGTTTGTTATCCGTTCGATTTTTCACTGCGATAGGTTTTGCCAGTTACGCCTACTATCTGATACATGAAAACCTCATGATTGCCATACTGATAAAAATGAATGTGCAGATCAAAAGTGAAACAGTCATGCTGCTCATGCCGATTGTGGTCGCCGGAGGGCTCTATTATTTGGCCTGGTTTATCACCAAATATCTCGAACCAGCGTTGAGAAATATGTTGAAGGGAAAACGGACACCTGCAGCAGAGGCGAGTTGACATCACGGTGCGGAATTCATTCCGCACCCGATGCTTCACGTTACAAACCAAACCCATAACGCAGCGCAGTATACGCCACCATGCCAGCCAGCACGGTGGCAAACAAACCGCGCGTGACGATGCCGGTGATCGCCGCAATCAGCGCCGCCAGTAACGATAAACTCAAACCTGAAGCGGTTAACGCCGGCTTTTCAATCAACTCGGCTGTGACAATGGCCGCCATAATGCCCGCCGGGATAAAGCTCAGCCACTGTTGTGCCAGCGGGGCGAGTCGGAAGCGGGAAAGCAACAGAATCGGGCCAACGCGCATCACCGCGGTGACCAGCGCGGCAACCACAATGGTCATCAGGACATTACGCTCCATGTTATTTCCCCTCCTTGTATTTCATGCGTAACAGCAGCGTGGCCAGACTGGCGGCCATCGAGGCGGCGATGATCACCACTACGCTGAGATCGAGATGTCCCGCAGAAAAATAGGTCACCAGCACCGCAACCACAATCGCCAGCGTCTCCAGCCATTTGCGCCGGCTGGCAAACCACGTCATTAGAATCAGCCCGATAAACATCGATACCAGACTAAAACTCAATCCGGCCATCAGCGATTCAGGGACGGCAGATGCGGCATAAGCGCCAATCACACAGGCAATAATCCAGTTCAGCCAGGCGGGCAGGTTAAGACCAAACATCCAGGCGAAAGCGATTTTGCCATGCTGGCTGCCGTGCTGTACCGCGACGCCGAAGGTCTCATCGGTGAGCAGCAGGCCGCTGACGACTTTCTGCCAGCCACTTTGGCCACGGAAGAACACGCTAATCGCTGAACTCATCAGCAAATAGCGCAGATTAACCAGCATCACACTCAGCACCACCGAGGTCATTTCCGCGCCTGCTGCCCATAGCGAATAAAATAAGAACTGCGCCGAACCGGTGTAGAGCAGCGTCGCCAGCAGCGCGGTTTGCAATACGGAGAAACCGGCCAGCGTGCCAATGGCACCCGCAGCAAAACCGATGCTCAGGTAACCGGGCACGGTAGGCAAACAGGCGATAAAACCCGCGCGAAAACTCAGTGGATCGCTGTGTTTCGGCAGGGTGTGACTATTCAACGACATGACAATTTTCCAAAACCTTCTCAACAGATGCACCAATTTTAAGCCACGATGCGCAAGGCTATAGTAAAATCCTGCTCCCGGAGTACATCAGCGAAGGATTTGTGATGCAGGAAAAACGTGATGACATCAAATTGTGGCGTGATCGTGGTATGCACGGCGGTATGGAAATCCTGCGTGCACGCTGCTACGAGCACAGTTATCCGCCACACTTCCACGACGAATTCGTGATCGCGGCGTTTGCCCGAGGGGCACAACGTACCCGCATTTGCCGTCAACAGGGCATTGCCGCCGCTGGCACGGTGATGGTGATTCTGCCGGGGGAGGTGCACACCGGTGAAGCGGTCCAGCGTGAGGAAGGCTGGGATTACTGCGCGTTTTATCCTTCCGCCACACTGGTTAATGAGATCGCGGAGTCACAAATCGGCGGCAAAGGTGAACTCAATTTTGGTGCGGAAGGGATGCGGTATGATCCGTTGCTGGCGCAGCAGATGTTGCAGGCTTCCGCCGTGATGCAAGAAAGTCCGGACGCAGTGGAAAAAGAGTGTGCGCTGTTTCAGGTGCTGAGCGCGTTAATCCGTCAACACGGCGAACGCACGTTAAAAGGCGGTGAGCGGCATGCGTTACGCGCCGATATTCGGCAGGCGATCGATTTTCTGCACAGCGATTACCATCAGCCGCTGGCGGTCAGTGAAATCGCCGCCGTCGCCGGGCTAAGCGAATACCATTTTATGCGCACCTTCCAGAAGCTGACTGGCTTATCGGTACATCAATACCTCACGCAGATTCGCCTGATGCGGGCAAAACGACTGCTGTCACAAGGCTTCGATGCCGCGCACACCGCCAGTGAAGTGGGCTTCTTCGACCAGAGCCACTTCATCAAGAAATTCCGCGCCCATTTTGGCATTACGCCGGGTGCATTTGCGGCGGCATCGCAATGATGGAACGAGGATCTTGCCATGACTTCCCGTAACAAACCCAATGAACAGGCAACGCCGCTGTCGGTCGGTTTCGTCCTGCTGAACCGCTTTACGCTGCTACCGTTTGCGGCTTTTGTGGATTGCCTGCGTCTCGCCGCCGATGAAGGCGATCGCAGCCGTCAGCTGCGCTGTAGCTGGACGTTCATGTCCAGCTCTGGCAGTGAAGCGACTTCAAGCTGTGGCGCGGTGATCTCGCCTTGTGAAGCCCTCAAGAACCCGGAACATTTTGACTACATCGTGGTGATTGGCGGGGTGCAGGATGAGAAGGACAAAACCGATCATCGCGCGCTGGATTATATTCGCCTTGCCGCGCAGTTTGGCACGCCATTGGTCGGCTTATGTACCGGTGTCTTTGCATTGATTCAGGCTGGCGTCATGAAGGGAAAAGAGTGTTGTGTCAGCTGGTATCACCATGGTGATTTACAGCGGCGTTTTCCCGATATCACCCCGGTAGCCGATCGCATCTTTGTCGATGAAGGCAAGCTGATTACCTGTGCCGGTGGCGTGGCGGCGGCGGATGTTGCCGCGCACCTGATTGAACGCCATCTGGGCCGCGCATGGGCGATAAAAAGTCTGCATATCATGCTGATTGATGAAGCGCGCACCACGCATCATCCGCAGCCGCAACCGGTGATCTTCGAAAAAATAAAAGATCGCATGGTGCGCAGTGCCGTTGATGTCATCTCCCAACATATGGGCGAGGTGATTTCGGTTGAGCAACTCGCTCAGCGCCTGAATACCTCGCGACGCAATATTGAGCGCAAATTCAAGGATGAACTGGGTGTCAGTCCGCAACGCTTCGCGCGTGACTTGCGACTGCGCTATGGTTTGTGGCTACTGCTGTACAGCGCGAAAACAGTGACAGAAATTGGCGAGCGCTGTGGCTTCTCCGATACCGCGCATTTTTCCCGCCATTTCCGCGATGCCTTTGGTTATCCTCCCAGCCTGGCACGCAAGCAGGCCGCATTGCGCGATCAGCAGCATGTCGATCCATTCTTTATTCATATTGATAGTGCAATTGAAGGGCGTTGATTTCAGCGCTCTCGTTATTTCATTGTTACTGCAAAAAATGATTACCCACTGATTTACTTAATTTTTTCCTCCCACCCGATTTAAGCATTTCCATTCAGACATCACATTTTCTTATCCAATCGTGATGCACCTCAAACAATACAAATCACCTTAAAAAATTAAATCATTGATAAATAATGGTTGTCGCGATTTTGTCATATTAAATGTCGCAAACGTTCAAGCTTGCACCCGGCGATATTCAGTAGTGTGAAAACGTACTGAATTTGGCCACTAATCCTGATGATGAGGGTGTAGCAATGAATGCAAATGATTTGAACAGTGCCGATCCACAACTGTTTGCCGCCGTAGTGGGTGAGCTGGTGCGACAGGAAACACACATCGAATTAATCGCCTCGGAAAATTATGCCAGCTCCCAGGTCATGTCGCTGCAGGGCAGCCAGCTCACCAACAAATATGCTGAAGGCTATCCGGGAAAACGCTACTACGGCGGCTGCGAACATGTCGACACCATCGAACGTTTAGCGATTGAACGCGCCTGCCTGCTGTTTGGTGCGGATTACGCCAACGTGCAGCCCCATTCCGGTGCTCAGGCGAACGCCGCGGTGTTTATGGCGTTGATCAAACCCGGCGACACCATTCTCGGCATGAGCCTGGCGCACGGCGGTCACTTAACCCATGGCGCCGCACCGAATGTCTCCGGTAAGCACTACAACGCCGTGCAATACGGTTTGAATGCCGAAACCGGTGAGATTGATTATCAGGAAGTGGAGCGCCTGGCAAAGGAGCACCAGCCGAAACTGATTGTGGCCGGTTTCTCTGCTTATTCGCGCATCGTTGACTGGAAACGCTTCCGCGAAATCGCCGATAGCGTTGGCGCCTGGCTGATGGTGGATATGGCGCACGTGGCGGGTCTGGTCGCTGCTCGCTGTTATCCCAACCCGTTACCGCATGCACATGTGGTGACCACCACCACGCACAAAACCCTGCGCGGCCCGCGCGGTGGTCTGATTCTTTCAGCGAACGGTGATGAAGCGCTGTACAAAAAACTCAACTCTGCGGTGTTCCCTGGCCAGCAGGGCGGCCCGTTGATGCACGTGATTGCTGCCAAAGCGATGGCCTTCCGTGAAGCGATGGAGCAGGACTTCATTCACTACCAGGCCAAGGTGATCGATAACGCCAAAACCATGGCGAAAGTGTTCATCAAACGCGGCTACGACGTGGTGTCAGGCGGCACTGACAACCATCTGTTCCTGGTCTCGCTGATTGGTCAGGAGATCACCGGCAAAGAGGCCGATGCTGCCCTGGGCCGCGCGCATATCACCGTGAATAAAAATTCCGTGCCCAACGATCCACAAAGCCCGTTTGTGACCTCCGGTTTACGCATCGGCACGCCAGCCGTGACCACGCGCGGCTTTGGCGAGAAGGAGTGCGAGACCCTGGCGGGCTGGATTTGCGACATCCTTGATGTGCTGGCGCTGAAACAGAACAGCGACAACATCGAAGCCTGGGTGCGTTTCAACGTATCAGAGCTGTGTGCCAGACATCCGGTGTATGGCGAGCATTCACCACAGGCTATCGCCAAAAAAGCCATTGCCTGACCATTTTTCCCGGCTCAGGCCGGGAGTTTTAGGAGACGAGTATGCAACGTTTTTCTGGTTTCGGGCTGATTAGCCACGGACTGAGTTATCACGAAAACTGGCAGCGCATGTGGCGCAACCCCACGCCGAAAAAGTCCTACGACGTGATCGTCATCGGCGGGGGCGGACATGGCTTAGGGACGGCTTATTACCTGGCAAAAGAGTTTGGTATCCGCAATGTGGCGGTGATCGAGAAAGGTTGGCTGGGCGGCGGTAACACCGCGCGTAATACCACCATCGTGCGCTCGAACTATCTGTGGGATGAAGCCGCCGCGCTGTTCGAGCACTCCGTGAAATTGTGGGAAGGGCTGACTCAGGAGCTGAACTACAACGTGATGTTCTCGCAACGTGGCGTGTTGAATCTGGGGCACACCCTGCAGGACATGCGTGATATCCAGCGACGTGTCAACGCCAACCGCCTGAATGGCATTGACGGTGAAGTCCTGGATACTCGCGGCGTACAGGATCTTGAACCGCTGCTGGATTGCTCTGCTCGCGCACGTTTCCCAATCATGGGCGCTTCCTGGCAACCGCGCGGCGGTGTGGCGCGTCATGATGCGGTGGCGTGGGGCTTTGCTCGCGGCGCAGATGCGCATGGCGTGGATATCCTGCAACAGACCGAAGTCACCGGCCTGATGATCCGTGACGGCCAGATTTACGGCGTGCACACCAATCGCGGTGATATCGAAGCGAAGACGGTGGGCTGCGTGGTGGCGGGTAACTCGGGCGTGCTGGCCAATATGGCCGGCATCAAACTGCCGCTGGAATCACATCCTTTGCAGGCACTGGTCTCCGAACCGCTCAAACCGGTGGTCAACACGGTGGTGATGTCGAACCACGTACACGGTTACATCAGCCAGTCCGATAAAGGCGATCTGGTGATTGGTGCGGGCATTGATGGTTACACCGGTTACGGCCAGCGCGGCAGCTATCCGATTATCGAACACACCCTGCAGGCGATTGTTGAGATGTTCCCGGCCTTCTCGCGCGTGCGCATGAACCGCCAATGGGGCGGCATTGTAGATACCACGCCAGATGCCAGTCCGATCATCTCGAAAACTAAGGTCAACGGCCTCTATTTCAACTGTGGCTGGGGCACCGGCGGCTTTAAAGCGACACCGGGATCGGCGCATGTGTTTGCCGCCAGTCTGGCTAAACGTGAGATGCACCCTCTGGCGGCACCGTTCTCTATTGACCGTTTCCACACCGGCGCTCTGGTGGATGAGCACGGCGCTGCGGCCGTTGCGCACTGATTATTGTTCGGGAGAAAGACAACATGTTTCATATTTATTGTCCGTGGTGCCAGGAGCATCGCGAAGAAGAAGAGTTTCATGCCAAAGGCCCGGCACATCTGGCGCGCCCTAAGGATCCGGAAGCTTGCAGTGACGAAGAGTGGGGCGACTATTTGTTCTTCCGTGATAATCCACGCGGCGTGCATCACGAACTCTGGGTGCACGCGGTGGGTTGCCGAAAATTCTTTAATATCACGCGCAATACCGTGACCTACGAGATCCTGGAAACCTACAAAATCGGTGAGCAGCCAGGCAAAAACGTGCAGGCAGAAGTGGTGACCTTACCGGTGCGCCAGGAAGCACGAGAAGCGGCCAATGAGAACGTAAAAGTGCAGGCCGGAGGCGCATCATGAGCCAGGTCAATCGCCTCAAACAGGGCGGTCGCATCGATCGCAGCCGCAAAATCACTTTCACTTTCAATGGCAAAACGCTGGAAGGTTTCGTTGGTGACACCCTGGCATCAGCACTGATCGCCAACGGCATTGATGTGGTCAATCGCAGCTTTAAATACTCCCGACCACGCGGCATTGTTGCGGCCGGTGCGGAAGAGTCGAACGCCGTGGTACAGCTCGGTGGCGCGGAACAGGAGCAGATCCCCAACGTGCGTGCTACCCAACAAGCGCTCTACCAGGGGCTGGAAGCCGCCAGCACCAACGGCTGGCCGAATGTCGATCGCGATTTGATGGGCGTGGTAGGCAAAATCGGTGGGCGTTTTATGCCGCCAGGTTTCTACTACAAAACCTTCAAACAGCCGGCGTCGATGTGGAAAACCTACGAAAAATACATTCGTAAAGGGGCCGGTCTGGGCCGTAGCCCAACTGTCGCCGATCCCGATATTTATGATCACTTCAATCAGCACTGCGATGTGCTGGTGATTGGCGCTGGCCCAGCCGGACTGGCTGCGGCGCTGGCCGCAGGGCGCAGTGGGGTGCGCGTGATCCTGGTGGATGAGCAGGAAGAGATGGGCGGCAGCCTGCTCGACAGCCGTGAAATCATTGATGAGAAAGGCGCCGCGCTGTGGGCCCGCGATGTGCTGCAAACCTTGCAGGCGCTGGACAACGTACAGCTGCTGGCGAAAACCACCGCCAACGGCTATCACGACCATAACTTTGTCACGCTACTTGAGCGTCGCACCGATCACCTGTCGATCACTGCGCCAGTTATCAAGGGCCACAAACAGGCGCGTCAACGTATGCACCGGGTACGTGCCGGACGGGTAGTGCTGGCCACCGGCGCGCATGAGCGTCCATTGGTGTACAGCGGCAACGACATTCCCGGTAACTATCTGGCGGGTGCGGTTTCCACCTATATCCATCGCTATGGCGTCGTGCCGGGCAACAAACTGGTGGTCTCCACCAGCAATGATGACGGCTACCGTGCAGCGCTGGACTGGCTGGAGAGCGGGCGTGAAGTGGTGGCAATTGCTGATGCGCGTCCGAGTCCGGACGGCGAGTTGGTGAAACAGGCGCGTCTCAAAGGCATCACCATCATGACCGGCAGCGCGGTGATTGAAGCGCAGGGCGCTACGCGCGTGCGCAGTGTCGATATCGCCCGAATCAACAGCGAAAGCTTTGTGGTGGTCGGTAGCGCCACGCGTCTGGTGTGCGACACCGTCGCCAGCTCGGGTGGCTACAGTCCGGTCATCCATCTCGCATCACATACCGGCGGGCGCCCGCAGTGGCGTGACGATATCCTCGGTTTTGTGGCGCCCCAGGTAAAAGGGATGAGGGTAGTGGGAGGCGCGCAGGGCATCTATAGCTTGCCTGACGTGCTCAGCAGCGGTTTCGAGGCGGGAAAACGTGCTGCTGAAGAGACCGGAGGCACACCGCAACCGATGGCGCTGCCGCAAACACGGGCGCGTCGTGATGGCTCGGCGCTGGCGCTGTACCAGGTGCCGCACATGAAAACCACCATGCGCGCACCGAAACAGTTTGTCGATTTGCAGAATGACGTAACGGCCGCTTCCATTGAGCTGGCCACGCGTGAAGGCTTTGAATCGATTGAACATATCAAACGTTACACTGTCATGGGTTTCGGCACCGATCAGGGCAAACTCGGCAACATTAATGGCCTGGCGATTGCGGCGCGGGTATTGAACCGCAGCATTCCTGACGTTGGCACCACCATGTTCCGCCCCAACTACACGCCTGTGGCCTTTGGCGCAGTGACCGGACGCCACTGCAACGAGCTGTTCCAGCCGGAACGCTATACCGCGCTGCATCAGTGGCACGTGGAAAAGGGTGCGATGTTCGAAGATGTTGGGCAGTGGAAGCGCCCATGGTACTTCCCGCAGCGCGTCAATGGCCAACTGGAGACGATGCACCAGGCGGTGGTGCGTGAATGTCGCGCAGTGCGTGAAAGCGTCGGCGTACTCGATGCCTCAACCCTCGGCAAAATCGATATTCAGGGGCCGGATGCGCGTGAATTCCTCGAACGCGTCTACACCAATAAGTGGGCCAAACTGCCGGTGGGCCGTGTGCGCTACGGCCTGATGTGTCGCGACGATGGCATGGTGTTTGATGACGGCACCACCAGCTGCCTTGGCCAGAATCACTTCCTGATGACCACCAGCACCGGCAATGCCGCCACCGTGCTGGAGTGGCTGGAACTCTGGCATCAAACCGAGTGGCCTGAATTGCAAGTTTACTTCAACTCGGTCACCGATCACTGGGCCACCATCACTGTCACCGGGCCTAAAGCCCGCGATCTGCTGGCGGAGTTCAGCGATATCGATTTAGCGCGAGACAGCTTTAAGTTTATGGACTGGCGTGAAGGCAAGGTGGCGGATGTTCCGGCTCGCGTGTTCCGCATCTCGTTCACCGGCGAGTTGGCGTATGAAATCAACGTGCAAGCCAACTATGCGTTGCATGTCTGGCAAGTACTGTTCGCGCACGGCAAGAAATACAACCTCACCCCTTATGGGACAGAAACCATGCACGTATTGCGTGCGGAGAAGGGGTTCATTATTGGCGGTCAGGACACCGACGGATCAATGACACCGCACGATCTCGGCATGGAGTGGTGTGTGGGCAACGACAAACCGTTCTCGTGGATCGGCAAACGATCGCACACCCGATCCGATGTGCTGCGCGAGGATCGCAAACAACTGGTGGGGCTGTTACCGAAAGATCCTAAAGTGGTGCTGGAAGAGGGGGCGCAGGTGGTGTTCGATCCGCAGCACGCGGTGCCTGTGCCGATGTATGGCCACGTCACCTCCAGTTACTACAGCCCGACGCTGGACAGCGGCTTTGCCATGGCCGTGGTGACACGCGGACATCACCGCATGGGCGAAACCGTCTGGCTCGCCAGTTCAGACGGTCAATTCACTGAAGCCAAAATTGTTAGCTCCGTGTTTATCGATCCAAAAGGAGAGCGCCAGAATGTCTGAGACCCTCACTGCCAACCTCTTTAATGCACATCCTGTGACGCCGGGGATGGGCGAATCTCCACTGGTGTGGAGCTATATCAAAACGGGTATCCCTACTGTAGCGGGCGCCTCTGATATCACATTGCGCGAGCGCGCTGACCTCGGTCATCTGACGCTGCGCGGATCGGCTATCGAGTTGGATAAAGCGCTGCGCGCCGTATTACAGCTCTCTCTGCCCGCGCAGCCTTTATCCCTGACGCAAGCCGGTGCATACAGCGCGCAGTGGATGTCACCGGACGAGTGGCTGCTGATTGTGCCGCAGGGTGAAGAGTATGCCATTGAGCAGCAGTTACGCGCTGCGCTCGGCGATGCGCACTACGCAATTGTGAACATTGGCGGCGGGCAAACCTTGCTGGAGTTGCGCGGTGAACAGGCGATCAATCTGCTGAAAAAATCGGTGGTGTATGACGTTCATCCGCAGAATTTCCCGGTAGGTAAAGGTGTGATGACCTGCTTTGCCACCATCACGGTGATCCTGCGTCGCCCAACAGAAGATCGTTGGGAACTGGTGGTGCGCCGCAGTTTTGCGGACTACAGCTATCGCTGGCTGCTGGATGCCGGCGCGGAATATGGCATTAGCGTGCTGTCCTGATAGGACATCGTCGTCAATTTACGCGGTGGCTTGCAAGTCACCGCCATTCGGCTCAGTTGCCAATGATGTGAGGGTCTTTTATGAGTCGTAGTAATGCCAACTGGATTTTGACCGCCCAATGCCCGAGTAAACTGGGCAGCGTGGACGTAGTCACGCGCTTTCTTAAGGAACAGCGTTGTTACATTAATGAGCAGCACAGCTTTGATGACAAATGTGCGCAGCGATTTTTCATCCGCACCGTATTTGAACCGCAGACCGACAACTTTGATGCGGCGGCATTTCGTGATGAATTCAGCACGCGCGCGGCTGACTTCGCCATGTCGTTCGAACTCACCGAACCCGGCTATAAAGTGCCGGTGGTGATCATGGTGTCGAAAACCGATCACTGTCTCAACGATCTGTTGTATCGCCATCGCGCCGGTAAGTTGGCCATTGATATCAAAGCGGTGATCTCTAACCATCCGCTGCTGGAGCCCATCGTGGCCTGGCATGGTTTGCCTTACCACTATTTCCCGGTATCTGCGGCGAATCGTGCGGAACAGGAGCAACAAATCTGGCAGGTGGTACAGGAGACGGGGGCGGAACTGGTAGTGCTGGCGCGTTACATGCAGGTGATGTCGGCGGAGATGTGTCAGAAGCTGTCGGGTCGTGCCATCAACATCCATCACTCCTTGTTACCCGGATTCAAAGGGGCCAGGCCTTATCATCAGGCCTATGACAAGGGGGTAAAACTGGTGGGGGCCACCGCGCACTTCATCAATGAAGATCTCGATGAAGGGCCGATCATCAGCCAAAAAGTCGAGGTGGTGAGTCATGCCGATTACGCCGACGATCTGGTGGATAAAGGGCGCGATATCGAGCGCTTAACGCTGGCACATGCGGTCTCGTGTTATGCCGAGCGCAGAGTGTTCCTGTATGAAAATCGCACCGTGGTGTTTTCACGGTAAGGTGCAGTGGAGATGGACAATTATCCCAATCCAGCCACTGACGAACCGACATTGCCGCTGCGACCTGACATTCGCATCGGCTTTGTGCTGATCAACAAGTTCACGCTGCACTGCGTGTCAGAACTGATCGAACCCATCCGCTTTGCGGCGGATGTGTCTTTCCTCAGTCGTCAGATTTTCTGTCAGTGGGAGTGGATGAGCTGTGACAATCAGCCCGTGACATCCAGCTGTGGCTTGCAGATTACGCCAACCGCGCCTTTTAACCTGGACGATCAGTGGGATTACGTGGTGTTTGCCGGTGGCCTGCTTGATGAGACGCGCGATTCGCCTGCGTGGCTGCTGGAAGCGATGCGGTCACTGCAGGCGCGGCGTATCCCCATTATTACCCTTTGCAGTGCCACCTTTATGGCGGCCCAGGCTGGCTTGCTGGAAGGCAAGAAGTGTGCGATTCACTTTACGACGCGCGATGAATTTCGACAGCGCTTCCCTTCGGTGACGCCGGTGATCGATCAAACCTACCTGAGTGACGGCGGGGTCATTTCCTGTCCGGTTGGCACCGCGCGCGATTTGGCCATGGATATCATCCTGCAGCATTGTGGTGAGTTGCGGGCGAAGAAAGTGCAGAAGTACCTGTTGATGGAAGAGAGTAAAAAGCGGCAAGTCTCCACAGCACGCTCCAGCATGGGCGGGGAGCTAAAAAACTATGATGATGAGCTGGTGAAGCGCACCGTTGCGTACATGCAGCAGCATCTGTCTTCGCCTGAGCCGTTGCAAACCCTGACGCATGCCATGCAGATTAACCTTCGTCAGCTGAACCAGGCATTTTTGCACAGCACCGGTGATACCGCAGCCGTTCACTGGCGTAAAATGCGGCTGGAGCATGCGCGAAAATTAATGACCAGCAGTAATGTGAGTATTAACAGTGTCGCGAAATCATGCGGTTTTTCTGATGCTTCACATCTTATTTCCTGGTTCCGAAAACAGTATGGTGAAACGCCCGCCGATTATCGCAAACGACGGCGGGATGTTGAAAGATTAATTCAATAACCCTCACTTTTTTGATGTAAAGCCCACACGCTATCAATGCGGAGTGGGCTTTATTATTTTCACTACTCGACTGAATTTCAAAGCGTGAGATTGGGTATAAAGAAAAACATCAATCATGTCCCATTTCACAAAAATAAGAAAAGGATATGAATGAATTGTTAATTAATTATATCATTGATAATATGGGTGTTTGTCTGGTGGCGGGTGATAAATATTATATTGATGTGAATTTTCATATTATTTCCACTTTGGTGTCAGGTTGACCAACATTGCGTGCTGGTGCAATTATTCCCTTACGAATTCACGGATATACTGTGAGGCTGAAATGAAAGGGTCAACCTGTAATCTGATAGCGCGCACGGCACTCCCGCATAAGGCATATGGAAGGCATCGCGCCAAAGGAAGTGTGAAGAAAATTGATGTGATATTCTGCGCGGTAAGTAATGGCATCATTGAAAATTCCTACATCAAACCGGGTAAAAGCCTGTTGCGTCTCGGCAAAGCGCTGTGGAATTTAATTGCCGCGCCCAATGCAAAAGATGAAGAGAAACGTAAATTCAATTATTAACTCTCCAGAGGGCGCAACTAGCCCTCTCTGTTTATCTCCTGCGAATTAGTCTCATTCCCTCGTTTGGTTTACCGTTCTACGTTGCACGCTGTGCTGTTGAGGTTCCTGGTCCAAATTTTGGGTTGATTTCTCTGCCGCAGAAGGGGAATTTAGCTGTGCCCAACTGCAAAATCAAAGGAATAGCAACATGACGAACGCCCTGTGTCAGGCGCTTCAGCTGCAATACCCGCTTATTCAGGCACCGATGGCGGGCGTCTCCACCCCTGAAATGGCCGCCGCCGTCACCAATGCCGGTGCGCTAGGTTCTATCGGTGTGGGGGCCTCCACTCCCGAACAGGCAGCGGTGATGATCGCGCAAACGCAGGCGCTCACCCGAGGCCCCATCAACGTCAACCTCTTTTGCCATGCGCCAGCGGTACGCGACGTTGAACGCGAGCAGGCGTGGATTAATCGCTTTGCGCCGTTGTTTGCGCGTTATGAAGCCGAGTTACCTTCGACTCTCTCGGAGATCTATCAAACCTTCCTGAATAATGACGCGATGCTCAACGTGATTGAGCAGGCGGCGCCGGCAGCAGTGAGCTTTCATTTTGGCATCCCTTCTTCGGCAGTGATTCAACGACTCAAGGAACGTGGGATCGTGTTGCTGGCCACCGCGACCAGTGTGGCAGAAGCATTGACCATCGCGCGCAGCGGCATTGATTTCATCGTGGCGCAGGGGATTGAAGCAGGCGGGCATCGCGGGCATTTTGATCCTCAGGCTTTCGACCATCAAATGTCGACCTTCACCCTGGTGCAGGCGATCCGTCAGCAAACTTCGCATCCGGTGATTGCGGCGGGTGGCATCATGGAGGGTTCAGGTATCGCTGCCATGTTGCAACTGGGCGCAAACGGTGTGCAGTTGGGTACCGCCTTTGTGTTATGCCCGGAATCGGCGGCAAACGCGGCGTATCGCGCGGCAATGAAACAGGCCAGTGCAACCGGCACCGAACTTACTGCTGCGATTTCTGGACGTCAGGCGCGCTGTCTACGCAATGATTTCTGCGATTTTAGTCGTGACTTCGCCACCAGTGATGTACCGGATTATCCGTTGACCTATTCGCTGGGCAAAGCGCTGGCCGCAGCCGCTGCGGCGAAACAGCACCACGGCTTTGGCGCGCAGTGGGCTGGGCAGGGAGCGGCGCTGGCACGTGAAATGCCTGCGGGTGAGCTGGTGTCATTGTTGATGAATAAGTGGCAAAGCTAACGAAAACTATCTGCCATTCATGGCAGATAGCCATTGATTCACTGGATTAGGATTTTCAAAACCAACACCTCGGTTAATGCTGTTTTGTCTGCTGCGCGTCGCGCGGTATACCTTGCGGGACATCCATTCATCTCCGCAGGCAGACATGAGCACACATACACGCATCCGCAAATTCAACACCAAAGAAACGTACCCTAACCAAAACCTCGACAACGATCTTTGCCAGGCTGTGCGTGCCGGGAATACCGTTTACGTACGCGGTCAGATTGGCACTGACTTCGAGGGCAATCTGATTGGGCTTGGCGATCCGGCTGCACAGGCCGATCAGGCGATGAAAAACGTCAAGCAGCTGCTGGAAGAGGCGGGCAGCGACCTGTCACACATCGTAAAAACCACCACCTATATTATTGACCCGCGTTATCGTGAGCCGGTTTATCAGGTCGTGGGTAAATGGCTGAAGGGTGTGTATCCGATCTCAACCGGACTGGTGATTTCAGGGCTGGGTCAGCCGCAGTGGCTGATGGAAATTGATGTAATCGCGGTTATCCCGGACGACTGGCAGCCACAAGCAGGAGCCTGATCATGACGTTATCGATTGTAGGACGCTGTGCTGAGACCGGGCAGATGGGTATCGCCATTAGCTCATCCAGTATTGCCGTCGGCGCGCGCTGCCCTTGGTTACGCACCCAGGTGGGCGCCGTTTCCACACAGAACATCACCTTACCGGCGCTGGGCCCGCGCATTCTTGACCAGTTGCAGCAGGGAAAATCTGCTCAGGCCGCCTTAGCCGCCGGGCTGGCGTCTGACGAATATCATCAATATCGCCAGGTCACCGTGCTGGCGGCTGATGGGCAAAGTGCCTGCTTCAGCGGAGAAAAAACCTTGGGAGTGAACCATGCTTTGAGTGGCGTGGAATGTGTGGCGGCAGGAAATTTACTCGCCAATACCGAGGTGATTGTCGCGATGGTTAACGCCTTTGAGCGGAGCGAGGGGCACCTCGCCGATCGCCTTCTGTGTGCCATGCAAGCCGGTATGACGGCGGGAGGCGAAGCTGGGCCGGTGCATTCAGCAGCACTGTCGATTGTGGCTGAACCTGTCTGGCCAATCGTTGACCTGCGCATTGACTGGACGGAGGCCAATCCTATCGATGAACTCAGCACACTGTGGCAGGCATATCAGCCACAAATGCAGGATTACGTGGTCCGCGCGTTGGATCCGACAAAAGCCCCCAGCTATGGCGTGCCGGGCGACGAGTGATGCAAGGAACTTCTATGGTGACCAGCCGTACGTTACTGGCTCAGTTGGTAGCCTTTGATACCACCAGCCGCGAATCCAATCTGGCGCTGATCGATTTTGTCTGGCGCTATCTGACCGATCTGGGTGTGAACTGCGAACTGATTCATAACGCTGAGCGCAGTAAAGCCAATCTTTATGCCAGGCTCGGTCCTGCTGGCAAGGGCGGTGTGATGCTCTCAGGGCACAGCGATGTGGTACCTGTGGATGGGCAAGCGTGGAGCGTTCCGCCTTTTGCGCTGACCGAGCGTGACGGTAAACTCTACGGGCGCGGCACCGCGGATATGAAGGGATTTATCGCCTGTATGCTGTCGGCCGTACCGCATTTTCTGGCACAACCTCTCACTCAGCCGCTGCATCTGGCGATCTCTTATGACGAAGAAGTGGGTTGCCTCGGCGTCAGAACCTTGCTGGATGCGTTAGCGCTGCGCCCGGAAAAGCCGGACATTTGCCTCATCGGCGAACCCACCGAGCTGCAACCGGTTTTAGGCCACAAAGGCAAACTGGGCATGCGATGTGAAGTGCAGGGCGCGGCGTGCCACTCTGCTTATGCGCCACAAGGCGTGAATGCTATCGAGTACGCAGCGAAATTGATTCATCGACTAACCGAGATGGGTGAGCGACTGGCTGCTGCGGAAAATCAGGATGCGCGTTTTGATCCGCCTTATACCACCGTGCAAACCGGCGTGATTCAGGGCGGGCGGGCGCTGAATATTGTGCCTGCAGAATGTAGTTTTGATTTTGAAGTTCGCACCTTACCCAAAGATGATGCGCAACAGGTAGCAGACGAACTGGAGCGTTACGCACAGCGCGACCTGTTGCCCCGGATGCAGGCCGTCAATCGCGACACGTCGATTCGTTTCACATCTATCAGTGGTTATCCCGGTTTATATACTGACGCGGAGAGTCCCGCAGCGCGTTTGATTGCGCACCTGACCGGTACCGACAGCTTTAGCACGGTGGCCTTTGGCACCGAGGGCGGCTTGTTCCATCAGGCTGGTATCCCAAGTGTGATCTGCGGTCCTGGCAGTATGGCGCAAGGGCACAAACCCGATGAGTTTATCAGCCTGGAACAGCTGACCGCCTGCGATGCCATGTTGAGGCGGTTAGCGGAGTGGATGTGTCTATGAAGTGACATTGTCACTCATTGCGCATACTTTTTGAGCCGCACCCTTCAGTTATCTTGTCCCTGTTTTCATCAATCACACACCAGGCTGAAGGGCGCGGTTATCAGGCCGCGCGCAGCCGATTTGCCTGCTTTAACTTTTCCAAACACCAGCTTCAGGAAGCACTAACCGCATGATGCACGCATTCACCGTATGCTGGTGTTAAGCAAAGATAGCCCGTTTCTGGAGAGTCCATGGTCAGTGCAGAAGTCACCCCGTTCCCGCAGCCCGACGTGCTGCATCCTGTAGCCAATAAAGCCAACGTTGCCGTGCAACTGGATGGCGTACTTAAACGCTTTGGCGATGCCATAGCGCTACACAAAATTTCGTTAACCATCGAAGAGGGTGAGTTTATTACGCTGCTCGGCCCATCAGGCTGTGGCAAAACCACACTACTGAACCTGATGGCAGGCTTCGCCGAAGCAGATGGCGGCGAGATCTTTATTGATGGTGATCTGGTCACCGAGATCCCCCCTTACCAGCGTGAAATCGGCATCGTCTTCCAGAACTACGCGCTGTTCCCGCATATGACCGTCGAGAAGAATGTCGGTTATGGTTTGCGCATGCGCGGTGTGCCCAAAACGGAAATCGCTGAGCGCGTGGAACAGGCATTAGCGCTGGTCAAACTGGCGGGCTACGGTCAGCGCAAGCCGCGTGAACTCTCTGGTGGACAGCAACAGCGTGTTGCCCTGGCGCGCGCCCTGGTGATTCGCCCGAAAGTGCTGCTGCTGGATGAGCCGTTTTCCGCACTCGATAAAAATCTGCGTCTATCGATGCAGGTCGAGTTAAAAGCGATTCAGCGCAAACTCGGCGTCACCACGGTATTTGTCACCCACGATCAGGGCGAAGCGCTGAGCATGAGTGACCGGGTAGTGGTGATGTCTGCTGGACACGTTCGCCAGATTGGTACCCCGGATGACATCTATCGCCGTCCGCAGGATCCTTTTGTCGCGGGATTTGTCGGCGATGTGAATATCTTGCCAGGCCATTACGCTGGCCGCGACAGCACCGCCGTTATTGAGCTAGGTGGCAATAAACTGCGTCTTCCGGCAGAGCGAGTAAATGCCCATGTGGGCGAACGTCTTGATGTCTACATGCGCCCAGAAAACCTGCAACTGGCCCCCCTAAGCCCACACTCCCTGTTCAGTGCCACAGTGATTACCCATGTATTCCAGGGCGATCATGTGGATGTGCATCTTGATGCACCAGCATTGGGCAGCGCGGCGTTATTTGCGCGCCAATCGGGACTCGATTCCCTGACTCGCTGGCCGGTTGGCAGTGTGGTGGGCGTGAGCGTTGATGATGAAGGTGTTTGTGCGTTTAGCGCGGCGAAGCAAGGATAATCGATGTTACCTGAAATGATGAACGCCGTAATAGCACGCCAGCCCGGCGGTCCTGAAGTACTGGCATCAGTCAGCCGTCCTGTGCCGCAACCGGCGGCTGGAGAAGTGTTGATTCGCGTCAGCTGTGCCGGCGTTAATCGCCCGGATATTATGCAGCGTAACGGTATGCCGCTACCGCCAGGCACCACCGATATTCTCGGGCTGGAAGTCTCAGGCACCGTGGTCGCACTCGGCGCGGGTGTCGAATACCCGAGAATCGGGAGCGCCGTGATGGCGTTACTCAACGGTGGCGGATACGCCGACTATTGTGTCGCGCGTGCCGAACTCTGCCTGAGCGTTCCGGATAGCTTGCCGTTGGATCAGGCCGCTGGCGTGCCGGAAGCCGCGTTTACCGTCTGGCACAACCTGTTCGAGCTGGGCCGTCTGCAGCCGGGTGAAACCGTATTGATCCATGGTGCTGCCAGCGGCGTCGGGACCTTTGCGATTCAATGCGCTCAGGCGTGCGGAGCAAAGGTATTCGCCACCGCAGGCGGTGCCGATAAAATCGCCGCGCTACAGCAACTCGGTGTTTGTCGTGCCATTGACCGACATCACGAAGACTTTGTTTCCGTTATTGAGGATGAAACCCAGGGCCGCGGTGTGGATGTGGTGCTGGATAACGTAGGCGGCGATTACGTGGCACGCAACCTCAGCGCTCTGGCACCCGGCGGACGCCACGTGAGTTTGTCGTTTATACAGGGGGCGAAAGTTGAGCTCGACTTACAGCTGGTGATGCGCAAAGGGTTAAGCCTGACGTCATCCACCTTGCGTCCCAAAAGCGCCGCAGAGAAAGCACGGCTGGCGCAGAACATCAGCAAACACCTGTTGCCACTGATGGCGAGCGGAAGGATTTCCCCGATCATTCATACGACACTACCGCTGGCACAGGCCGCCGACGCCCATCGCATTCTTGAAGCCAACGCCAACATCGGCAAAGTGCTGTTAAAGGTGGCGCCATGATGCAACTCTTCTACGCCAGCACCTCGGCGTATGTACGTAAAGTCATGGTCTGTGCGCAGGTGCTGGGGTTAGCTGACGCGATCGCGTGGCTGGATTCAGCCGCACACCCTATCGAACGGGATGAGCGCATCGCGGCGTTTAATCCTCTGGCGAAAGTGCCCGCATTGCGAACCCATCATGGACTTTGTCTGTATGACAGCCGCGTCATTTGTGAATATCTGAACACGCTGTCACAAGGCACGCTGTTCCCCGCAACCGGGGATGCACGCTGGCAAAGCCTGACAAGACAGTCATTGGGCGATGGCTTAATCGATGCCGCTTTATTGGCACGCTATGAATTTAGCGCGCGTCCGGAAGAGAAACAGTGGCAAAACTGGGCCGACGCGCAGTTAAAAAAAGTCACCGCCGCTCTGGCAGAAATCGAACGACAGGTTTCGCAATTCAG
Organism: Pantoea sp. Taur; assembly: GCF_009830025.1. NCBI lineage: Bacteria > Pseudomonadati > Pseudomonadota > Gammaproteobacteria > Enterobacterales > Erwiniaceae > Pantoea > Pantoea sp. Taur. The sequence goes on from NZ_SZZZ01000003.1 coordinate 152,644, forward strand.
CCCGCAGCCTGATGATATTGGTTTGATTGCGATTGGCTGTGCACTGGGCTATCTCGATTTTCGTTTCGCAACGCTTAACTGGCGTGATAGCTATCCGCTGACTGCCGCATGGTTCGCTGGTTTTGATGCTCATCCGGCAATGGCCGCAACGCGTCCGCACGTTTAATCAGGAGTTTTCATGTCACAGCAAATCTATTTTCTGAATGGACCCAATGCCAATTTGTACGGCCTGGATAAAAACGGCACCTACGGCAGCGAGAGTTTTGTCAGCATCGGCGAACGTTGCCAGCGCCGCGCAGCATCACATGGCGTGGTATTGCACTTTCGTCAAAGTAACCATGAGGGCGTACTGGTCGACTGGATTCAGGAAGCGCGACAAAACGCCGCTGGGCTGATCATCAATGCCGCTGGTTTGACCTACAGCTCAGTGCCAATTCTGGATGCATTGCTGATGTTTGATCGCCCGATCATCGAAGCGCACATGAGTAATATCTGGAAGCGCGAGCCGTTTCGCCATCACTCCATGGTGTCCAAAGCGGCAACCGGTGTGATAGCTGGACTCGGCGTGTTGGGCTACGAACTGGCCATTGATGCGGTGGTTACGCTAATTAAGGCGGATGTGGCATGACAACCCTGGTGTTTTACAGCGAGTTTGACAGTTACTCCGAGTGGTCAGCACTGCTGGCCCCACATCTCCCCGGTGTCACAATTTGCCGCGCAGAGGAGGTTCTGGACGCCAATGACGTGCACTTCGCGCTGGCGTGGAAACCGCCGCACGGTTTTTTTGCCCCGTACCGCAATCTTAAGCTGTTGGTGAATCTCGGTGCGGGTGTTGATTCGCTGGTAGGTCGCGATGACCTGCCGGATATCCCGATTATCCGCCTGTCCGATCCTGATATGGCCAGGATGATGGCTGGCTATGTGCTGTTCGCGGTGCTGCGCTATGCGCGCGACATCCCGGCATTTGAACGGGCGCAACGCGAGCGGCGCTGGCACTACCTTCATCCTCGGGTGCCATCAAGCGTACGGGTTGGCGTGATGGGTTTGGGAGAGTTGGGGGCTTTTGCGGCGCAGGAATTAGCACGGCAGGGGTTTGCTGTGCGCGGCTGGTCACGCTCACAAAAAAACATTGCCGGTATTGAATGCAGCAGCGGGCTGGCATCGCTGGATGATTTCCTCAGTCAGAGCGACATTTTGGTCGTGATGTTGCCATTAACGCCGAGTACCACCGGTTTGCTCAGCCAACAACGGCTGGCACAACTGCCAAAGGGGGCGGCCTTTATCAATGTGTCACGCGGCGCGATTGTAGATCAGGCTGCGCTGACCTGCGCGCTACAATTGGGAGATATTGCCGAAGCTACGCTGGATGTGTTTGACCGCGAACCGTTGCCGCCGGAAGATCCGCTGTGGCGTATGGAGAATGTGTTAATCACCCCCCATCTGGCCTCGGTCGCCATTCCCGCCAGCGCAGCGTTACAGGTTGCTGAAAATATTCAGCGCGCCGCGCACGGGGAAGCGGTATTCAATCAGGTGTTCCCGGAACGCGGATACTAAGCGGGTTCAGGCCACGCGCACCACTTGCGGGTCGAAATAGCTCGGGGCTGCCATGCCCGGAATGTATTGATCGGAGATGAACATCTGGCAACGTTCGGCAAAGGCGTTCACCACCATGGATTGCTGGGTGTTAGCCATGGTGGCATAGCCGAGTTGCATCGGCTTGTTCACCCCCGCAAGGCGCACCCGGATCAGTCGTTTGCCATCCTGTGACAGGTGCGCTTTCGGGCGCACGTTGGCAATGCCAAATCCGACGCCGTTGGCCACCATGGCGCGTACCACTTCCATATTGCTCGAGCGCATCACCACATTTGGCGCCACACCCGCTTCACTGAACAGGCCGAGGAAATATTCGCGGCTCCATGGCATATCCAGCAACACCATCGGCATCGTTGCCAGGTCCTGAATGGTTACCGCCGATTGTGTCGCCAATGGATGATGTTCGCCCACCATCACATACGGCGGCAACTGCGCCAGGGATTTAAACGCCACGTCATTGGCCGGCACTAAATCATAAGTGAGGGCGATGTCGATATCTGCCGAGCGTAATTGCTTCAGCAATTGCTCGTGGTTGCCTTCGACGAGGGTGATACGCACGCCAGGAAATGCGCGACCAAAGCCAAACACCAGTTCCGGCGTCAGCATCGGTGCCAGCGTATCCAGACAGCCCACACGCAGAGGACCACGCACGTTGTTGAGTGACTCAGAGGCGATGGTATAGAGATTGTTCATCTGATCCAGAATCAGCTTGGCCTCTTTTAACACTTGATGACCAATAGCCGTCAGGGAGACGCCCTGCGCATGGTGACGCACAAACAGCTGCACCCCCAGCTCAGATTCAATATGTGTAATAGCTGCGGAAATCGACGGTGATGAAACGTGAATACGTTCCGAGGCACCAATAATGCTTCCGGCCTCACCGGACGCGACAAAGTATTCCAGCTGACGCTGGGTGATGCGACTGAGCATGCAGATTCTCCTGGGATCGCCGACGCGATCATGTCGCGCCAGTCATTCTAATAGTCCCGATGACCCTGCATTAATCATGCCAGAGGCCGGTTAACAGCATAATCGCCTGACCGCTCTTTCACGCCCATTCGCTTCTGCCTCATCACTGGTTAAGAAAATCCGTTGTAAAGCAGCGTCCTTTTTAGCCTCAGAAATTCTGATGCAAGGGCGAGGAAAAGGCTGTTTTACCGAATCACCTCGCGACGGCATTATCCCAGCAACACCAGAAGAGTCCGATAGCACTGTTTTGGTGCATCGCGTTTCACATTGCTGTTACAGCCATTTCATTCATTGGGGACGAGAATATGTTGCGTAAGATTTTTGCCTTAACGTTGCTGACGACGAGTGTATTAACTGCAGGTAATGCAATGGCCGCCGACAAGCTGATTGTCAGCACCTGGGGCGGCAGCTTTAAAGACCTGATTGATGAAACCATCGCCAAAGAGTTCACCAAAGAAACCGGCGTCGAGGTGCAGTTTGTCACCGGCGGCACCATTGATCGTTTGAACAAAGCCAAGCTGGCGGGTGGCACTCCGGAGACGGATGTGACCTTTACCACCGCGCACGTCGGCTATCTGTATGCCAACAGCGGCCTGTTTGAAAAGCTCGATATGAGCAAAATTCCTAACGCGGTGAATCTGGTTGAGCAGGCGAAGGTCAGCCCGTATCACCTTGGCGTGTGGGGCTATGTCTATACCATCGGCTATCGCCCGGATCTGGTACCGAAAGGTGAAACCTTCACCAGCTGGAATGACCTGTGGAAACCAGAGCTGAAGGGCACGCTGGCCCTGCCAGATTGGGACCCAAGCCATATCATTGCCGTTTCCGCCAAACTCTCCGGGGCTGATGCCGCACACTGGCAGCAGGGCGAAGCGAAGATGAAAGCGCTGATCCCGAACATCAAATCCTTCTATACCGATGACGCTAACAGCCAGCAGTTGATCTCCACCGGTGAAACACCTGTGCAGGTGATGCTGTCGATGAATGCCTACAGCATGATGGCCGAAGGGGTGAACATCAAACTGGCGATACCGAAAGAGGGTGCCATTTTGGGTGTGGACACCGTGGGCATCAACAAAGGGACCAAACACGCCGATCTGGCCTACAAGTTTATGAATATCGCGCTGAAACCGGAAATTCAGGAGCAGGTGGCGAAGATCTATCGTGGCAGCCCAACGGTGACCAACGCGCATATCGATCCAGAACTGGCGAAATTGCCTGGCATGTTGACCACGCCAGCGCAGTGGAATGCCACCATCAACACCGATCCACAACTGCGTGCCGAGAAAACAGCCGAATGGCGCCAGTGGTTCTCTGAAAACATCATGTCTCACTGATTGGTTCATCACGGGCGGCCACCAGGCCGCCCACAAGCAACACTTTATTCAGGCAGCAACGTCTATGACGAGAAAACCGACATTCTTACCCTGGTTCATTATTCCCGCCACACTGACAGCACTCGGACTGGTTGTGGCCATGTTCGCGGTGATGCAGTTTAGCGTGCGGGCTTATATTCCCGGTTCGCTCGACGTGGGCGGATTTACCCTGGCTAACTTTAACGGACTGCTGAAAAGCATTTACGCCGATGCTTTTATTAACACGGTGATGTTAAGTGCCAAAACCGCCATCTTTGGCTTGTTGATGAGTTACCCACTGGCCTATGCGCTGGTGCGCACGCGCACCACCTGGATCAAATCGACGATTCTGATTATTGCGATTACGCCGCTGTTTCTCGGTGAAGTGGTGCGTACCTACTCGTGGATTATCGTGTTGGGAAACAGTGGCTTCCTGAACAGCCTGCTGCTGGCACTCGGCATCATCTCAAAACCGATTCAGTTTATGTTCACCCAGAGCGGTGTGGTGGTAGCACTGGTGCACGTCACCATGCCGATCATGGTGCTGATGCTGGCCACGGCGCTGTCGCATATCAATCCTGACTATGAAAAAGCGGCAACCAGTCTCGGTGCCGGACCCGTTCGTACCTTATTGACGGTGACGATTCCACTATCGATCCCAGGTATCGTGGCCAGTCTGACCACGGCATTTGCCTGGACCTTTAGTGCCTTCGCCACGCCGCAGTTGATTGGTGGCGGACGCGTAAGCACCGTGGCAACCATGGTGTATCAGCTTGGTTTCTCGTCAATGAACTTCCCGTTTGCCGCCGCGCTGAGTATTGCCGGCTTGATTCTGACCATCCTGCTGCTGATGGCATTGAAACGCCTGACCCGCTTCCTGCACGCTATGGGAGAACATTAATATGACCCGTTCGATGAACGATAAACTGGTGACGCTGGCCGGACGTTTGCTGGTGGCCGCCATCCTCATTTTTGTCATGCTGCCCACCATTGTGGTGTTTATCTCTTCGTTCAGCAGCACTGCGGTCCTGTTTTTCCCGCCCAAAGGCTGGTCGCTGCGCTGGTTCGAGCGTGCGGTGAATTACGATGATTTTCGTCACGGCTTTTATTCCGGACTGATCGTCACCGCGTGGGCATCTTCGCTGGCAGTGATCATTGGTGCAACGCTGGCGATTGCCATTGAGCGCTATTCCTTTCCGTGTAAGCGCGTGCTGGAAGGCATTTTACTGTCGCCACTGTTTATCCCGCATTTCACTATCGGTTTAGGACTGCTGATGCTGGTCTCACAGCTGGGCCTCGGGCGCGGCTATCCGCTGGTGATTTTCTGCCATATTGTGCTGGTGCTGCCATTTGTATTGCGCAGCGTCTACGTTTCGCTCAAGAACCTCGAACAGCGTATTGAAATGGCGGCAGCCAGTCTGGGTGCTTCGCCACTGCGGGTCGTGTGGACCATTACGGTGCCGTTGATTTTACCGGGCCTGTTTGGTGGCTGGATGTTTGCTGCGATTCTCTCTTTTAATGAATTTACCGCGTCGCTGTTTATTACCACCCAGGCAACACAGACCTTGCCGGTCGCCATGTACAACTATGTGCGTGAATTTGCCGACCCAACGCTGGCCGCGCTGTCAGTGATTTATATTGCGGTAACGGCAGCCATGCTGGTTATTGCGAATAAGTTTTTGGGCCTTGGGAAGATATTAAACGTTGAAGCCCGCCACTAATCATGAACCTGTGCGCTTTGGTTTTACCGAAGCGCTGAATTAAAAATGCTTGCTTAGCGTTAACACGAACAATGATTACGATGATGAATAACCCATCGCGTTAAAATCTATTTAGGGATTCCACATGTCAGTAGAAAAAATTAATACCGTAATTGTCGGTGCAGGTCAGGCGGGCATTGCAATGAGTGAACATCTTTCATTGATGGGTGTCCCGCATATTGTATTTGAGCGTAACCGCATTGCAGAGCGCTGGCGTTCAGAGCGTTGGGATTCACTGGTCGCCAATGGCCCTGCCTGGCACGATCGTTTTCCTTCAATGAAATTCGATAATATTTCTCAGGAAGCTTTTCCTCCTAAAGAGCGCATGGCTCAATATTTCGAAGATTATGCCAAAATGCTCAATGCGCCGGTGCGCACTGGCGTTGAAGTGCATCAGGTTGAACGTCTGCCGGGACGTAGCGGTTTCAAAGTGCTGACCTCTATTGGAGAATTTGAAGCAGATAATGTGGTGGCGGCAACAGGGCCGTTCCAGAAGCCTTCATTCCCGCAAATCGTGCCGGACAGTGCCAACCTGCATCAAATTCATTCCTCTTCCTATAAGAATCCGCAGCAGTTGCCAGAAGGCGGCGTGCTGGTGGTGGGCGCGGGGGCGTCAGGATCACAAATCGCGGAAGAGCTGGGTAAAACGGGCCGCAAAGTCTATCTGTCGGTCGGCGAACATTATCGACCACCACGCTCTTATCGTGACCGAGATTACTGCTGGTGGCTGGGTGCTTTAGGCTTGTGGGATGAAGTGAAAATCAAGCCGAAAAAACAGCACGTGGCCTTTGCCGTGAGTGGCTATGAAGGCGGTAAAACGGTTGATTTTCGTCGTCTGGCTCATATGGGCATTACCCTGGTGGGTATTACTCAGCAATGGGATAACGGCGTGTTGAGCTTTGCTGATGGCCTGGCTGAGAATATTGCAGAAGGTGATAAAGCTTATTTCGACGTACTACGTGATGCCGATGCTTATATCGAGCGTAATGGTCTGGATCTGCCGCTGGAGCCACAGGCCTGGGCATTATTATCCGATCCAGACTGCCTGATTAATCCTTTAACGAAATTAAACCTGGCCGAGGCCGGTATCACCTCTATTATCTGGGCGACAGGGTTTAAATTTGATTTTAGCTGGTTGCAGGCGGATGCATTTGATGAGAAAGGCGTGCCTTTCCATAAGCGTGGTATTTCTGCGGAGCGGGGTATTTATTTCCTTGGTTTACCGAATCTGGTGAATCGCGCCTCCTCCTTTATTTATGGTGTGTGGCACGATGCAAAATATATTGCCGATCATATCGTGCTACAGAATGCCTATACCGACTACGAGAAATCGTAAGTTATCTGTGTGTGTATTTGCGTGATCGCAGGCGGCTAAATGTTATTTTATTTGGCCGCTTTTTTTATCAGGTGGAAAAGTGACCATTACCTGTATTGAAGAATTGCGGCAACTGGCGCGAAAACGTGTGCCAAAGATGTTTTATGACTATGTCGATGCAGGTTCCTGGACGGAATACAGCTATCGTGCCAACGAAGCAGATCTACGTCTCATCGAATTTCGTCAACGTGTTGCGGTGGATATTGCGGAACGCAGCACGGCAAGCCGAATGATGGGGCACGATGTCGCGATGCCGGTGGCGATTGCCCCCACCGGGCTGACCGGCATGATCCATCCCGATGGTGAAATTCATGCGGCACGCGCAGCCAAAAAATTTGGTATTCCCTTTACGCTCTCTTCCATGAGCATCTGTTCGCTGGAAGCTGTGTCGCAGGCCACGCAGGGACATCCATTTTGGTTTCAGCTGTATGTATTACGTGACCGGCAGTTTGTGGCAAATCTGATCGATCGCGCTAAAGCAGCTAACTGCAGCGCGTTGGTCGTGACCATGGACTTGCAGGTCTTTGGTCAGCGCCATAAAGACATTAAGAATGGCCTTTCCACGCCGCCCAAAATGACCCTGCGCAATGTGCTCAATATTGCCACTAAACCGCGCTGGTGCTGGCAGATGTTGAATACCAGACATCGTAATTTTGGCAATATCATCGGGCATGTAAGCGGTGTGGATAACATTGACTCGATGGTGGAGTGGACGGCACAGCAGTATGACCCGCGGCTCTCCTGGAAAGATATCGAATGGATTAAACGGCACTGGGGCGGCAAGTTGATTGTGAAGGGCATAATGGATGCCACTGACGCGCAACTGGCGATCGAAGCGGGTGCCGATGCGTTGATTGTTTCCAACCATGGTGGGCGTCAGCTGGACGGCGTGTCTTCGTCAATTACACTGCTGCCGGAAATTGTGGCGGCGGTAGGCGATCGAATAGAAGTGCATTTTGATGGCGGCATTCGTTCCGGGCAGGATGTATTAAAAGCCATAGCGTTAGGCGCCAAAGGCACTTATATCGGGCGCAGTATGCTGTATGGATTGGGGGCGCTAGGTGAAGAAGGGGTGACCACAGCGCTAAGCATCATCCGTAACGAGTTTGATCTGTCGATGGCGTTTTGCGGCAAAACCGGTGTAGCGGATATTGATGGCGGGATTTTACGCGTGCGCTGAAAGACGGGGGAAATAGCGGGAGGCTAGTCATCCTCCCGCCGCGTCATTAAAACACTTCATCCAGCAATTGATACAGGCGTTTGAAGGCACGCTGCGTCACTTCCGGATGATACTGCGATACGCCAGCATTATCGGCTTTCGGATCGGTGAAGGAGTGCACCGCACCGGCAAAGCTCACCAGCTGCCAGTCAACGCCCTTGCTGTTCATCTCATTCGCGAAGGCGGCTAACTGCTCGCGCGGCACCAGGGGATCGGCCGCGCCGTCCAGTACCAGCAGTGAAGCCTGAATAGTATGACTGTCATAAGCGCCCTGGGTATCCAGCGTGCCGTGGAAAGAGGCGGCCGCTTTGATATCCGCGCCGCTGCGTGCCAGCTCCAGCGCGCAGTGGCCGCCGAAGCAGAAACCGATAGCCGCTACCTTATCCGCATTAACGGGAGCCGTAGTTTGCGTGCGCAATGCGCTGAGCGCCGCCTGCATGCGCGCCACTTCGGCGGGGGTGTCTTTCACTGCCATCATCATCGCACCCGCTTCTTCGCCGTTAGTGGGGCGTTGACCCTGACCGTACAGGTCAGCCACCAGCACCACATAGCCGTGGGCAGCAATGGCTTTGGCTTGTTCAGCAGCATCCGCGGTAGCCCCCATCCAGTTGGGCGCAATAACAATGCCTGGTTTAGCAGGGTTATTATCAGCCTGATAAACTAAATAACCTTCAAATGTCTCGTTGTCCACGGTGTAAGAAAGGAATGAAGACTGGATATTGCTCATTAATTAAGCTCGCTTATTTTTATTAGCAGATGAAGCCACGACGTTACCGACTATTTTAGATTTAGCAATTGCATGCTGAACGCACCGCACCAAATGTTTAATGTCATATTTAATGTTTCACCGTAGCATTAAATTTCTGCCATTTTTGGCTGAGATTTTCCACCGCCAAGCGTGCTGAGAAAACTGAGCAGGGTGAATACCGTCATAATGCTCACCATAATCCATGGCGTACCGTTGTTAAGCCCTGCCAGCAGCAGTGAGGAGACAATGCCACTACCGTATTGCAATGAACCTATTAGCGCGGAGGCTGAACCGGTGGCATTCGGCACGGCATCCAGCGCGGCTGCGGTAGCGGAGGCGGCAATAATTCCGTTCATTGAGAAGAAAATGAAGATACAGATGACCAATCCCGCCAATGCTGCCGGATGCGTTTTCAGTACAAAACACATTACGAAAGTCATCAGTGCGGCGATAAAAGAGGCGGATTTCAGCAGCGTCTCAAGCCGGACCTTTTGCACTAAACGTTTATTAACGGTGCTGACCGTCACCAGTCCAAGGATATTTATGGCGAACAGCCAACCATAATGTTGCGGATCGATACCGAAATAGCTGATATACACCGCAGGCGATCCGACAATAAAGGCGTAAGCGGCAACGTAATAAAAAGTCACGCACAAGGTAAAACGCATAAAGTTTTTATTTTGCAACAATGCGCGATAATTACCCATTATTTGCCGAGGTGACGCCGTTACCCGTTTTTCTGCCGGCAGTGTTTCAGGAAGCCAGAGCAGTGATATGAACATCAATGCGCCGACTACCGCCAGAAACCAGAAAATCACCGGCCATTGCGAGTAACGAATGATTTGCCCACCCATTAATGGCCCCGCGATAGGGGCAATCGCCATGACAATGATCAGCGTCGACAGCATTTGCGCAGCACGCGTGCGGCTGAAAAGGTCGCGGATCATGGCACGCGCCAGCATCGGGCCGGTGCACGCGCCAGTGGCCTGAATGACACGCCAGAAGACAATCTGAGGCATGTCGCTGGAGAGTGCGCATCCCGCTGAGCCGACAGCAAAGATAATCATCCCGATATATAGCGGTGTTTTGCGGCCGAGTTGATCGCTAATCGGGCCCCAGATTAGCTGTGCGATGGCAAAGCCAATCAGGAATCCGGTGACCGTCAGTTCCGAATCGCCGTGTAACGCGGCTGACATCGCGGGCATCGCCGGTAGATAGATGTCGGTTGAGAGCGAGGTAAATGCCATCAACGCGCTGAGAATGACAATAAAAGCGATGCCGGTTTTCATATCCGGAGGATGCGTTGCAGTTTTGATATCCATAGTGTCTTTTTATGAGCAAAGGAAAGGACCTGTGCGGTGCCAGGGCTTAATTACAGTGATGGAAAAGGGGTTGTGAAGTAGCTTAACAAAGGCAGAAGGGATTGATTAGGTGCGCCAGTCTACTAGCACCTATGAGCAATATTCATTAATGGGAGGGTTAATAAGACGAGGGCACATCACCGCCAGAGCAGTGATGCGCTTTAACGCGATTAAGGCTGTTGTGCTGCCAGTTGCAGCAGCAGCGCTTTCGCCACATCTTCTGAGCTGGCCGGATTTTGTCCGGTGATCAAATGACCATCTTGTACGACAAACGGTGCCCAGTCAGCGCCTTTTTGATAATGCGCGCCCAGTTTGATGAACTCATCCTCAATCAGGAAAGGCACCACGTCGGTGAGCTCAACGGCTGCTTCTTCGCTATTGGTAAAGCCGGTGACCTGCTTACCCTGAATTAACGGGGCGCCGCTCGCAGCTTTCACATGGCGCAACGCGCCGGGTGCATGGCAGACAAAACCCATCGGCTTACCCGCACGATCGAAAGATTCGATCAACTGGATGGAGTCTGCTGACTCCGCCAGATCCCACAGTGGACCGTGGCCGCCAGGATAAAAGACCGTATCGAAATCCTGCTGATCAATGCTTGCCAACTTCACGGTATTGGCCAGCGCCTGCTGTGCCGCCGCATCGGATTTGAAACGTTCGGTCATAGCAGTCTGGAATTCAGGTAAATCACTTTTTGGATCCAGCGGCGGTTGTCCGCCAGCCGGAGAAGCCAACACCACTTCGGCACCCGCATCTTTAAACACGAAGTAGGGTGCGGCGAACTCTTCCAGCCAGAACCCGGTTTTTTTGCCGGTGTTGCCCAACGCGTCATGTGATGTCAGAACCATCAAAATTTTCATTGTCTGTCCTCGATTAATGTTGGTTATTCAGTAATGCAGTCAATGCTGCGCTTTTGTCCTGATAGGGCGCACGCAGCCGTAAATTTGTGGTGCCCGCCTCATCCTGGATCACAATCGGCTTGGCGTGGCTGAAACGACGGAATCCATGAACCCCGTGATACGCGCCGATACCGGATGCGCCCACGCCACCAAATGGCAGGCTGTCGAGAGAAGCATGGGTCATGACATCATTTATCACCAGGGCGCCAGAAGTGGTGTGCTGAGCCATCAGCTTTTGACGCTGTTCATCGTGGCCAAAATAGTAAGCGGCCAGTGGACGTGGATGCGCATTGATATAACGAATCGCTTCCTCTACCTCTCCGCTATAGCTTTTGACTGGCAGCAGCGGGCCAAAAATCTCTTCCTGCATGACCGTCATCTCTTCGGAGACATTGAGGATCAAATGCGGCGCGATTTTGCGGCTTTGCGCATCAAAGTCCGGCTCACCCGCAGGGGCCAGGCTAACGATCCGGGCTCCTTTAGCTCGGGCATCTTCGATCAGACCGATCAATCGCTGATAATGACGAGCACTGATTATGGCGGTGTAATCCACGTTGCTTTGTAGCGTTGGGTACGTCTGATGCATGAACTGCTGTGACGCGGTGATAAATTCCGCTTCAGCGGCATACGGAAGTAATAGGTAATCCGGTGAGATACAAATTTGACCGGCGTTAAAGGTTTTTATGGTCAGGGTTCGGGCTGCCGCCATTGCCACATCCGCATCTGCGTGGATCACCACCGGCGACTTTCCACCCAGTTCCAGCGTAACAGGCACCAGATTCTCTGCCGCTGCACGCATCACATGCTTACCGACGGCGGTGCTGCCGGTGAAGACCAGATGGTCGAATGGCAGAGCGCTAAACGCTTGTCCCACGCTGGCGTCACCCAGAACCACGCTGAGTTCATCGGCGGCGAAGTAACGCGGCACTAACTCCGCCAGTAATGCGGAGGTGTGGGGTGTCAGCTCAGAGGGTTTAAGCATCGCAGTGTTGCCCGCAGCAAACACACCGGCCAGCGGGCCAAATGCCAGGTTAATCGGGAAGTTCCATGGGCTGATAATGCCGACTACGCCTAAGGGTTGTGGTTCGATGCGCGCCTGCATACCCGCAACCGGGACTTCGGCGATCTCCGGCTGCATCCACTGATCCAGATGTTCAGCGGAGTGCTGCAACATATTGATGGTGGTCATCAGGTCGGCCGCCTGGGTTTGATAGGCACTGCGATGACCAAAATCGGCGCTGATGGCCGCAGTAAACGCGGCATGATTCTCGCGAATTAATGCCACGCTGCGTAATAAGCGATCGCGGCGAAGTTCGGCGCTAGCAGGTTCGTTCTGCAGATGAGCCTGTTTCATTGTGTGCAGCACATGCAGTAATTCTTGCTGAAGTGACATGATTTTTTCCCGTGCTTTTCAAGATGTGGGCAGCTTACTCGCGCTGGTATTTGACGGCTAACAAGGCTATTTTGGCAGGGGTATAAAATAATTTATGGGGCACTATGTCACTGGTTCGCTTACGAACGTTTATGGAAGTGTATCGCCAGCGCTCAATTTCCGGTGCGGCGCGCGCACTGAATCTGACGCAGCCTGCGGTTTCGCAACACATTAGCGGCCTGGAAGTCGCAGTGGGTCGACCGCTGTTTGAGCGTCAGGCCCATGGCGTGATGCCAACGGCCGCTGCCGACGATTTGGCCGCTGATATAGGCAACTCTCTGGATACCGCAGAGTCCGCTTTATCATCGGCGCGTGCCCGATCGATGGATGTGAGTGGAACGTTGCAGATCATTGGACATGCTGATTTTATGGCGGAGAAATTATCGGCTGAATTGCTGCCACTGCTTGAAAGCGGCATTCGCGTGCATATGCACAGCGGTGATGGTCCGCTCGTTGCGCAGATGGTGATTGAAGGGCATTGTGATCTCGGCGTGACGGCACATCCGGTGACCGATCCACGTTTAAAGGGGGAAGTGATTTTTCAGGACCGTGTGGTTGCTGTGGCTGCACCGGCCGTGGCGGCTCGCTTACACAACAGCGCAGATTTTTCCGCGGATTTGATTAAAGAACCTCTGCTGGCTTATGACCTGAAACTGTCATTAATTGATCATTGGCTGGATAAAAATCGCATTAAATACCAGACGCTGTTACCTGCGGTAGTTGGGCAGGATTTACGTGGTTTGCGAAGTTTACTCTGCGGCGGATTTGGCTGGTCGGTGATACCGGCATTTTTATGTCAGGCGCAAATCGCGCAAGGGGAGTTGGTGGTGCTGGACGCGCCGGTGGGGGATACGGAAATTCGTTATCACCTTATCTGGTTACCCAGCGCTCTGCGCCAACCGCGTATTGCCCATGCAAGACAGGCACTGGTTTGGGGGATGAATAACAGCCATTAAGATTTATTATCTAAATGTTGTGACTGGTAGCTTTTATAATGTTTCCTGACTAACGGATCGTCAATGTCGCTATAATTGATTTGCCCTTTATCCAATCCATCCAGGCCTTTAATACTACCGATGGTTAAAGGCCATTCGTCCCTGCTATGAATCTCGATAATGAACGGTTGGAGATAACGATCCAGATGTCCTTTTCCTGGTTCACGAATTTCTCTACTCAATGTGCGAAGGTAATCGTCTTTTTTTGTTTTAGACCAGTCGACAGAAAAACCTGCACGGAAACTTATTTCCATGAAAGTTAGCAAAATTGTACGTCCGTTACCATCAAGAAAAGGGTGAGCAAAAGCCAGGCTGCCCCATCACTTCTCCTGGCTTTTGACGAAATTTGTCCCTGTCACTGGCAAGCTTAAGCGCATACTCCACTGCACGCTGAATAAGATGTGGATATTCAAATACCGTAAAGTGTTCGTCTTCACGCGCGCCTTTAAAGATCGATAGGTGAGGAACTAACTCGTCTCGGTCTTTTCCTGCCCAGTGATAGAAGTCACCGAAAAGAATTTCGTGAACTTTAAGTATGGAAGAATATTTTACGTGTTTTAGCGTTGATAGGTACAGCAGCGCATCTTCCAGACTCAGTTCGAATGAAAGATGTTCAGAAGCTTTAACTTCATCAGTATCTTTTAAATGTAAGGCATTCTGTAAATAACCCGCTGTTTCATAGTCGCCGAAAGGATCAAAAATCATGCAAAAAATTCTGTTTAATTTGTCTTTTCTCACGCAGATAGTCGCCTTGCATCTCCAGCGTTTCTGCCTTGGTTAAAATGCCTTTTTTCTTCAGATTAACCAGAAGTTGTTCGATGACATCAAGTTCTACGATGTCATCGGCCAGGCGAGTAATTGCAACAGCCATGCGACTCATACCATCACGGTCAGCCGTTACTTGGTGAAATTTAGCCAGTTCACGTACCTGATTAGCAACACTTAATGATGCAGATTTATTCATGTCTTTGCCTCATTCAATGATACCCAATTTTAGCACGCAGAAGGTTGAGTGTCTGCTATGCGATTTGACCTTATTCCAGACACAAGAAAGCCGGACATTGTCCGGCTTTCTTCATTAGCGCGAGGGAGAATTACAGCGCCATATCCTGCTTAGCGGATTCTGCGCGAGGCTTAGCCTGCGTAGGGGCAACGGACTGATCACCCATGTTGATGACCGGTGGTTTGGTCAACTGCAGCGTAGCAGCGGTGTTGTCCCAGACCTGCTGAGTCAGTGCGGTGTTGCCGTTCAGTTTCTGGCCGAAGCTTGGGATAATGCCGCGAATCTTCTCTTGCCACTCAGGAGAAGCGAACTGCTCCGGGAACAACTTCTTCATCACGTCGAGGGTGATTGGCGCAGCAGTTGAAGCACCTGGTGATGCACCCAACAGGGCCGCCACGGTTTTCTGCTGATCGGTCACGATTTCGGTGCCGAGTTTCAGCACGCCGCCTTTATCCGCATCTTTCTTGATGATCTGTACGCGTTGACCCGCCTGGATCAGTTTCCAGTCTTCTTTACGTGCGTTCGGGTAGTACTCTTTCAGCGCGGCAAAACGATCGTCGTCGTTCAGCATCACCTGACCAATCAGGTACTTCACCAGGTCAAAGTTATCGATACCGACGTGAGTCATCGGCATGATATTGCTGGTGGTAGTAGCGCTTAACAGATCGAACAGTGAGCCATTTTTCAGGTATTTGGTGGAGAAGGTCGCGAACGGCCCAAACAGCACCACGCGTTTACCGTCCAGATTACGGGCATCGATGTGTGGAACAGACATCGGTGGCGCACCGACTGAAGCCTGGCCGTACACTTTTTCCAGGTGACGACTGGTCACTTCTGGATTCTCGGTCATCAGGAACGAACCACCGACCGGGAAGCCGCCGTAGTTATCCGCTTCAGGAATACCGGTTTTCTGCAGCAGTTTGATGGCCGCGCCGCCTGCACCGATAAACACATATTTCGCGTCAACCGAACGGTTCTCACCGCTCTTCACATCTTTGATGGTGACGTGCCATGAATTATCGCTGTTACGTTTGAAATCAGTAACTTCTGAAGAGGTTTCTAATTTGAAGTTCTGATCTTTCTTCAGGCTTCCAATCAACTGACGGGTGATTTCACCGTAGTTAACGTCAGTACCCACTGGCGTCCAGGTGGCTGCCACTTTCTGATTAGGATCGCGACCTTCCATCACCAGCGGAGCCCACTGCTCAATCTGCTTGTGATCGGTAGAGAACTTCATGCCCTGGAACAGGGTGGTTTTCTGCAGTGCATCGTAACGCTTAGTCAGATACTCAACGTTTTTATCGCCCCAGACAAAGCTCATGTGTGGGGTGGAGTTGATGAATGAACGCGGGTCATGCATTACGCCGCGCTGTACCTGAGAGGTCCAGAACTGACGGGAAATCATGAAAGCTTCGTTAATTTCCAGCGCCTTGCTCACGTCGATTGAACCGTCTGCACGCTCTGGCGTGTAGTTCAGTTCCATGTTCGCAGAGTGACCGGTACCGGCGTTGTTCCAGCCGTTAGACGATTCCAGTGCGACGCCATCCAGACGCTCAACCATCAGCTGCTTCCAGCCTGGTTGCAGTTCCTGTAGCCAGGTTCCCAGTGAGGCGCTCATGACGCCGCCGCCAATCAACAGAACATCGGTTTTTTCTGGTGCGTTTTCAGCGTGGACCACTGAAGAAACAAGCAGCGCTGCCAGTGAAAGGGCAGACACGATTTTTTTAGAGTGAGTCATTCTGATCCTGATCTTTGTACTTTGCAGGTGAACGTTAAAATTTCGGTTTGCAAATTAAAAGATTGTTACGAAAAGATTAACTTGTTTTTAGTTAATAAAGTATTGGTGTTAATTACTTAACTTACATAAAACCAATGTGGCGGGAATTTAAGCAATGAATGCGAAAGGTAGGGAGATATATCCGTGAGTACTGCGCGGTTATTCTTTATAGCGAGCATCGCGACTTAGGTCAAATAAAACACCATAACGCCAGGTTAAATATTTACTCGCTAACTGGGTGCGCATTGCTGCGCACCGCAACGATGACTAAGCGCGAACTTTAAAACTGCGTTTCAGCGACATGCCGTATCCCATCAAGGCGCAGCCAGCAATGAACCAGGGAATCATCTTCACCACGCTGGAATCACTGCCGCTTAAGGATTGCAGATTATTGACCACCAAAATAATCGTCACGCTCATGCACACCATTGACAGTAACGGTGCCCAGAATACGGTGAATGGATTTTCGCTATTCTCCATCCGACGGAAGAACAGTATCACGGCAGCGGAAACGCCCAGTTGTAAAATCAAAATACACAGTGTGGCGACGGCAGAACCGATAGCAAAGATGTGCACCATCGGGTCCAATCCCGCGCTGCCCATACCTGCCAGTAGCATCAGCATGATCACGCTGTGAACGTGGCTGGCATTATGTGGCGTGCCATTGGTGGGATGAGTTTTGCACAACTCTTTCCAGATCAAACCATCGCGGCTAATGCTAAACAGATAACGTGAAATATTGTTATGAAACGCCAGCGCCGCCGCAAACAAACTGGTGATCAGCAATACCGACATGGTTTCTACGGCCCACTCTCCAACATATTGCCGGGTAATATTAAACACGAAATTACCGGGATCTTTGCTGGCAATCGCGACAATCTGATCAAAACCGTATGCCTGCACCAGTGACCAGCTGGTGAAACAGAAAAATGCCGTGATCAGTAACAAGGCACATACTGTGGCACGCGGCACAGTTTTATGTGGGTCACGGCACTCTTCCGCATATATGGCGGTAGATTCAAAACCGATAAAAGCGGCGATGGTGAAAATAAAGGCGATGCCGAGGTTACCCTGCATAAACACCGACGGCTCGAACGATTGGAAGCTATAAGGACCGACTTTTTTGATTAACAGCATCACGTCGGTGAGTAACACAATAGCCACTTCCGCCAGCATTAATATGCCGAGTAATTTTCCACCGACTTCGACGCGTTTAATGCTCAATACCCAGCATACCATCACAAATAGCATGCTCAATGCCCACCAGGGAATATGGGCAGAAAAGTGCTCTTCAATAAATAACTGCGTGAAGAATCCCAGCATTGCCACGATGGCAATCTGAATAGAGATATACGCCATCAACGCTAATACTGACGCGGAAGCGCCCCAGTTTTCGCCCATTCCTTTAGAGATATAGGTATAAAAGGCCCCCGCATTATTGACATGACGGCTCATGGCAATAAAGCCCACGGCGAATAACATCAAAATAATACACGAGAGAATATAAAACACCGGAATGCCACCGCCGTTGCCAGAAATAATCGCCACCGGCAAGCCGCCCACCACGCCTGTCAGCGGCGAGGCTGCCGCGACGACAAAAAAGACCAGAGAAAACAAACCCAACGTATTTTTGCGTAAGCCGGAATCCGTATTCATCGCCAAAGCCCTCAACCGCTAAGAGAAAGTTCTCAGGCAATCTGTGCCGCCTGAGGCAGGTAACATAGCGGCATCATTTCTCAGCTGAGCATCTGGCGGATAGAAAAAATCGGACAGCGTCATAGTGCAACGCTGCACCCTTTTAGTGCTCAGTGGAAACGCAAACGATGGAAATAGGCATCATGCGAAATACGCCGCTGATAATCACAGGGCGTGGTGCTGACAAACTTTTTAAACTCGCGCAGGAAGTGCGACTGATCGCTAAATCCAAGATCAAAGGCCAGATCGCTAAACGATACTTCCTGCTGTAAGTGAATGCTGCCCAGCGCCGACTGGCAGCGCAAAATGCGGCTAAAAGCCTTGGGTGACATCCCGGTATCCTGGCGAAACTGGCGCTGGATAGTGCGGCAGGTGTAGCCAGTCAGCGCTTCCAGTTGATCAATGCGAATGTTGCCTTTCTGCTGGCGCATGGTGTGGATGATCAAGGATGTGACGGCGGAAGCTTTGCGCACCAGGCGCGGCGTGAAACTGGCGTTGAACAAAGCAATCTGCCGCGAAAAATCGCGCGTCTGCACGATTTGTTCAAAGGCTAACCGTGCATCCGGCACCACATCGAGGAAATTAAACTCACGATCGGGAATCTCTTCTGCCATCACATCGAGGAAATCAGGAATGATGCCCGGTGCGAAGCGCACACCAAAATAGTGGTGGTTATGCTGCATATCGGCACCGCGCGCCTCCAGCGTGGTGCCACACACGCGTGCAGCAGGACGCTGCGCATCGCAATCAAACACAATATCTACGCAGCCGTCGGGAATCGCCAGCGTCATGCTGGCACTCTGCGCCACATCAAAACTATAAAAATGGGAAATAGCCGGGTTGTCTGACGCAATCAGCGAGTAATGCTGCGCGGCGTTCAGCACAAACCATGGCTGCTCAGGTTGAAATCCACTGTGGCGATAGAGGGGCAATTGTGTCATGGCGGGCTCCGCTGCGGGCTATTTACTGTCTGTGTGATGCAAGGGCTGTGCCACGCACGAATTTCGTCATGTCGCAAATATTCAATACAGCTCGACAACTGACGCGCTATTTCTATTTCACCCAGCGAAGACCATCGACACCTAAGACGGTTTTAGCCAGTGAAATCGCTATTTATGGCAGCGCTCGCCACGGCGGGAAATAGACCAAAAGACTGATTGATGAGGCGACTTATGAGTGATTCAACCCGGATTGATTTTATTTACCTGTCGGAGCAAGACATGATTCGTGCGGGCGTGACCGATATGGCCGCCTGTGTCGATACCATGGAAGAGATGTTTGGCCTGTTGTATCACGGCGACTATCGCATGGCCGGATCCAACAATGATTCTCACGGCGCGATGGTGACCTTTCCGGAAAATTCGCCGTTCCCGACGATGCCAAAACCCACTGCCGATCGCCGCATGATGGCGATGCCTGCCTACCTTGGCGGCAATTTCGGCACGGCTGGGGTTAAGTGGTATGGCTCCAACATCGCCAACCGTGAGAAAGGGCTGCCACGCTCGATTCTGATGTTCACCCTCAATGATGCGGATACCGGCGCGCCGCTGGCGCATATGTCAGCCAATCTGCTGTCGGCGTATCGCACCGGGGCGGTGCCGGGCGTCGGCGCACGTCATCTGGCGCGAAAGGATTCTCGTGTGATCGGTTTGCTCGGACCGGGCGTGATGGGAAAAACCGCTGTAGCGGCATTTATTGCTGTGTGCCCACACATCGACACCATCAAAGTCAAAGGACGCGGCCAGCGCAGCCTCGATAACTTCATTACCTGGGTGCAGGAGACCTATCCGCAAATTAAGCAGATAGAAATTGTCGACTCGCTGGAAGCGGTAGTGCGCGATAGTGACATTGTCACTTATTGCAGCTCAGGTGAAGTCGGTGATCCCGCCACTTATCCGCTGGTGAAACGTGAATGGGTGAAAGCTGGCGCGTTCCTCGCCATGCCTGCGCTGTGCAATATCGATGAAGGCATGGAGCAGTCGGATGTGCGTAAGGTGCTGGATAACACCGGACTCTATCATGCCTGGTTTGATGAAGTTCCCAAGCCTGCGCATCGCTGCGTGCCGATTATCGGTGTGCGCTTTATGGATATGGTCGCTGAAGGGCAGCTGCAGGCGGAGCAGCTGGAAGATATCGGCAAGATCGTCGCCGGCGAAGCGCCAGGCCGCCAAAACGATAGCGAGATCATCATCATGTCTGTCGGTGGTATGCCGGTGGAAGATGTGGCCTGGGGCACGGTGTTGTATCGCAATGCGCTGGAAAAAGGCATTGGCATCAAACTCAACCTGTGGGAATCACCGGTTTTAAGCTAATCCACTGATTAACAGAGAAAACATCATGACCAATATCATTAAAGTGAAAACCGGTTCGAAATTTGAAGAGCAGGCGAGTTATTCGCGCATCGTGGCCGTGGATAACTGGATTTATGTCTCGAACACCGCCGGTCGCAACCCACAAACCAAAGAAATTCCCGAAGACCTGCGCGAGCAGACTTTGCAGGTGTTTGCCAATATCGAAGCCGCACTGGCAGCCGTCGATGCCTCATTACAGGATGTGGTGTGCTCGCGCGTGTTTATTCAGGATCCGGCGGATGTGCCTGCAGTGATGGCGATCATTGGTGAGAAGTTCCGTGGGGTTAATCCCGCCTCAACAGTGACCTGCCCGCCGCTGGGATCGACCGTTTATAAAGTTGAACTGGAAGTTACGGCCTATCGCGGGGCCGGTAACGCTCAGGTTCAGGAAATCACCGTGGCCCTGTAAGGGCAGGAGACGCGATATGGCACCTGTTATTTCTCCGGTTACGCCTTCGCCAACGTTGCCGGATACCACCACGGTGGTCGTTATTGGCGGCGGGATTGTAGGGTTGACCGCCGCACTGACGCTGGCGGAGCGCAATATTCCGGTGGTGGTATTGGAAAAAGGGCGGATTGCGGGCGAGCAGTCTTCCCGCAATCTCGGCTGGATCCGTAAAACCAGCCGTGCGCTGGAGGATATTCCGCTGGCGCAGGCCGCTGACCGCTTGTGGGCGGGGATGGCCGCGCGGGTTGGCAGCGATGTAGGCTATCGTCAGGCTGGCATTATGTTTGTGGCACGCAACGAGCAGCAGATGTCACTGCATGAAAAATGGTTAAGCGGGGTTAGCACTGCGGGATTGGATACGCGCTTACTGAGCCACGCGCAGATTGCGGCTCAGGTGCCTGGCGGCGTGGAGAAATGGGCAGGCGGGATTTACACTGCTTCTGACGGGCGGGCCGAACCCACGCTGGCGGCCAGCGCGATGGCGAATGCCGCCATCGCCAGGGGGGCGATTATCATGGATCACTGTGCGGTGCGTGGCCTGGTCACCAGCAACGGCAAGGTCAGTGGTGTGATGACCGAACGCGGTGAGATTCGTTGTGACCAGGTGTTGCTGGCGGCAGGTGCCTGGTCGCGTCGTTTCCTTGGCAATCACGGTATTAATCTGCCGACGCTGCCGCTGATTTGTTCGGTGATGCGTACCAAACCGCTGGAAGGACCGGCCAATATAGCGGTGGGCGCTCCTGACTTCTCATTCCGAAAACACCAGGACGGTGGCTTTATCATCACTCAACGCGGTGCGCTGGATGCGCCAATAACGCTTGATCATCTATTGATCGGCACACGTTATATGCCTCAGCTACGGCAGGCGCGTGACAACCTGCGGATTTCGCTGGGCAAATACTTTGTGAAGGATCTTGCACTGGCACGTCGCTGGCGCAACGATCGGCGTTCACTCTTTGAGCAGGTCCGCACGCTGGACCCTCTTGCCAATCCGGCACTGAACCAGGAAGCGATGCGCAACCTGCGCGCGGCGTGGCCGGTGTTCCAGCAGGCGGAGATGGCGGAGTCATGGGCTGGCGTGATAGATGTTACCCCGGATTCGAACCCGGTGATTGGCCCAGTGGCATCGATACCTGGGCTAACTTTGGCGACGGGCTTTTCAGGGCATGGTTTCGGGACATCACCCGCAGCCGGGCAGTTAGCCGCAGATTTGGTGACCGGGCATACGCCGCTTATCGATCCCGCACCTTATCGCTTCGAACGCTTGCAGTAGCGTCATACTTCTATCGGCGGCTGTGAAGTCGCCCATTAAACACACTTCATAAACCATCACTTCACGTACTGTGTTCATAGTCTTAACCACAACTGTATTACCCTAGAGTCTCTAATGACTTGTTGATACTTTTATGTGGGCAATCGCATGGCTAACAAAACACTGTATGAAAAACTGATCGATCAGCATGTGGTACGTCAGTTAGACGATGAAGGGCATGTGTTGCTCTATATTGATCGATCAATACTCAACGAATACACCAGCCCGCAGGCCTTTAGCGGGCTGCGTGAACATCATCGCCCGGTACGTCATCCGGCGACTATCTTACTCAATGTCGATCACGTAAATCCCACGCGTCCTGAGCGTGACGATGCGATGACCGATGCCGGCGGGCAGCTGCAGGTGGATTACTTCCGTCAAAATGCCGCCCATTTTGGCATCGAACTGTTTGATGTCATGGACCCGCGCCAGGGCATCGAGCATGTGGTTGCGCATGAGCAGGGGCTGGTCATGCCCGGTATGGTGATTGCCGCCGGTGACAGCCACACCACCACCTATGGCGCATTTGGTGCGTTGGGTTTCGGCATCGGAACGTCAGAAATTGAACATCTTCTCGCTACGCAAACTCTGATTTATCGCACGCTGAAAACCATGCGCGTCACGGTAACGGGTGAGCTGCCTTATGGCTGTTCGGCTAAAGACATCATTCTGGCGTTGATTGAAGATATTGGCGCCTCAGGGGCAACCGGTTATGCCATCGAGTTTGACGGCCTGGCGATTGACGCGCTGAGTATGGAAGGGCGCATGACGCTATGCAATATGGCGGTGGAAGCCGGTGCGCGTGGAGCGATCATTGCGCCAGATGAGAAGGTCTTCGCCTATATCCAGGGCAAACCGCAAATGCCAACAGGCGTATTGTGGGAGCAGGCAAAGGCCGAATGGATGACTTTGCGCAGTGATGACGGGGCCAAATTCGACCGTGCGATTGAGCTGGATTGCAGCGACCTTGAACCTAAAGTGACCTGGGGCATCAGCCCGGATCAGACCTGTGCTATTGGCGGCTGTGTACCTGATCCGCAATACGAACCCGATTTGATTAAACAGCAGGCAATACAAGTCGCACTGAAATATATGGGGCTGGAACCCGGTATGCGCTTGTCTGACATCGCCATCACCCATGCGTTTATTGGCTCCTGTACCAACGGCAGAATCGAAGATTTGCGCGCTGCAGCAGCGGTGATTGGCGAGCGCAAAATCGCCCGACACGTGCGCGGGATCATCGTGCCAGGCTCCACGCAGGTGCGTCAGCAAGCAGAGGCTGAAGGCTTAGCCGACATTTTTATCAATGCAGGTTTTGAGTGGCGGCAGTCGGGGTGCTCAATGTGCCTGGCAATGAATGAAGATGTCCTGGAACCCGGCGATCGCTGTGCTTCAGGAACCAACCGCAATTTTGCGGGCCGCCAGGGTGCAGGAGCACGAACCCATTTAATGAGCCCGGCGATGGTCGCCGCCGCTGCAGTGGCCGGTCATCTGGTCGATGTACGCAACTTCACGACAGCAGAGGTTTAATATGGACGCTTTTCACAGCATCACCGGACGCATTGCCCATTTACCGGCGGCCAACATTGATACGGATGTGATCATGCCAAAGCAGTTTCTGAAAGGCATCGATCGCCAGGGTTTGGATCGGGGCGTGTTCTTTGACCTGCGATTTTTGCCCGACGGCAGTGCGAATCCCGCGTTTATCCTCAACCAGCCTGCCGGAAAGAACGCGACATTCTTGCTGGTGGGACCCAACTTTGGCTGTGGTTCCAGTCGCGAACATGCGGTGTGGGGACTCAATCAGCTGGGCATTCGCGCCATCATCGGCACCAGTTTTGCCGGCATCTTTGACGATAACTGCCAGCGCAACGGCGTATTGACGCTAACGCTAAGTGAGGAGGCGTATCAGCAGCTCAGCGCTGCTACCGCTGATGCAGAACACAACCAGATTACGGTTTCTCTGGAATATAAGACCCTCACCTTCAATCAGCAGGTGTTGCATTTTGAGGTCAGCGCGCTCAAACGTGAGATGTTAATGGGTGGCGGCAGCGCGGTAGACTGGACGCTCCAATACGAGACTGACATTACGCAGTTTGAACATCGGCACTTTGCTCAGCGCCCCTGGCTGCAGCGGGTTAAAGGACAAACAGCATGAGTGACATCAAGGAT
Organism: Pantoea sp. Taur; assembly: GCF_009830025.1. NCBI lineage: Bacteria > Pseudomonadati > Pseudomonadota > Gammaproteobacteria > Enterobacterales > Erwiniaceae > Pantoea > Pantoea sp. Taur. Next base: position 177,108 of record NZ_SZZZ01000003.1, read on the forward strand.
TGCGGCGCATCGCCGTTTATCGACGGATTTGCCTTGAAAGCGGTCACGCTGGACAACGGTATCACACTGCGCGTGGCAATCGGGGGCGAAGGACCGCCGTTGCTGATGCTGCACGGGCATCCACAAAACCATCTGGCGTGGCGGAAAATCGCTCCGCAGCTGGCAGAGAAGTATCAGGTGATCCTGCCTGATCTGCGCGGCTACGGCGACAGCGACAAACCCGCCAGCGACGAACGCCATCTGGCCTATTCAAAACGCGCCATGGCTGAAGATATCAGCCAGTTGATTGATGCACTGGGTCTTTCGCGTGTCGCGTTTGTCGGACACGATCGCGGTGCTCGGGTCGGACATCGTCTGGCGCTTGACCATCCGGAGAAAGTGGCTTGCGGCACTTTCGTCGATATCGCCCCGACTGCCACCATGTATGCGCAGACCGATAAGGCGTTTGCTACGCGCTATTTTTGGTGGTTCTTTCTGATCCAGCCTTACCCACTGCCGGAGACAATGATCGGCCACGATCCGGCCTTCTTCCTGCGAAAACATATTGACGGTCAACTCAAGACAGCGGGGGCGACTTCAGAAGCGGTATTCAATGATTATTTGCGCTGCTATCAGCAACCCGAGATGATCCACGCCGTCTGCGAAGATTACCGCGCGGCCGCCACGGTGGATTTAGAGCACGATGCAGAGGACAGCGACAAACGCATCGTTTGTCCGCTTCAATTGCTGTGGGGGGAAAAGGGCACGGTCGGTCAGCTATACGATGTGGTTGAAACCTGGCAGGAGAAGGCCATCAATGTGCAGGGCAAGGCACTGCCTTGTGGGCATTCCCCACAGGAAGAAGTCCCGGCGGTATTTTTAGCACAGCTTCAGGGCTTTCTCGATTCTGTGTTATAACCGCTCGATGTTGGCTAACTGCGTAATAGTATGAAGCTCTTGCTTGCCGGGAAAAACGTTCAGAAACCGCTACAGGGCTGGCCCTCTGTCGAAGATCTCTATGTGTTTATCAGCGTGGCGCGTCATGGTGGTTTTGGTCGCGCTGCCGTGGAGCTGGGCCAGTCTCCATCGTATATCAGCAAACGTATCGCCATTCTTGAGAAACAGCTCGACACCCGGCTTTTCTTCCGCACCAATCGGGTGATGCGCCTGACGCCAGAAGGTGAGAAAGCGCTGGAGGGGGCGCTGCTAGTGGTACAGGAAATGGATGCGTTTCTGAATAATTTTCAGCAGTGGCGCGGCGAATTAACCGGTGAGTTGACCGTTGGCTGTTCGCTGGGATTTGGTCAGGCGTATTTATCTGATGCCATTTCAGCCTTTATTTCTCAGCATCCATCTTTAAATATCAAACTCATTTTAAGCGATCGTGAGATTGATTTGATGCAATCCGGCACCGATGTGGATATACAGGTTGGCGATAATCTGAATCACTCTTACATCGCGCGTAAACTGGCCGTTAATCGGCGTATTCTTTGCGCATCCCCTGAATATTTAGCGCGCGCTGGGGCGGTCAATTCGCTGGATGAATTAATTGACCACAGCTGCCTTATCATCAATGAAAAGAACAATTCATTCGGCAATTGGGCGCTGACTGACGGTAAGCAACAGGTATTATGCCGACTGAATAGCCGTTATTCGTCAAACAGTGGCAAGGTCATTTTAAACTGGGCGTTGAAGTCACACGGGATTGCGCTCCGCTCGGCATGGGATGTGGCGCCTTATCTCAGCACTGGCGAATTGGTCCATGTTTTACCGCAGTGGTATCAGCAGGCGAATATCTGGGCGGTGTATACGCAACGGACATCGGAATCGCCGCGCATGAAAGTGTTTATTGATTTTCTCGCCGAATACTTTGCAGATAAAAGCCTGTCACAAGAGTGGCAGGCTTAAATACAACAGCGAAGGGGGGGTTAACATCAGCCGTACGCCACTTTGCTATTGATATGGTACAGGGTTGCGGTAGCCGCCATTACATGCTGACCATCGTGGCCCGGCTCATGGGATTCAACATCAGTGATGTGATAACCCACGGCCCCTGCAGCGAGCGTTTTTTTCACAATCGCATCAGTCAGTTCTTCCATCGAAGTGGCCCAGCTCACGGAAGTAAAGCCCACAGGATGAATCGATGATAATTCACGATGGGTCAAATCCGCACGGACTAAAACGGGTTTAACATTTTGCGGTGTGAAAATAGAGATAACGTCATTAATAAGTTCTTTCATGGTCTTACTCCTCAAAATAACTGCTGAGCCGATTTCGAAGCTATGCATTTTATTGTTGATGGTGATTTTATACATTCCGACAGTTGCGCACGGCAGGTAATGAGTGCCGGTAGGCTTAATAAACACCTTTTGAGGTTATGCGTTTTAGCTTTAATTGCTAATTAGTTGTTAAGAAAAGTTCAGCCACAACTCCGTTAAACTTTCGGGAATATTCTTTCATCTGGTTACATTTGTGGCAGGGCAATAAGTTGATTGGGGCGTCATGCACGCCCCATTTTGTTAAAACTCGCGTTGTCCACCCAGTTCGATAACGCGATTGGGGGGAATATTAAATTGCTCATGCGCACGCAGCGCATTGCGTTGGCAGAAGTGAAAGATGCCGCCTTTTATTCTTGCCAGTCCGCGGCGTTTTTTCATCACCAGGGTGTCGTGTGAGGTAAAGAAAGACGCTTCATTCAGCGTGCAGCCAAAACCTTCCAGTCCGCACAGGTGTAAAACCTCCGCCATTGAAGGGACTTCTCGCCAGCCGTATGCCGCGGTTACCTGCCAAAAGGACGGCGAAAGTTGGGTGATGGTGATGCGCTTCTGATTGTGCACGCGTGGCGTATCTGTGGTGCGGATGTTCAGCAACACCACGCGCTTATGCAGCACCCGGTTATGCTTGAGGTTATGCAGCAGCGCCTGTGGAATCTCAAACTCTTTACGCGCCAGGAAGATGGCAGTACCCGCTACACGACTGGGCGGATTGGTTTCCAGTGATCTCACCAGCGCCTGCAGGCTTTCCGGATCGTTGTTCAATTTTTTGATTAACCGATTACGCTCGGTGCTCCAGATCAGCATCAACCCCATCATGGTCAGCGCCATCAGTACCGGAACCCAACCACCTGACAGCAGTTTCATCAGGTTCGCCGCAAACAGCGGCACGTCAATGCTCAGCATACATAGCAGGAAAATCACCGCCAGCGGCAGTGGCCATTTCCAGTTACGCAGCGCCACCACGCCGGCCAGACAGGCGGTGATCACCATGGTGCCGGTCACCACGATACCGTAAGCGGAGGAGAGGGCCGAGGACTGACGGAATGCCAGCACAATCACGGTAACCGCCACAAACAACAGCCAGTTCACCACCGGAATGTAGATCTGGCCAGATTCAGTATGGGAGGTGAACACAATGCGCATGGGTGGCAGAAACCCCTGACGAATCGCTTGATGCGTCAGGGTGTAAACGCCGGTAATGACCGACTGGGCTGCGATCACCGTGGCGAGCGTTGACAGCACTATCAGGGGAATTTGCCCCCAGCCCGGCGCGAGGTTGAAGAACGGGTTATTGATCGTCTTCGCATCCGCAATCACCAGTGCACCCTGGCCAAAGTAATTGAGCACCAGGGCAGGCATGGCAATCACCAGCCACGCCAGGCGGATCGGCGCTTTGCCGAGATGTCCCATATCCGCATACAGCGCCTCAGCACCGGTAACGGCCAGTACCACCATACCCATCGCGGCAAAGGCGAGCGCTTCATGAGTCAGCAAAAAGGTCAGCGCGTAGCTGGGATTCAGCGCCTGCAAGACCGTGGGATTGAGCGCAATCCCGCGAATACCCAGTAAACCAATCGAGACGAACCAAACAAACATCACCGGCCCAAATACTTTACTGACTTTTTCCGTACCGTGTTTCTGGATGAAGAACAACAGCGTGAGTATGAGTACCGCCAGTGGGACCACGTATTTGTCGAGTTGGGGTGATACCACCTCAATCCCTTCAATGGCAGAGAGCACCGAAATCGCCGGCGTGATGATGCCATCACCGTAAAAGAAGGCGCCACCCGTCAAACCGGCCAGAATAATGATGTGACCAATCTTCGGACCGACGTTACGACGCGCCAGTGACATCAGCGTTAAAATACCGCCTTCACCATCATGGTCGGCACGCATGACAAAGCAGACATATTTCAGGGTAACGATCAGGGTTAACGCCCAGAAAATCAGTGACAGAAAACCCATCACGGCAGTGGTTGAGATTGATCCATCCGGTAAGATCGACAGGCACTCTTTCAGGGTGTAAAGCGGGCTGGTACCGATATCACCAAACACGATCCCTGCGGCGGCCAACATGCCAGCAGGCAGAGACTGTTTCTCGGTCTGACTCATATATTTCCTGTTTCTTATCAGCGTGGAACGGCGATGGCTGTGTCTATGACGGCGAACATACCTGTTTACCCGAACGGTTAATAGCGGGTGGTGGTTTTGTGACCTGCATTTTTACGCCTGGTAGCGAAATTTTTACGACATTTTTATATCGCGTCGGTTTTTTAATCTCAGAATAGACGAACGGTGAGAAATAAAATGACGGATGGTTATCAGAGATAAACGAAAGCTAACTGGACCGCTTTTTCCCTCACCTTGTGCAGATCGCATTTATCCGCCATTTATCTTCGCTGGCATACATTCGAAGCCACGCTCAATGGACCGTTTTCGTCCAGAAACCAACTGATAGCTGAATACTATGAATACGATTTTAATTACTGGCGCAACCGGATTTTTAGGCGGAGCAGTAACGGTTAACTTATTGAAGAAAAGCGAGAATAATCGACTGTTACTGCTGGTTCGCGGTGATTCACCCGCCGAAGGACTGAGTCGGTTGCAATCCAATCTGGCTAAATTTGGCGTGGCACAAAATCTGTTGGATACACTGACCACAGATAACATTCTTATTGGCGATCTCGCGGAACCAGAGCGGTTTACTGCCGACCCGCGTCTGGATAGCGTTACACATGTGCTCAACTGTGCGGCTGTGGCTTCGTTTGGGGCGAATCCTTACATCTGGAAAGTTAACGTTGAAGGAACTTTCACCTTCGCGAGTCGTATGAATCAGGTCAGCGGACTTAAGCGCTTTATTCATGTCGGAACGGCAATGTCTTGTGCGCCGGAAGCTAACACCCTGGTGACCGAGAGCGAACTGAATACGCTGCGCGATCAGCACATTGTTGAGTACACCTGGAGTAAAGCCACGGTGGAAAAAATGATGAGCGAGATGTTGCCCGAACTGCCGCTGGTTATTGCGCGTCCCTCTATTGTTGTGGGCCATTCCGATCATGGCTGCACGCCATCGCCGAGTATTTTCTGGGTGTTCCGCATGGCACTGACATTGGGTAAGTTTATGTGTGAGCTGGACGATCGTATTGATGTGGTGCCTGTGGATTATTGTGCAGATGCGCTGGAGCTGTTGTTGACCGCTGAAAACGTCGATAAAAGCATTATTCACATTTCGGCGGGGCTCAACAGCAGTGTCACCTTCGCGGAGATCGATAAAGCGATGGCGAAAGCCTCAGGCAATGTGCCCGTGGGCGAGAGTTATCAGAAAGTGAATTATCGCGAACTGGCCGAAAGTAAGAAAAACTTCGCGTCGTTATTTGGGCCGTGCAATGAGCGGATTGTGTTGCGCGCCATGAATCTTTACGGCCATTTCTCCAAACTCAACGTGGTGTTCTGCAATGAGAAATTGCTGGAGTTAGGCATGCCGCCCTCCTCGAAATTTACTGATTACCTGCACCGCTGCGTGACCTCGACACAGGATTCAACCATCGCTGAATTGATGGCAGTGGATTTTAAGTAATAAAAAGCCGCGCAACACGCCTGTTGCGCGGCTTTTTTAGCGGCTATTACCAACCCTTGATAATGTCGCCTTTGTAAATCTCGTTTGCTTTATCCAGTACTTCTTGCGACTGGAAAGCCTCTTTCAGCTTCTGCACATTTGCGCTGTCTTTGTTATCTTCGCGCGCCACAATCGCATTCACATACGGCGACGCTTTGCCTTCCATAAACATGCCATCCTTCGACGCGGAGAGGTTAACCAGCGCGGCAAAGTTGTTATTGATGATGGAGATGTATACCTGCGGATCATCAAGGGTGCGGGCCAGTTGTGGGGTATCCACTTCAACGATTTTAAGTTTCTTCGGATTATCCGTGATATCCAGCGTGGTAGGCAGCAAGCCCGCTTCGGGTTTCACCTTGATCAGTCCCTGAGCTTGCAACAGCAACAGGCTGCGACCGAGAGTGGTTGCTTCGTTAGAGATGGTGATGGTCGCGCCATCTGGCAGTGCATCGAGCGCTTTGATCTTGCGGGAATAGCCGGCAATAGGGAACACAAACGTGTTGGTGACCACGGCAAACTTATAGCCACGCTCTTTCGACTGCATCTCCAGATAAGGCAGGCTCTGGAAGGCGTTGGCATCGACATCTTTATTGAACAGGGCTTCGTTCGGTTGTACATAATCGTTAAATGCCACCACATCGACATCCAGATGATATTTATCATGAGCGACCTGTTTAACGGTCTGCCAGAGCGCTTCGTCAGGACCGGTGTTAATGGCGACTTTGATGGCATTGTCTTTGTTGTTGTCGCAGGCGCTCAGCAGTGAAACCGCAGCGGCGAGAAGGGTGGTAACGAGTAATTTGTTCATAGTACGAGTCCCTGAGTAACGTAGGAGACGGACTATAATATACGTCTGGACGTCTGTACATCCGTGAATGGTTCGTTCGTCGAAATTTCGTCCGGTCTAAAAAGCACCGATGTATAGCAAATAATAATTAATATCGGTGAGTGACGTTGTGCGTTGTTGATATATCCAGCAAGCAATCATCAAGAAAACCCACAGTTTTACGTTTCGCTTTAAGGGTAAATTGCACTCTTCAGAGCTGAGATCGATCTCATTAATCAGAGAATCTGCGGGTTTTAAAGCGGGTGGCCGCAATCCTTCATCGGATTTTTTGCAGACTGTAATATTAATATAACTGCATTGTGCATCAAGAGACTTACAAGATAATCTGTTGAAGCAGATTATCTTGTTATAGATCGGGAGAAGATGATGGAGTCTGTTAAAGCGTTGGATATGGAGCAGTTAAACTCGTTTCTGAGTAGCGGTAAACACCCTTCAGTTATTATTGGCTTCAATTTAACCAGTGATGCGTTTTTCAATATGGCAGCATACTGGCGTGAACGCGGCGTCACGATTGAAAAACACGATAACTATTTTGTCGCCAAATCGGACAGTTCAGTGACCACGTCCTGAATCGAAAAATTTCTATTATTCAAAGCGCGAGTTTAATAAAGGCATGCAGATCGCTGATTGCCTGTTCCCGCGCTTCAGCTTCCTGCACCACCATTAATTCCTATAGATCTTTTTGTGCGAAACGCACACGCCCCCCAGCCTCAGTGAAACGAGTCCTTAAGTTTGTCTACGGGCTAAGCCCCGTTGCGTGTTCAATTTACGGGTCTTGATGCAATCAAAACTATTGATGATGGCCCGTTATTCCCATCTGTAAGAACCAGGTAAACGGGGCAATACCGGGCTAATCGGGTCATTATTGCAGGCAGCGGATATAACGTTCAGCTGCCTGTCTGACAATGGATTGTGCCTGCTGTGTCATTTCCCGACCGGCAAAAGCGCCATAAATCTGCGAGAAGGTGACCTTATCCAGTCGGTGAATGAGCGTATTCACCGTAGCTGCAGAAAGCGGCAACATGTTGGGATAGCTCCACATAAATGACACGGAATTTGCACCGGGTGTCACTTGCACAACATCACCACTCAACAGCACGCCATCATGTTGCGACCAGTGCAGTACACAGCCTCCTTTAAAATGCCCACCCAGGCGTAATAACGTGACATCGGGCAGTAAATCCAATTCGTCACCTTGCCAGAGATGAATATGCGAGCTCTGGCGCATAATCCATTCCCGATCATCCTCATGCAAATAGATGGGTGCATCAAATGCCGCAGCCCAGTCTTGCATGGTGCTGTAGTAATGGGGATGAGAAATGGCAATGGCATCAATACCGCCGAGTGCGTGTATCAATGATTCCGTGGCGTCATCCAGATTCGCAATGCAGTCCCAGAGAATATTCCCCTGCGCGCTTTGCAGTAAAAAAGCACGTTGGTTGATGGCGAAACTCGGGACAGTTTGCAGGCTGAATAATCCCTTTAGATGCTGCTGCCATTTATTTTGATGTGTGGCACGCAGAGCCGAGAATGCCAGCCATTGCTGCCCTTTGACAGGCACAAACTGCCGCTCGTCTTCGCAAATTTTGCAATGTGAGATGCCTGGATCATCTTCATAAGAAGTACTGCAGGCGGTGCAGAGTTTGCTCATCTGAATGCTCCTTGATGCGGTTTGCATTCATTCTAGCCTGGCTTATTAAGTGCGAGCGTGCTGCAACCAATTCCGCAGAGAATACCTGTGCCACAGTAGCCAGATGTATTCTCATCTCGCAAGTTATCGTGGGCGCTGCGCTTGCTTAGGCTGGAAATGAGCAGGGAAAATCAGGCCTGTTGCGGTTGTAACTGATAAATCCACGCGATGATTTTCTCTCCCTCAAGGGTGGTGACTTCAACATCCACACGATCATAGCCCTCCTCGAACTCATCCAGCATTGTCCAGTGCGCGGTCAGATGCTCTGAGAAGAAGAGTGAGCCTTTGACAAGGCCCGCATTGTTGTCCAGCACAATGCCGGGAAAATCCGCTGCCGCGCCCCAACCACGTTCATAGAAGATGCCGTTGACCGTTCCGGGCAGCCACTCTCCACCGATACTGTCCAGAATATGCGCATTTGAATGACCTGGTTGCAAGGTGCCGTATACAAATAAAGGTTTCATTTTCCCTCGAAAAATCAAACAAAAGAGTGACTTTAGCGCTCAGGAAATGAAAAGTCATCTGAAGGTTGAATATCATGACCAGACCGCCCGTTATGCCATATAGGGTTCACTAAAACACGGTATTGTGAGCCATCGTATCCGGCCAGGAAAAGATCAATGTTGAATTGTTCAGGCATCTCCCGCAGTGCCATCAAGGGTTATCCGCAATCCGCACAGTTCGATGGCAAGCGTTTCACCAATGCTGCTCCCCGGCAGCCGTTGAAATTCAGCGAATATATGAAGATGTTCTGGGATTTGGCGTTCAACAAGCCAAAAGAAACGGTACCTCAGCAGCAATTACCTGTGCAGCCCATCACGTCCGAGGCGCTCGCCATGGCAGCCGACAACAGTGTGTTTCGACTGGGGCATTCATCGCTGCTGCTCAAATTGAAAGGCAAGTATTGGCTTACTGATCCAGTATTTAATCTGCGAGCGTCTCCCTTTCAGTGGCTCGGGCCAAAGCGTTTTCAGGCTGCACCCATCGAGCTGAGCGATTTACCGCCTATTGAGGGCATTATTTTATCCCATGACCATTATGATCATCTGGATTACCAGACGATCATGCAGTTGAAAGATCGTGTTCGCTATTTCCTCGCTCCGCTGGGCGTCGGCGATTTGCTGGCGAAGTGGGGAGTGGCTGAGGAGAAGATCACCCAACTGGATTGGTGGCAATCTACGGAGGTGGGCGAGGTGCATTTTGTCGCCACACCGTCGCAGCACTTTTCCGGACGTGGTTTGTTTGACGGCAATAAACGTTTGTGGTGTTCATGGAGCATCATCACCGATGAATTTCGTTTATTTTTTGGTGGTGACTCCGGCTATTTTCCGGGCTTTAAAGAAATCGGTAATAAATACGGTCCATTTGATGTTGCCTGCCTTGAAAATGGGGCTTATGACAGCCGGTGGGCGGATATTCACATGATGCCAGGGGATACCATCCGGGCGTTTCAGGATTTAAAGGGAAAATGGTTAATGCCCATTCATAACGCGGCCTTCGATCTTGCTTTCCATCACTGGAATGACCCCCTGATACAAATAGCGGCGCTGGCGCGTGAGCAAAAAATTAAATTGTCTTTACCGGTCATCGGACAAGCCGTGAACATTGTGCAACCAAGGGAAGAAGCGGTCTGGTGGTAACTGGAAATATAGGCTGCTATTTACTGTAAGTAGCAGCCATTCTTTTTACGATTCAGTCAGTAAAACGCCATGTTTTCATTACTCAGCGGTAAGCTCATCATAAAGACTGCGCAATCGCGTACGCAGAGAAAGCACCGCTTTATGTTTGCGTGATAACAGCGCCTGTACGCTGACGCCGCTCTCTTCAGACAGGTCGTTGTAGCTGTAACCCAACAACTCTGTTTTTTCAAACACCTCGCGCTGAGCGAGTGGCAGTTCCGCTAAGGCTTCCTCCAGTTCTTCCCATAGCAGTGCTTTGAGATACTCATCTTCCGGCGTTTCCGGCACGCCAAATAGCGTTTCAGCCAGCTCATCTTCGGGAAAATCCGCCTCCTCATCGCCGTTCATCATATCGGCTAGCGGCAGTTCACGCTTCTTTCGCGCCCGGTCGGTCATTTCATTGCGTGCGGCACGGAATAACCAGGCCGCGACATTTTCCACCGGTTGCTCAACCTGCATGAGCTTGTAGGTCACTTCCTGCAGGATATCGTCGGCATCTTCACGGATCGAGGTGCGGCCGCGAATAAATGCGCTCAATTTTGCCCGACAGGCGTTCAACGCGGACATCAGCAGAGAATCCTGCGCCATGGCGTTTACTCTGCGTCTGACGATTTAGCGGGAGTTTCGTCGGAGGGTGAGCGCGCATCACCGCGACGGCCATGCCAGTCACAGCGATCGCGGCGTCCACGGTGCGAACGTTCACGGCGGTGTTGCATAAACTCTTCGCGCTGTTCTGGGGTCATCTGCATCCAGCGTTCGTGCATGCGACGACGTGCCATACCAAACATGCCGGGGCGGAAACCTAAGCCACCAAACAGAATGCGGCACAATACCAGCAGCCCAAGTGCCTGCCAGAACCCAATCGCCTTCACGCCGATGATGGCAGGCAGCACGGCATTCCACAACGACATCACCAGCAGCCCAAGTGCCGCGATGATCACCACGCCGAGCAACAAGGGTTTCATCATGCGATGACCACCAAAATGGTGGTCACGGCGGTGTTGTCTGCGCATATCGAAATCTCTCATTGTTGTTATTCCTCATTACAGTAGCCGATATTGGCTCGTACTGAGGTAGACGAATGAGCGATGTGAATATTGCCAAAGAAGTGAAAATATTTTCCGAGCTTATAAATTTAGCGGTGATTCGGTGTTGTTCTACCGATCCGATTCACCGCTGCTCACGAAGCGTATTCTCCTGCGATGAACGGGATCCATTCAACGATGGCTGCTACCCATACTGTCAGGGTTAAACCATAAGCTGACGTATAAACGTTAAATCAGCTTGCTGCGCTAATTCCTTTAGGCGCTGATAAAGCAATTCTGCCTGGGGTAGCGCTGCACAACAATCTAAGAACTTTGCCTGGCGATCGTCGGTGCTGAAAGGTTCGTCTAACGCACCACGCGCCCGCCATCTGGCGTGGACAATTTCCTGACCATTCCTGAAACGCAAAGTGAGGATATGCGGCAAGTTTCTGTCTTCAGCCTCCTGTTCCGCTGTCCATGGCGCGAGGGTAATCATCGCCAACAGTTGTACATCTGCCTGTTGTTTTACGCTGGCGGCGGTAAAGTCCTGCACGCTCAACGTGCCATTCCTGAGCATCATGGCAACGCAATATTGCATTGAGAAGCGCGCTTGCATTTCATCTTGCGGCTGGTGGTAGGCAAGATTGCGCCAGTTGGCGATCCCCACCTGGCAGTGCACGCTTTCAATGTCGTCAATCTTCAATGTTTGCTGTTGCTGGATATCGGCAATCGCATCGAGAATGCGGTGGGTAGACCCGCAGCACGGATATTTTTTCGGCATCACACCGATTTGTTCAATGACATGCTGCTCAGCGCCGGGCAGCGACGGTTGGCTTAATAGACCGGCATAGAGTTCCGCAAAACCCTGTGCGCACTCAAGAATATCCAGACGACCTTGCATGCCGGTTTGCGCCAGCGTCGCGGCTTCAACGGCATTGCGCGCCGCCATTCCGGCATGAAACGGTTTCAGAGGCGTGCCAAACTGGCCTTTGACCCCACTGGCCAGACTTACCGCAATGCTCAACGTACGGGCAATCCCTGCTGCATCCTGGCCGAGCAGGGCAGCAACACCTGCCGCGCTGCCAATGCAACCCACGGTGGATGTACCATGCCAGCCAGCAGTGTAGTGCTGATAGCCGATGGCTTCGCCTATATAGGCTTGTGCCTGCAGACCAATTAAATAAGCGTGTATCAACGATGCGCCGTCGCTGTTTTCCGCCACGGCCAGCAGGGCCGGTACCAAAACGGCCGATGCGTGACTCATGCCCGGTGCAAAGTTGTCGTCAAAGTCGATAGCGTGAGCGGCCGTGGCGTTGAACAACGCATCGAGCGCCTGGCTACGGGGTATCTGAGGCCATGCCTGCTGCACCGCCTGGGTAGAAAAGTCGCTACGGCCAGCTACCATGCAGCCCAGGGTATCAACGATGGCGTCAATCGCCAGTTCACGAGCACGAAGAGTAAAGGGCGGTGGATTGGCACACCACTGTGCCAGAGATTCGATGAGCGTCATGATGATGTCTCCCTGTCCAATACGGTGAGTAGCCTGTGCAACAACGAGCCAATCTGGAAACGATTCACCTCTTGCCCCGGTGTGCGGGTGTCAACACGATGTACGATCACCCTATTCTGTTGCGGCATCACCAGGCAGAAGTGACCGCCTGCTCCACGCGCTGAGTAACTGCCCGCTGGCAGAATCACCTCTGGCCAGGCCACGCCATCGCGCGTGATCCACCACATATAGCCGTAACCCCCGCGATCGCCCGCATGCGAAACAGGCAAGGTGCTGGTGCGAACCCACTGTTGCGGGATGATTTGTCGATCGCCCCAGCGCCCCTGCTGCAGAAAGAGCTGGCCGAATCGCAGCAGGTCGCGACTTGAGAGCGTAAAGGGATAGGCAGGGTGATCAGAAAATTCACCGGGTTCCAGCCAACTGTCCTGATCAACGCGATAATCCTGCATTCCCAACGGGTCGGCAATGCGCTGCGCAAACGCCTGGTTGATCTCCTCTCCAGTCAGCTGACGGTAGGCACTGCCCAGCACATTAAAATCCCAGTTGCTATAGCACCAGTTCTCGCCTGGCGCATGCAGGTGGCGCGGGGGTTTAATACGCTGCATCCAGGCGGTTTCATAGTTCGCCGGATGATAAATGCCAGAACGGGCGGTCAACAGATCGTATAGCGTGGCCTGTTTCTCGCTGACGCTCAGTCCTTCACGGTCATCGATTCCCAGCGTCTGCAAGGTTAAGGAGAGATCAAAACGGCCTTCTGCCACTGCGCAGCCGATCAGCGCACTAAGAAAACTTTTGCGCATCGAGTGGCAGGGGTAACGCTGGGCAGCATCGCCGTAACTGAACAGGATTTCATCACCCTGCGCCACCAGCAGCACGGCAGTGGCCTGGCCTTCAAGTTGTTGCTGAAGTGATTCAAACATGGCAAAGCCTCATCGTTTTAGTGTGGATCAGAGGTTCACGCCTCACTCGCCGCCAGAAACTCGCGGGTATAGATTTCCCGTGCTCCGCCCTGACGCACGCTGTCCGCGCTGAGTTCTTCCAGCAATTTGCCGTGATGCATGATGCCGATGCGACGGCAGAGGTGTGTCACGACCGCCAAATCATGCGTCACCATTAAATAAGTGAGGCTGCGCTGCCGTTGCATGCTGCTGAGTAAATTGAGGATTTCAGCCTGAACTGAGACGTCCAGCGCTGATGTCGGCTCATCCAGTAACAGCACGGAAGGTTCGAGAATGAGGGCCCGCGCGATGGCCACACGCTGACGTTGACCACCAGAAAGTTGATGGGGATAACGATAACGGTAGGCATCGGAAAGTCCGACCGCATGCAGCACATCGCTGATGCGCGCTTCATGGTGGTCCATAGCATGCAGCTTCAGCGGTTCACGCAGACTGGCCCACACCATTTTTCGTGGATGGAGCGAGGCGTAAGGGTCCTGAAACACCATCTGCACCTGGCGATAAAAGGCTTTATCTCGCTGCGGCTGCTGTTCACGGTTATTGAACAGAATATGGCCCTGATAATCGTGATTCAGGCCAGCCAGCGCGCGCAAAATGGTGGATTTTCCACAACCCGATTCACCAATCAGGCCGTAACACTCTCCTTGTGCCAGCGTCAGGCTAACGTTATCAACCACCTGTCGCCGATGTGCTCCCTGACCGAATGCAATACTGACATCCACCATTTCAATGCTGCGTTGTGCGGTTGGAATGGGATTCATAATGCGACTCCATCACGAAAACAGGGGCCGGTGAGCCAACTGGCATCACGGGTCGGCACACGCAGCGTATCAAGGGGATGATGCAGACGTGGCTGACTGGCAAGTAATGCCTGCGTGTAAGGATGCTGCGCCTGTTCCAGACGTTCGGCACGAATCTCTTCGACAATACGCCCGGCGTACATCACCAGCACGCGATCGCAGAAACGAGAGACCAGATTAAGGTCATGACTGATAAACAGCAGGCCGGTTTGACGCCGCGCCAGCTGTTCATTAAGGATGCTCAGCACCTGCTGGCGCACCGTCACGTCCAGTGCGGAGGTGGGTTCGTCGGCGATGATCAAATCCGGCTCGGGGATTAGCATCATCGCGATCATCACGCGCTGGCCCATACCACCTGAAATCTCGTGGGGATAGAGGCGTGCCACTTTCGCCACGTCGCGAATATGCACCGATTCCAGCATCGTTAGCGCGCGATCTCTGGCTTCGCTTTTACTCACCCGGCGATGCAACCTGAAGGCTTCCGCCACCTGATCGCCAATGCGCATTAGCGGATTAAGCGAGAAGCGGGGATCCTGCAGGATCATTGAAATACGATTTCCGCGAATCTGGCGCATCTGCTTTTCACTGCTGTTGAGTAGATCAATATCACCGAACTGCATCTGATCGGCGGTGACGCGACCGATTTTGGGCGTCAGCTGTAGCAATGCACGGCAGGTCTGTGATTTTCCCGAACCGGATTCACCGACAATCGCCACTTTCTCACGTCCAACATGGAAAGAGACGTCACGTACCGCGCGGTGCTCCCCGTGCGCGCTGCGAAATACGATATTGAGGTTTTTCACCTGAAGCAGATTATTCATGGCGGATATCCATTACGTCGCGCAGGCCATCACCCAACAGGTTGAAGGCGAGACTGGTGAACAATATTGCTAATCCAGGGATGGCAGCGATCCAGCCATTGTTCAGCATGAACTCGCGGCCGGAAGCCAGCATTGCGCCCCATTCCGGACTAGGCGCTTGAGCGCCAAGCCCCAGGAAACCCAGTCCAGCGGCGGTAAGGATAATCGCCGCCATGTTAAGGGTGACGCGCACGATGACAGAAGGCAGGCACATGGGGATGATATGTCGCACGATGATGTGCCAGGCGGATGCCCCTTGTAAGCGTACCGCGGCGATGTAATCCATCTTACGGATGGCCAGAGTTTCGGCGCGCGCAAGGCGGGCAATCGGCGGCCAGGCGGAGAGAGAAATCGCGATGATCGCATTCTCGATGCCTGGCCCCAATGCCGCGACAAACGCCAGCGCCAGAATCAAACTGGGGAAGGCAAGGAAGATATCCACCAGACGCATGAGCACCGTATCAACCCAACCGCCGAGATAACCCGCGCTGGTCCCGACCAGTAAGCCAATGGGGGTGATAATCAGCGCGGTTAAGCTCGCGATATACAGCGTGATTCGCGCGCCATACAGCAGACGGCTGTAAATATCCCGACCCAATTCGTCGGTGCCCAGCCAGTGCTCAGCAGAAAACGGTTGCAGGCGGAAGGCGAGGTTTTGGGCATAGATATCGTGAGTGGCTAACCAGGGCGCGAACACCGCCGCGCCAGCAATCATCAACAGCACCAGCAAACCAAAGAGCGCCGAGTGGTTAGCGCAAAAGCGTCGCCACTGAATCCATAACAGCTGCATGTGCGCCTGAAACGGTGACTGTGGCGCAGGATCGCGCAGCCAGGCGAGTAAGTGACGCGAAGGATTCATGCGCATCGATTTGTTGACGGAATCGGTCATGCTTCCTCCTGACGCGTACGCGGATCGAACAGACGATAAAGCAGATCGCACAGCAGATTGATTGCGACAAAAATTGCGCCGATCAGCAGTGTGCAGCCCACCACCGCATTCATATCGCCCGCCAGCAGTGCGTTGGTCAGATAGCGACCAAAGCCGGGCCAGGCGAATACGGTTTCGGTGAGAACTGCACCTTCCAGCAGCCAGGCCCAGGAAAGGGCCACCACTGTCAACGTGGGCACGGCGATATTGCGCAGAGCATGCACCCAAACACATCGCGCCCACGACAAACCCTTCACGCGAGCGGTAATGATGTATTCCTGCGACAGTTGTTCCAGCATGAAGCTACGCGTCATACGGCTGATGTAAGCCAGCGCGCTCAAGCCAAGAATCGACGCGGGCAAAATGATGTGACCAAACACGTTGCGGAACATTTCCCAGTTTCCGCTCAGCGCGCTGTCGATCAGCCAGAATCCCGTCACCGGATGTAAATCGAACTCGTAGATAAAATCGATGCGTCCTGGTCCGCCAATCCAGCCGAGCGTGGCGTAAAACAGCAGCAATCCCATCAGACCCAGCCAGAAGTGCGGGGTGGAATAGCTGAGTAGCCCCACGAAGCGGATCAGATGATCGAACCAGGTGTTGCGGTACATTGCCGCCAACACGCCCGCGGGAATACCGAAACCGACGCCGATAATGGCCGCCACGGTGGCCAGTTCCAGCGTAGCGGGGAAGACGCGCGCGATATCCTGCGCCACCGGATGGCTGGTGGTCAGAGCGATACCAAAATCGAGGTGCAGCAGTTGCCAGACGTAGTCGGCAAATTGGTGCCACAACGGTTGATCCAGCCCCAACTGATGAAACATCTTGTCGTAGGCTTCCTGACTGGCGTTATCGCCGATGATCGCGACCACCGGGTCGATAGGCAGTAAGCGACCAATAAAGAAGGTCAGGGCCGCTAACCCCAGTAGCGTGCAAACAATCGAGATCAGCCCACGAGCAAGGCGTCTTAGCAGACGCCAGCCAGCGGAAGGGGGGTTGTGTGCAACGGGTATCATGACCTGTGACATCTGCCACCTCCGTTATTTACTTGCGGCACCATACCAAACGCGAAAACCGTTCCAGGTCCAGTTTTTCACCGCTGGGCTAATTCCCGCGGTGTTGTACATCTGGAACATGATCGCCATAGGTCCTTTTTGCATCTGCTCTTTCTGCAGATCGCCATAGAGTGCAGCGCGTTTGGTGTCATCCGGTTCTAACAGTGCGGTTTCCACTTTCTGATTCATCTGCGGATCGTAATAAGCGGCACGCCAGCTTGGATATTGCGTGGCACGCGCTTCTTTACGATTGTCAGGGTTATAAACCAGACGTGAGGCATTGCCGTAGGCATCGGGCACCGAGGTTTGCCACGCCATCATTGCGCTCTGGAATTCCCGGCCACGTACCCGGCTGAACAACTGCGCGTTAGCCATGCGTTCCAGATTGAGTTTCACGCCGATTTTGGCGGCATTCTGCTGTACGCTTTGCGCGATTGGCGCCGAATGCGGCAGGGTGCCAAACAACACCGCCGTACTGAAACCATTGGGATAACCGGCTTCCGTCAGCAACTGTTTGGCTTTATCCAGATCGAGATGGAAAGGCTGACCTTGTTTGGCATCCAGCGCACCAAACGCCCCTTGTTGAACAAAACTGGCGCGCGGCACGCCGAGATAAGGCATGACGCTCTTCGCTAACCCGTCGTAATCGATCAGATAGCGCATGGCGAGACGGACTTTTTCATTTTGGAAAATGGGGTCTTCATTATTGAAGGTCCAGAAAAACAGCTGTGGCTTCAACACTTTTTCCACTTTCACTTTGCCGCCCTGATCCAGCGTTTTCAGATCGTCAGCTGAGAGATCGCGGGCGATATCCACATCGCCCTGCGTCACCAGCAGACGCTGAGTGCCGGTTTCAGCCACATGACGAATCAGAATGCGCTTCAGTACCGGCGCTTTTCCCCAGTAGTTCGGGGTGGCCTGGAGCACCACACCTTCACCGGCATTCCAGCGCACCAGTTGATAAGGACCAACACAGGCGGTATGAGTGGAAAGGTATTTGTGTCCCAGATCGCCATCCACTGCCTGTTTTTCGACTTCTTTGCGGTTAAGCAGGGAAGAGACGTTATTGGCGGCAATCGCCTGGAGCACCAAGTTAGTGGGGTAAGCTTTATCGAAACTCATCACCAGCGTTTTGTCATCGGGCGCGCTAATGCGTGAGTCGACGTTATCTTTATCAAAGCCATACTCCTTGATAGCGGCTGCATTGCCGTAGCCCAGTTTCACTACGCGCTGCATCGACCACGCCAGGTCGCTGGCAGTTGCGGCTGAGCCATCGGCAAATTTCAGGTTGTCCTGTAAATGAAAGGTGATGGTCTTGCGATCGGCAGAGACATCCCAACTTTTGGCCAATGCAGGATCGAGTTGCGTTTCATCACTGACACGAAAATCAACCAGTGTGTCACAGGTGTTTGAATAGATTTCACTGGTGACCACTTCACCAATCTGCGCCGGATCCCAGGTACTGATGGCATCAATGTTCCACGCCATCACTAAAGAATCGGCGGGAGTGGCGGCCTGTGCTGAGGCGCAACAGGTCGCTGCCAGCGTCAATGCAGCAGTTAACATCTTGTTTTTCATTTATTTCTCCTGAGGCGTTACAGAGTATCCGGGCGTGGCTGAATCGGCGGTTTCACCTCAGCTGGAATAGGGCAGTGATACGGTTTTTCACTGACCTGCTCGAAATGGGCTTTCTTCATCTGGGCCATCAGTATTTTGTCGGTCAGCACGTCCACAGCCGTCGCGGCCATGACTTTCGCGACATGGCCCAGCGCTTTGTGTGCGGCCGGCATTTTGCCTTGCGCGGTCAGTTGCCATGAGTGACCAGGGGTTCCAATCGCCATGGTGGGTACGTGCGCCTGCACGGTCGGGATCACCCAACTGACATCACCGACATCGGTCGAGCCAATCATGACCTCTCCGTGGGTATCGAGCGGAATGATGTAATCGCTGAGGGGTTTAGGATCGGCGGGTTTCACACCGGTTTTGCGGTAGCAGTTATCAATCTCTTCCGCTGTTAGCGTGGCCTGAATTTCAGCTGCAAAGGCGAGGTCAGCCTGGTCAAATGGTACCGGACCAAGCGCTTCCAGATTCCGCTGCATCGCTTCTTCTAACGGACGATTGCCAAGCAGGTTGGATACCGCGCTCATGATGCTGATATCCACTTCGGTATCGGTCATGATGGCGGCACCCTGAGCCACGCGCTTGACCCGCTCATTCAGTTCAAACATCGCGTGGACATCGCGCGAGCGAATGGCATAGCGCACGGTAGATTTTGCCTGTACCACATTGGGAGCCACACCACCGGCATCGAGGAAGGCGTAATGGATGCGGGAATCTTGCGGCACGTGTTCGCGCAGGAACTGTACGCCAACGTTCATCAATTCGGCGGCATCCAGCGCACTGCGCCCAAGATGTGGAGAAGCCGCAGCGTGGGATGAGCGGCCACGGAAAGCGAAATCCATGCGGGTGTTAGCGAGAGAAAGCGGTTTTGCCACTTCATGATGCGCGCTTGGATGCCAGGTGATGGCCACATCGACGCCATCGAATGCGCCAGCACGCGCCATAAAGGATTTGGCCGCACCGCCTTCTTCTGCCGGACAGCCATAATAGCGAACGCGGCCCGGTGTGCCGCTCTCTTCAAGCCATGACTTCAACGCAGTAGCCGCCAGCATGGCAGCCGATCCCAGCAAGTTATGCCCGCAGCCATGACCATGGCCGTTGCCCGGCAGTGGAGAATAACGCGCCACGCCTGCTTCCTGACTCAACCCTGGCAAGGCATCATATTCTCCGAGGAAAGCGATGATGGGACCGCCTTCACCGGCTTCACCCATCACCGCCGTGGGGATGTCGGCCACGTTTTCTGTGACGCGGAATCCTTGCTGATTTAGCATCGCGGTGTGTTCAGCCACCGAACGATACTCGGTATAGCAAATTTCCGGCATGCCCCAGACGCGATCGCTCAGTTCACAAAATACCCCTTGATATTCTTCTACCCACTTCCAGACTAACGCTTTGTTTTCCATGATAGTCCCCAGCTTGGTTGGTCAGGTTTTCGTCTCTCTGAAGCCCCAGCATGGAGTAAATCATCAGCGTAAGGCCAATGAGCAATTCACACTCCCCATTCCAAAACGGCATAGTTTTATGTCAGGCCGCATTAGCCGTCTCGCTGGCACATGCTCGCAGCCACAGTTGTTCAGCCTGAGAATTTTGCAGAATCGGTTGACGATAGAGCCGAATCGCCAGCGACATATCCCAGCTGCTGTCATCGGCGCGCACTAAACTGCCGCTGGCCAGTTCTTCATGTACCAGACTCAGAGGCAACCACGCCACGCCGCCACCGGCCAGGACCATGGCTTTGAGATTCACTGACATACCATTTTCATATACCGCTTCAAGAGGAAGCGGGCGTTTGCTGAGCATTTGCGCCAGCGCATGAGCAAAGAAGGTATGTTGTCCATAGCTCAACCACGGAATCGGACCGCCATCCGCGCGCACCGGATAGAGTGGCTTGCCACTGCTATCCGGGCGACACACGGCAATGGCACGCTCACGGCCCAGTTGCACCATG
The DNA here is from genome assembly GCF_009830025.1 of Pantoea sp. Taur. NCBI lineage: Bacteria > Pseudomonadati > Pseudomonadota > Gammaproteobacteria > Enterobacterales > Erwiniaceae > Pantoea > Pantoea sp. Taur. Next base: position 197,900 of record NZ_SZZZ01000003.1, read on the forward strand.
GGATACGCCGCCAGCTGATGTATTAGCGACACCGCATCGTGCGCGTAAGTCAGTAGAAAATCGGTTTCACCGCTGTGTAAGGTGGAGATGTGCTCAGCGAAAGTCGGTTTTTGATTACACAGGCGGATATAGCTGAGATTGGGCTGCAGATTTAATCGCTGTATCCAGTCAGGGAAGAACGTCAGAGAAAGGGTATTTAGCATCGCAAAGCGTAATACCGCAGTGCGCGAACTGTAGCGCTGGTGCAGATCATTGCGCAGATGCGACATGGAAAATACCGTTTCGCTGGCGGTCGCGAGGAAGGTTTGTCCCTCTGGCGTGAGCGTAACCGGATAGGTTTTACGATCGAATAACGGAACACCCAGCCACTCTTCCAGTTGCCGGATGCGCCGACTGAGCGCCGATTGCGTGATATGCCGCTCATCCGCGGCACGGGTAAAACTATAACAGCGTGCAACACTGAGAAAATCTTCAAACCATTTCAATTCCATAGCAAAGACCTCTTTGGATGAATGGGAAAGCAACGTCAGCGGTGGGAAACCTTTTGTTACACGCAAGAAACGCGCCAGGCTTAATTACAGCGGTATAGGCACTGGCACAGCTACGACGCCGTCATAAACGCTTAAGATGGAGCAACCACTGCACTCGTGGGGTGCAGAGGATTTGCCCCTGATGATGGCTGGAGATTGGCAAAGTCGAATTGACCAGGCGACAATAAAGGCCTTTGAAATTTAAGCGATGAAATGAATCTATGAATGCCCATATTGAATCTGTTGAGCTGGAAAAAGCCTATCGCCTGATCAACCATGGCCCAACGACATTGGTTTCCTCCCGCCATGACGGGATTGACAATGTGATGTCTGCATCCTGGGTATGTGGATTAGAGTTCAAACCGGCGAAATTGACGGTTGTGCTGGATAAATCCACCTTCACGCGTAAGTTGATTGAGCAAAGCCTGAAATTCGTTATACATGTCCCAACCGTCAGCCAGGCGCAGATGGTTCATTATCTCGGTACGCATTCCCGCGCTGATCAGTCAGATAAGCTAGCCACAACTGGCGTCGAGTTTTTCCAGTTACCGGAAAGTCATCTCCCTTTGGTGGCTGGCTGTGCGGCTTGGTTGTACTGCGAGTTGATACCTATCGAACAAAATCAGATCGACCACGATTTGTTCATCGGTGAAATCAAGGGTGCCTGGGCGGATAGCCGGGTGTTTAAAGAAGGGCGCTGGTTATTCGAGGACGCACCAGACGAGATGCGCAGTTTGCATTACATCGCCGGGAAACGTTTTTATAAAACGGGCTCACTGCTGGATGTCGAGTGAACCCGTCCAATTCATTCATTGAGTTTGGCCTGGCGCATGGGCATTTTATCAATGGTTGAGAGCAACACCTCTGTATTCAGAGGTGTTGTTTCGCGTAGTTTCATTCCACCATCTTTTCCAACCAGCACCACTTCAAATCCTTTCGGATTAAGTTGTTTACGCAAAGTACCATTAGCTGTGGGTGAAGTATCACTGAACACAATGATATCGCGATCGGCCAGTTCTGCTTTCTGCTTCTCCAGCATCGCTATCTGCGCGACATAAGCAGGATCTGTTTTAGATGGGGCAAAGATCACCAGAGGACGATTGTGCCAGCGATATTGAGTGAGGTCTGAGACCTTCGGCGATAAAGGTTGGAACAGGGGCTCTTCAGCCGCACGAACGTTGTTAAGGCTCATTATTGAACAAAGGGTCAACAGCAGCAGTGGCGTCTTCAGCAGTAAATTCGTCTTCGACATGATGGTTTCCCCGGCAGGTTAAAGAACGTGTACTACCAAGGTTAGTGGAACCGTGCGCGTGCGTAAGTTACTTCACGTTTCTTTACCCACAGAGGGAAAAATGAAAACAAGAAATGTCTTTCGTGTTGCTAATGTCACCCGGAACTTAAGGCTTCGTATGTCACATTCTGATGTTTTTCTGAAGAAGAGAACAGGGCATATACATATGTCAAAGCTGGGCATATACTAGACATATGCTGAGTGATAAAGCTCAAAACATAAAGCCGGTGACGGCACCGTGCCGGAAGTCCGTTCAGGAGGATTGATCATGCGAACTGTTTCTGTATTTAAAAATGGCAATAACCGCGCCATTCGTTTGCCACGCGATATGGATTTTGACGGGGTGAGTGAGTTGGAGATTGTCCGGGAAGGTGACAGCATCATACTGCGTCCCGTACGGCCGACCTGGGGCTCATTTATGCAGCTTGAGAAAGCGGACCCGGATTTTATGATGGATCGCGGGGATGTTGTCAGTGATGAGGGAAGATTTGATCTGTGAACAAAACCTACATGCTGGATACTTGTATATGTTCGTTCATTATGCGCGAGCAACCAGAGGACGTGATCAGACGGCTTGAACAAGCGGTGCTGCGCAACCATCGCATTGTAGTTTCGGCTATTACTTACGCAGAAATGCGCTTTGGTGCTATTGGAAAGAAAGCCTCGCCGCGTCATGGTCAACTGGTTGACGAATTCTGCGCCCGACTTGATGCGATTGTGCCCTGGGATCGGGCGGCGGTGGACGCCACCGCTTTAATTAAGGCCACCCTAAGCGCAGCCGGAACACCGATAGGCCCAAATGACACGGCTATTGCCGGTCATGCCATTGCGGCCGGCGTTATATTGGTGACAAATAATACCAGGGAATTTGCGAGGGTACCGGATTTGGTGCTTGAAGACTGGGTGAAGTAAGCCGCTTATCAATCTCGGAAAGTACCTGAAGCATTTCTGCGGTAATTTGTGGGCAAAACCCACGTAATTTTCACGTAGCAGCGTCAGTATGCGGTGGCGCAGAGCCTCATCGATGCGATGCGTGCCGGGCTTTCCACGCCGTGCATCGGTAAGACCGGCTGCACCAGACTCGCGGTAGCGGTTCATCAGCCGCTGAACCTGACGTTCGGTGAGATCCAGCTGAGAGGCAGCATCGCGGCGACGCAGACGTTTTTCAATAACAGCCTGAATGACGGAAAGACGGTGAAGTTCTTTGTTCGACATGGTCACCAGCATCAGCAGAAATCTCCCAGAAAGGTGGCATACGCGCCGCATCTGGGTGACATTATGAACTAGCTAAAAAGTGACATTATCAAATTGGACTCTCAATAAAAGTACGGATAATCATGATTATGTTAAATAAGATATCGCAATACGCACTCCAGACCATGACCGGCTATCTCCTGCTGAAAATATGCCTTCGCCTCACCCCTCATGCGCGCCGCCCCTCATCCAGGATGTAATCTGTCCGGCGCGGCGGCGCCATTAATCACTCAAGGCTTAAAACGACTTAGCTAGCCAACATCATTTCTTTTTACTCTTAGCTTTCTCTTTGCTAACCACCTTCGCCGCTTTCTCCGCCGGAGGCGGCTCACTGGCTCCTGTTTCCGCGATGAATTTTTCATAGTATTCACGCGCGAGTTTACGTATCGCCTTACCGATATTGGCGTAGTCATATTCATTGAGATTCGCCAGAGAAACCCGCCATGATGGATGCGGCGTACCAAATCCCTTGCCCGGCAACAAAATCACGCCGGTTTCTTCTGCCAGTTGGAACAACGCCTGATTCGGTTTCATCCTGCCCATCATCCATTTTACGAGGTTGCTGGCCAGTTTATCTGGGAGAAGCTTTCCGATAGTGCTGAATATGGAAACAGGCAGCCGAACACGGTCAGGGTTGGCATCATAAATTTGCAATACATCCTGAAGCTGCAGCCGGGTTTCAGGCAGCGCAGGCAGTATCGTTTCACCTCTTTTAACAGCAGCTACGTGTGCACCAGCCGGCAAATTCAACTCGTGTAGCGCTCTGTTCGACATCGACGGTTCGAGTAAAACAACGTGGTAAGTATCAAGCGCTGAAGAAACCAAGTCGCTATCGGGGATTTCGTTTCCTAAAGTAGTCTCAGCATCAATTAGCGAGCCACGATACCCCACCAGAAGGACGTGATCTCCCTGCCTGAGTTTGAGATGAGGTGAGAGAACCAGCGTGCGGCCATGACGCTGTATTTGGACAATACTGCTTTGCTGACCCAGTCTTTGTTGGATATCGGCCACGCGATGACCCGCACCGTTTTTCACCCGATAAACCCGGCCCACTACGGTCGGTAAAGCAGATACACCATCAGCAGCCGACTGCCCTCCCATTTTTATCCAAAGTTTCTCTGCTTCTTGACGTAAATTCACACGCAGCAGCTGTGGAAAAATTTGGCTGGTTACGATCACAATGGTGATCAGCCCACAGATATAAGTTATGGAATATGCGGTGACCACATTGCCTTGCAGGCGCTGGATTTCAGTGATTGGTAGGTCAAGGCGAGAGATTGCATCGGTTGCGGTTCCTACCACCGCGGATTCAGTCGCAGCTCCGGCCATCATACCCGCAGCCGTGCCAGGATCCAGATGCATGAAGTAAGTTGCGGCCAAAACCAGTGTTAAAACCGCGATGACCTCAATTAAACAAAATATCCCCAGTTGAATGTTTCGGGCATTGAGATTGGCAAAAAACTGCGGCCCGCCGCTGTATCCCAAAGCAAAGATGAACAACATGAAGAAAACATTTTTGAGATCGGTATCGACTGAAATATGGAGTTGGCCAATCAACAAAGCGGCAATCAATGTTCCACAAACGCCGCCGAGCTGAATAGGCCCCAGGCGAATTTGACCGATGGCATATCCCATTGTGAGAGAAAGAAAAATAGCCAGATCCGGTATAGTCTGTAATGCATGTACAACTGTGCCGAAAAAAATATCAGACATAGTCAAATCCAGGTTATGGAAATATTTTGAATTGATACCGGTGAAACGTTAAAAAACACTCTGGTTTGTTAAAGTCACTTAATTAACATTTGTAAAATGAATTGTATTTCAGCTTGTTATCGTCAGAGATTATCCCCAGGATAATTTTTTTCAATGCTTCAGGTATTTTAAGAGCAATAAAATAAAGCAATGAGAATGGTTGCGACAAATATAATTATCATGCTATTTAATTAATGCCCTGCTTTCGCAGGGCATTGAATTTATTTGTAAACTGTTGCAGTGCCCTGGACTTTCCCGTCTACCCTTGCTGATGTGATGACGTAATATTTTCCGCCCTTCTCATCGGCTAGTTTTGATAGTTCGTCCTTGGCATCCTTCGGATCAGTAAAGGTACCCGAAGTGGAGACCGTTCCAACTTCAGTATAATTTTTTGCTTCATCCTTAGAAATTTCTTGCGCAGCCATAACTGAAAATGACATTGACATAAATACTGTTGCTGATATTGCTATCATATTGAATTTGTTCATATCACCACCCAGATTGATGTTTGCCTCACATTAGTGTGCAGGCAGTAATAATGACTAGATGACAAACAACAGAAATGCAAAATAAATATTCATCGCTTTTGATAGTTGTCGCCAAATTCTTTTCAACAACAGTTCGTTCACATGCAATATCATGAGGTTGAAGTTTTTCATAAATTTAAAAATTCAATTAAGATAATTCTTAAGGATGAATTCAAATATTTGGCGTGTACGCGGCGAATTTAGACCTTTATCACAATTTTAAAATGGCACTTGGCATTCCAGTTTTAACCCGCTATTGTCTTTTGATAATCAGAAACATCTCAAGACAGCCAGTTCATATAAACAAACCATTATTAACTGCTTTGATATGCGGATGCCCTTTTCGACTCTCGTTTAAATGTGAAGTCAGCCGTAAATGGCTCCATGGCGGTGTAAATTAAAATATATAGTTTTCATACCCTGAGCGTATGTCGTATGCATGCTAGCTCATGGATTTTTATATCTATTTTCGTTTGAGACAATCTATTCAGGAAGGTTTGATAACAACGTAGACTCATCACGGGTCAACGACGTCTGTCAGAACCTGCCCTAACCGGAGTGCAGATATGTCCAGAACCCCTTATCGCAAATCGCTTCTCACCTCAATGTTGTCGGCTGCAACTCGTTCATGGAGCTCACACGCGGCACCTGGTAACGATATCAATACGATTCCAACCTAACAGATCGTACGCCTGTGAATGTTCGGCGGAATGAAACTGTTGGCGGCCAGCAATCACCCTTATTCCGAGACACCAGGTCAGCATTATGCGTCTGTCAGTTGTCCAAAACTGGTGATTTTTTCGCACGCTAAACCTTAGCATTACGTTGGGGTGCTGAGTTATGCAATGGATCATACTGATGTTTCTCTGCCTGATCTCCGTTACAAACGGTGCGTTGGCGGCAGAACCGCGGCAGTCCCCAACAACACAGGAACGTGCCCGTACATTGATTTTACTCAATCAGCCGGTGGTCATGCTGCAGGCAACCTTTGGACTGACGACACCCGAGGAACGTATTAAGCGTATCGTCGGCAATGTCCGAGCCCTAAGTGACGAAGATCTTAAGCACCCGGTTGAGATCGAAACGCTGCATCGTTATCAGCAACAGGTCGTGGTGTTCACCATCAACAACAAGCCTTTCATGTTGCTGGCCGAGCAGGATCTTGATGAAGGTGACGATTTGACACTCGATCAGGCGGCACAGCGTGTACAGCTGCGTTTTGAAAATCTGCGCCATGCCTTGATCCAACAGTATTCCAGACACTATCTGCTGATCTCTGGTGGAAAAAGTATTCTCGGCTTTGTGAGCCTGCTGCTATTCATTGTTGGTCTTGTGGGCATTAATCGTCTGGTGTCACGTCGTTTCCATGTTGATGAATTAAAACCTCATGGGAGGGTTCTACCCCCGCTGCGGCAGTTCGTACGCCCGATCTTGCAGCGAACGCTGAACATATTGTTTCTCCTCGTAGCGATACTCGTGACCTATGTCTGGCTAAGTTGGACGCTGCGGCTATTTCCATGGACTCGTACGTGGGGACAGGACTTAGGTGATTACGCGATGGCCCTAGTGCAGGGCATTGCGCTAACCTCACTAGCGGCATTGCCGGGATTGACCGTGGTCGCGGTCATATTCCTGATTACTGCCGGCATCATGAAGCTGATTAATCTCGCCTTGACTCGCATTGAGCATGGCAAACTCAACGTGGCCGGTTTTCATCCGGAAACATTGGGGGTCACGCGCCGATTAATTGGCCTAGCCATTTGGTTGCTGGCATTGTCAGCCGCTTATCCCTTTTTACCGGGTGCCAACACGCTGGCTTTCAAAGGAATTAGCGTATTCTTTGGCCTGATGCTGACATTGGGATCGGCCGGAGTGATGAATCATGCCATGAGCGGATTGGTGCTGACCTACTCACGAGCCCTTCGCAAAGGCGATATCATCCGTATCCTGGAGCATGAAGGCGTCGTCACAGATGTGGGCATTTTGGCCACCAAAATTCAGACACGGGAAAATTACGATGTCACCATTCCTAACGCAGTCGTCGTAAGTGGCAAAATCATTAACCTGAGTAGCGCTTCTCAAGGCAAAACATTGAATCTCACCACGTCGGTTACCATTGGCTATGATGTTCCCTGGCGGCAGGTTCATGCCATGCTACTACTGGCCGCCAGCAAATGTGATTGCGTGAACGCGCTACCAGCACCGTTGATAAGACAATTAGCTTTACAGGACTGGTACGTCAATTATGAGTTGCAGGTGAGTTTGCCCCCAGGCACCGCATTGTCCGCTGCACGCACAGAACTCCACAGTCAAATCCAGGACATATTTAATGAATATGGTGTCCAAATCATGTCGCCTAACTTCATTAGTCAACCTGATCATGCTGTTGTCGTAAGCCGTGAGTCCTGGTTTACTCCGCCGGCTTCACCACCAGACATGCGCGGATGAGTGATCACAACAAGTTTATTTGGGCCTGACACAAGACAACCTGATCCAAAACCGTCAAAAAAGCGAGACGAACGTGTGAATGCATAAATTTTTCTTTACTCGGCTTATTGCAGTTGCGTGAATCCTGTAATATCCATACCCACTCTGCCCACCTTTTCAGCATTCACAAAGAGTATCAATGCGTAAAAGTGTCCTTTCTGATAGCGCTCCTCGCCTGCTAAAGACCTCTCTTGGAAGAAGTATGGCCGTATTTCTGCTGTCCATCAGTTTGCTGGTGGTGGCGATTAATGCCTGGTCTCTTTGGCATTCCTGGCAGCAGCACCTGACAGAGAAAGAGGAAGATGCACGTAATCTTTCGCTCTCATTAGCGAAACAAGCTGAGGATGCCTTCTTACAGGTCGATATTACCCTAGCGGATGCCGTGCGACAGCTACGTCAAAACGGCAACAATTTTGCTGCAACGCCGCAGTTCCTTCATCAAATTAAGGACCAGCAGAGCAAATTGCCGCAACTTCATGGGTTGTTTGTTTACGATACCGAGGGACATTGGGTCGCTTCATCTGGCAACTTCACGCCGACCAATGCAAGTAACGCCGATCGCGATTACTTTGTCTGGCATAGGACGCATCCCAGTCTTGATATCCACATCAGTCATGTTATCCGTAGCCGTTCAACCGGTGATCTGGTGATACCTGTTTCGGTTCGTCTTAATGATATGGCAGGAAATTTTGCAGGCGTTGCCCTGGCTACGGTCAAAGTGGACTATTTCCGTCAGTACTACAGCTACTACACACTCGGGGATAAAGATGCGCTGGGATTGATCCTTGCGGATGCCACGGCCCTTTATATCCGCCCGTTCCCCGACACCTATATTGGTCGAACGCTTTCCGCCAGCCCGTTGTTTAAAACCGAACTGAAATCGGCGTCAAGCGGCAGTGCGACCTGGCGGTCAACGCTGGACGGTGTTGAGCGTGTATTCGGTTACGCTCGACTGGAGCGTTATCCACTGATCGTGACGGCTGGATATGACCGCGACCGGATTCGCATGGAGTGGATGGCGGCCAACCTGACCAATGTCTTGCTTAACATCGTGCTGTTATTAACCATTACCGGCATGGGCGTTTTTGTATTGCGCCAGGTGGGCACCAATGTGCGCAATCAAATTGAGCTGACCCATGTTCGTGATGAACTAACCACAATCAACCACACGCTGCAATCTTTAGCACTGGTGGATGGCTTAACGGGCCTGGCCAACCGTCGTCAGTTTGATGCTCTACTGGAGCAGGCGCTGCTCCGTTCTGAAAAGAATGGCGAGCCGTTATCTCTGGTGATGATCGATATCGACTACTTCAAGCGATATAACGATACTTATGGACACGTTGCCGGCGACGAGTGCCTGCAGGATGTGGGTCTGGCGCTCAAAGATAGCGTGCATTATCAGGGCGATATCGTAGCACGCTATGGTGGCGAAGAGTTCGCGATCATTCTGCCCAGCACCTCAGCCTATGATGCCAAAAAAGTGGCTGAGCGCGCGGTCAGATTTGTTGCGGAAACCGGTATTGCGCATGAAAGCTCAGAGGTTCCAGCTGGCGTAGTGACCATCAGCGCCGGCTACAGTACGCTGACGTCAACCGGTAAAACCGGCGAAGCAGACCAGCTGAAACAGGACGCCGATAAGGCCCTATATCTGGCAAAGCGCAGCGGACGCAATCAAATTAAGCCCTGATGGATGCTAAACAGCGCTATTTCTCCACGCTAAGAGACAAGGTTTTAGCGAGCAAAAACGGCCTTAAATAGCCAACAGCATTGGATAGCGGCAATACATCGGCATTGAGTTTAATGCCGATTTCATCGCGCAGGTAATCACGTCGACATGTAATTCGCTGCCAAAGTTTCGGATACGCTTCAGCGATCTTAGCCTGAAGTGATGAATCGGCCAACGCAACACACTCTTCTGCGCTGACACCGTTATAGCCCGGTACAGAGGGGATGATATCGATTTGCAATATCATGCCGCTTTTCAACTTTTCGCGAGATTCATGGTAAATCGGCGATGACATCCATTCTTCATCAGCAACCAGATGGCCTGGATTCAGATGCCAGCCAAAACGAGCTTTAGGCAGCACATCTTCGATCAAGTCATAAAGCGCTCCGCCGGGCATACCAACACAGATATTTTCAAGCCAGGCCACCTGCGCGGAAAAGTAAGGCTTAGCGATTCGGTCCAGCCAATCCTTCTGTGCATCAGGCAGTTCGGAAGGATGAGCAATGACGAAGGCCGCTCGGCTGGACAGACCACCTTTAAATCCCGTAGTTAGCGACAGAGTATCGCCCTGCTGCACCTTTTTGTAACCAGGATAAAGGTTAGCATGATCAAAGCGAGCGCCCGTGGCAGCAATAGATACCACAGTATTGTATTGGCCTTCAGCAGCCAGAAGCGCGCCTAAATCGACTTCTCTTACACCCACTTCAACCGCGTCCATCGCATTAAGAATACAGTTTGATGCCAGATTGGCTCCATACTCATAATGCGCGATTTCATTGGCGTTGTTGGTCACTCTTGCACCGCCAGCGCCGCTAATAAATAAGTGCGCTGCATTTAGCAGTTCAGCCTCTTTTTTCAGCGTGCATTGCAACGCATCAACAATAAAATAAGGTAGATCGAAATAGGCAGAACCATTGCCTGCGGCTGGGGTGAACATTTTCCATCCCACCAGGCCTACTTTACTTTTGTTACTCAAGCCGGCAGATGCCAGAAGGTTTTCAAGCGGTGTTTCATGATCCATTGGCTGGTTAGGCAGCGAAAACAACGGGCAGTGAAGCAACGTGACAGGTACGCGTGAAAAGCGAGCCAGTTTGAGATTCTCATTCCCGAGAATAGCGGTACATTCTCCACTGGCATCAACGATCAACAGCCCCTCTTCAAAACGCGGGATGAACCCTGTTAAGTATTCAAAATTCCCGCCGTGTTCTTTGTCTGCATAAATGACAAGCGCATCAAAACCGCCGTCGACCATCTCTTGCATAACCTTATTTTTTCGCTCCAGCATAGTCTCGTCGGAGAGGAAAACGGGTTCAACCTGGGTAAATTTTATCGGTGCTTTAGTCGGGCCAAGCTGAATTGGGGGAGACATCATGATGAATGACCTCAGGTTAACGTGTTTAAGGCTGGAGTGGCGGAAACTGATTGCCGCAGGATTAAGCAAGGTAGCACCTGTTGATTTTAAATGTGCACGGATAATGTCTTTCCCGATTCCTTTCTCACTTCAGACACACAAATTTTGTGTGAGGCCACCCTCAATTTCTTCACTCAATGCTGGTTAAGCAAGAAGCTCAAGGCGCAGAATGGAATATATAACCGTTAGTGAATATATATTCAATCCAGCATTGTAGCGTCTCGGATTACCCTAATCCCTAAGGAGAATATCTTATGAGTGGTTACACCTACCCGAAATTTGGTGCCGGTTTGTGGCATTTTGCTAACTACATAGATCGTTATGCCGTCGACGGATACGGTCCGGCGCTCAGCACGCTAGACCAGATCAAACTGGCTGGCAGTGTTGAAGACTTATCGTATGTTGATGTGCCCTATCCCTTTACTGAAGGTGTTACCGTTGCCCAGGTTAAAGAAGCCTTAGACCAGGCTGGGCTGAAAGCGATTGGCGTGACGCCTGAAATCTATCTGCGCCGCTTTTCTCGCGGTGCCTTTACTAATCCTGATCCCGCACTGCGCAAACAGGCCTTCGACCTGATGCATGAAGCGGCCACAGTCGTGCGAGAATTGGGTGCTAATTATGTGAAAATCTGGCCGGGACAAGATGGATGGGATTACCCCTTCCAGGTTGATCATAAAAATCTTTGGAAACTGGCGGTTGATGGCATGCGCGAACTGGCGAGTGCCAATCCTGATGTCAAATTTGCCATCGAGTATAAACCGCGTGAACCACGCGTTAAAATGACCTGGGATTCCGCTGCACGCACCTTACTAGGGATTGAAGATATTGGACTCGATAACGTCGGCGTGTTGCTGGACTTTGGCCACGCGCTATTTGCCGGTGAATCACCAGCGGACTCAGCCCAGCTGATTATTGATCGTGGAAGACTGTTTGGGATGGACGTGAACGATAACTTACGTGGTTGGGATGACGATCTCGTTGTCGGCACAGTGCACATGACAGAAATTTTTGAGTTCTTCTATGTGCTCAAAATCAATAATTGGGATGGCGTATGGCAACTGGACCAATTTCCCTTCCGTGAAGACCATGTTGAAGCCGCCAATCTGTCGATTCGATTCCTGAAGCATATTTACCGTGCACTGGATAAGCTGGATATTGCCGCATTGCAAGCGGCGCAAAGTGAACAAAATCCACTCAAAGCCCAGAAAATCATTCAAAATGCGCTGCTAAGCAGTATTGAAGACTAGCCCTGTAGTGCCCGGCACCTTTTTGCCGGGCAAGCCTATAACCTCCGCTCGCCACCACCAAAATCAATAAACCCTGCTAATATGTAAACCCACTAAAATGTAGGGCTTCATCACATTTATCTCGCGAATCAGTCCAATTCTTCGTTTAAGCCATATCCAACTAGCAAAACACATAAGTGGATCTAAATTTTCATCTCAAAGTAATTCCATTGTTCATTTTTGTTTATTATATTAGCGATACTTTAACGTGGATAGGTTGAGGTATACCGTGTATTTATCAAGGAAATCAGTTATTAGCAGTGCGATATCTGATGGCGTACTTAATAAGAGAACGCATAGAATCTGCAAAATACTTAATGATATTGATGACAGGATTAGCATTGCACCTGCCACCGGTTTTATAGAGTTTCTCAAAGGCATGGAAATGACCAACGGCGAGTATCGCCGCACTGGCATAGTTAAAGACAGCCGCTCTATTTTCCTCTACAACGAAGGTCTGCTGAATCCTAACAGCACCCTATTCCTCGCGAGAAAAGAACAAGATATTTTGGGCACCATCAGCGTGATAGGCCGCCATGAAAACAACATCCCTTGTGCCACGTTGTTTCGTGAAGAACTTGACGCGTTGCGCCTGGAACAACGCAAAGTGGTTGAGTTAGGCACCCTCTCAGTAAAACACCAATCAGATAGCGACAATTTGGTGTTTATGCTTTATCTCAAGATCATGATTTACACCATATTTGTTGAAAAAGTGGATGATATATTCATTCAAGTTAAGGCAAATGTGGCCTCATTTTATGTGCGTAATTTCTTGTTCAAAAAGGTAGGGAAGAACAAGCTGCATCCGGATTACAGCAATCTTGAAGCCTCCCTACTACGTGTGGACGTGAAAAGCATTCGCGAAAAAATCTATGAGCAGAAGTGTTATGGCTCAAGGGGTTGGCTGCGCATCCTGAACGAACTTGGGTTGTTGAAGCAATATCGGGTTATCTCTCACCAATGCCGGCAGTGCTCTCGATTCACGCCAGATAAACGCGATGCTGAAGTTTATCAATACCTTTGTAATCTTTAACTGCCCCCCGATGAAAGATCTTTAGATGCGCGCGATAAACTGCTGTTTAGCTTCAATAGACGCAGTAGCTTACTGATGCGCATCTTTCAGAGATTTTATTGGATGTTGTAACTTAAGCCCGTAATAGACAAGCGGAGCATTGCCAGAAAAATTTGCACCCGGTAGCATTTTTATTCTCTTTTTAGGATGCTTCGCCCAAATTTTGTGATCCAGATGAAGGAATCAATTTTTAGCGCGTTGACTAATTTCTAACCTCATCTGAAAGTAATGTTAAGCGCTCAGGGTCACAGCGAAAAATATACACAGCACTGTGTGTTGATACGCAATTTATTGCACCCGGGTGCACAAATACCCTATCCACCTTACAGAGATACAAACATGAATATAATCAAAGCAATAATAATCGCCTGTGGTTTACTCAGTGTGTTTGTCGTGCAAGCCAAAACGTATATGGTGGGCGTTGCTCTGGCTAATCTGGATCTTAACTTTGTTTCAATCCTTCGCAGTCAAATGGAAACGCAGTTGAAAGAGAAAGGATTGAATAGCCAGTTTGCCGATGCCAAAGGCGATGTTTCACTGCAAATCCAGCAGGTTGATGATTTTATTAATCAGGGTGCCGACGCGATTATCGTAAACCCGGTAGACACGCAAGGTGTTATGCCTGTAATTGCTGCAGCAAAGAAAGCCAACATCCCTCTGGTTTTCGTCAACCGTAAACCTGAAGTGCCCCTGAGCGGTAAGATGGCTTACGTTGGCTCCGACTCTGCTTTGAGTGGAAAAATGGAGATTGAAGCGCTGGCAAAACGCATGAACAACCAGGGGAACATCGCCATCCTGATGGGTTCACTCTCTACCGAGGAAGCGCGCCAACGCACTAAAGCCGTTGAAGATTATGTCAGCGCTCATCCAGGTCTTAAAGTCATTCAAAAGCAGACCGCTAACTGGCAACGCAATGAAGCCGTCGATAAAACCCTCTCCTGGCTACAGGATGGCAATTCGATCAACGCCATTGTTGCTAACAATGATGAGATGGCAATTGGTGCGATTATGGCACTGGATCAGTTGAAGAAGAGCGATGTGTTAGTGGCTGGCATTGATGGCACACCGGATGGTTTGCAATTCATCAAGAATGGCAAAATGGCGGTGACCATTTTCCAGGATGCGAAAGGCCAGGCCATTGGCGCAGTTAATGTGGCAAGCGATATGCTGACCGGCAAAAAAACCGAAGCCTATAACTGGGTGCCCTATCAGACCGTCACGAAGGAAAATTACCAGGCCTTCAGTGACAAGAATCAAAAGTGAGATGATGGCGGTCGACAGGGCCGCCAGTTACACGGATGATGATGGCCCCCCTTTTTTGGCGTGAAAGCTCCATGTGCCAACGCTGTTCATTCATACCCTGCACGGAATTTCATCCACTTACTGAGTTAGTTTCGCAAGCAAAAAAAGCAGTCCATCGATTGTAATGATAACTATTCGCAGTTAGTATCAGCTCAACTTTACATTTGACACACTTTGACATCATGTTGCCCGCTGCCACTTCCTATGCTGCGCCTTCGCTTGCGACATTCTATGCCGATAATCGCGGCTGGCTGACGCAATGGCTCACCGCAAAGCTGCGATCCGCTTTTGATGCGGATGACGTCACGCAAGATACCTTCTTGCGCGTGATGAGTGGCAACAGCCTCTCCGAAGTGCGCGATGCCAAATCTTTCCTGTGTACCATTGCCAAACGCGTGATGGTCGATCGTTTTCGACGTCATGCGCTGGAAAAAGCTTACCTTGAGATTCTCAGCCAACTGCCGGAAGCGGTAACGCCCTCACCCGAGTTACAACAGAGTCAGCTGGAAACGCTGCAACTCGTGGATCAGATGCTGGATGGACTGGGTAACAAAGCACGTCAGGCATTTCTGCTGTCACAGCTGGATAACCTCACCTACGCCGAAATCGCACAGCAGCTTTCGGTGTCTGTCAGTTCAGTGAAAAAGTATATGGCAAAAGCCACCGAGCACTGTCTGCTGTTTCGCCTTGAGCACGGTTTCTAAATCATGTCATCCCTCACGACTGAACAACGTCAGGCTCTGCGTAACGCCTCACACTGGTATGCCGTGTTAAGCGGCGAACGTGTCAGCCCGCAGCAGGAAGAAAAGTGGCAGCAGTGGGTCGATGCGAATCATGAAAATCAGTGGGCATGGCAGCAAGTGGAAAATCTGCGCCAGCAAATGCAGACCATGCCAGGCAATGTTGCAAGCAAAGCGCTGAATGATTCTCAACTGACCCGACGCCACGTTCTGAAGTGCTTACTGCTCGCTGTGGGTGCTGGCGGGAGCTGGCAACTTTGGCAAAGTGACCTTTCCACTGGCATCCGCGCTGACTATCACACGGCGAAAGGTGAAATTCGCCAGTTCCCGTTAAAAGATGGCAGCATGCTCACGCTGGACACCGCTTCCGCCGCCAATGTGCGTTATGACGATAACGAGCGCCGTATTGAATTGCTGTTTGGCACCCTGGCGCTCACCAGTGGCAAGGATGCGCTGAAGCGCCCGCTTCGTGTTTATACCCCACAAGGACAACTCACTGCGCTGGGTACCGAATTTAGCGTGGAGCAGCAAGATAATCGCACCCTCCTGAGGGTGAACCAACACGCCGTGGCAGTGCGATTGGCGCATCAACCGGATCAGCTCATGACCGTGCAGCAAGGTGAGATGCTGCGTTTCAGCGCTAACGCCTTCGATGCAGTGCAAAAGGTTGACGAAAAACTGCAATGGACACGTGGCCTGTTGAGTGTCAGCGATCGTCCGCTCGGCGAAGTCATCGCGCAACTGGCACGTTACCGCCAGGGCATTTTGCGCTGTGATCCTCAAGTCGCTCAGCTGCGCGTGAGTGGAACTTATCCCCTGGTGCAAAGCGATGTTGCGCTCAATGCTTTGCAACAAACGCTGCCCATTTCCCTGCAACGCGTTACGCGCTATTGGGTCACGGTGAAGACCCGATAATTTTTTTAAAAAAATGTCTCCGGGGATTGTCCCTTTTCTGCCGCTCACACGACTTCTCTCTGAATACAGCAAAACAATGATAATTTTTGGAGACGTTATGACGGTTTCACGTGCCTCTTCACTGCGCGCATTGTCCAAAGCCAGCCCGCTGGTAATGGCTATTCGCCTGAGTTTGTTACCTTTGGCTTGTTTCACACCAGGCATCGCGCAGGCTGCAGCGCCAGCGACCGCGCATTACGCCATTCCTGCGGGTCCTCTTGATGCCGCGTTGAACCAGTTTGCGGCCTCAGCGGGTATTACTCTGTCAATGGATGCTGAGCTGACAAGAGGAAAAAAGAGTCCCGGCTTGCAGGGCGACTTTACGATTAATGAAGCTTTCACTCATCTGCTGCAGGGCAGCGAACTTCAGGCTAACGGTCTTGGTGCGAATCTATGGACCGTCAAACCGCTCAATCGTGCCGCGGGCGAAGCCAGTCTGACTGTAGTCGGTGACTGGTTGGGTGATGCGCGTGAATCCGACGTATTCGAACACGCCGGTGCACGCGATGTGATCCGTCGCGAGGATTTCGCCAAAAATGGTGCAACCAGCATGCGTGGAGTGCTGAACCGCATTCCGGGCGTTAATGCGCCGGAGAATAACGGTACCGGCAGCCACGATCTGGCGATGAACTTTGGTATCCGTGGTCTCAATCCTCGTCTCGCCAGCCGCTCAACCGTGCTGATGGATGGCATACCAGTACCCTTCGCACCTTACGGACAACCGCAACTCTCTCTCGCTCCGGTTTCACTGGGCAATATGGATGCTATTGACGTGGTGCGCGGCGGCGGTGCAGTACGTTACGGGCCACAAAGTGTCGGCGGCGTGGTCAACTTTGTGACGCGTGCCATCCCTGAGCATTTTGGTATCGAAGCCGGCGTTGAAGGCCAGCTCAGCCCCACCTCCTCACAAAATAACCCAAAGGAAACCCATAATCTTCTGGTCGGCGGAACGGCTGACAACGGTTTTGGCAGCGCGCTACTTTATTCGGGCACCCGAGGCAGTGACTGGCGAGAACACAGTGCCACACGTATTGATGATGTGATGTTGAAAAGCCGTTATGCGCCGAATGAAGTCCATACCTTCACCAGCCTGTTGCAATATTACGATGGTGAAGCCGATATGCCGGGCGGCCTATCGCGCGCGGATTATAATGCCGATCGCTGGCAATCCACCCGTCCTTATGACCGCTTCTGGGGGCGTCGTCAGTTAGCCAGCCTGGGCTATCAGTTCCAACCCGATCAACAGCATAAATTCAACATTCTTGGTTTCTACACCCATACCTTGCGCAGCGGCTATCTCGAACAAGGGTCGCGTATCACCCTATCACCGCGTGAGTACTGGGTGCGCGGCATTGAGCCACGTTACAGCCAGAGCTTCAACCTTGGCCCTTCTGCCCATGAAGTCGGCGTCGGCTATCGCTATGTCAGCGAATCCGGTCATGAAATGCGCTATTACACCCCAACCGTGAGTGGTGAATTGCCCTCGACTGCCAGCCCTTACGATCGCGACACGCGTTCCGGTACCGAAGCGCACGCCTGGTATCTTGATGACCGCATTGATATTGGCAACTGGACCATCACGCCAGGGATGCGTTTCGAGCACATCAGCTCCTATCAACGCAATGCCATTCGCGGCACTCAGCAGGACGTCAGTTATAACGCGCCACTGCCTGCATTGAATGTGCTTTATCACCTGACCGACAGCTGGAACCTCTACGCCAACACCGAAGGCTCCTTCGGTACAGTGCAATATAGCCAGATTGGTAAAGCCGTAGAGAGTGGCAGCGTTGAACCTGAGAAAGCACGCACCTGGGAGATCGGTACGCGCTTTGATGACGGCGCGCTGACGGCCGAAATGGGCTTGTTCCTGATTAACTTTAACAATCAGTACGACTCAAATCAGACTGACGATTCTGTGACGGCTCGCGGGAAAACCCGTCATACCGGCCTGGAATCGCAGGTACGTTATGACCTTTCCGCCCTGACGCCTGCGCTGGAAAACGTCTCAGTTTATGCCAGCTACACCTACGTGAATGCCGAAATCCGTGAAAAAGGCGATACCTATGGTAATCAGGTACCGTTCTCACCGCGTCAAAAAGGCACGCTTGGCGTTGACTACAAACCGGGCAACTGGACCTTCAACCTCAACAGTGATTTCCAGTCGAGCCAGTTCGCTGATAACGCCAATACCGTTCATGAGAGTGCTGATGGCAGCACTGGCCGCATTCCCGGCTTTATGCTGTGGGGCGCACGTGCCAATTATGATTTCGGCCCACAAATGGCCAACCTCAATCTGGCCGTTGGCGTGAAAAATATGTTTGATCAGGACTATTTCACTCGATCGTATGATGACAACAACAAAGGCCTGTACGCTGGACAACCGCGCACCTTCTATTTGCAGGGTTCACTCAAGTTCTGATAAGCCATTTACAACCGGACAGCCCTTGGGCTAGCCCGGTTTTTTGCTTTGTGGAGATATCACTATGCAACAGTTATTACGCTGGCTGATGATGGGATGTTTCATCGCATCGGCTTTAAACGCGCACGCTGTCACGGTGCAGGATCAACATGGGACTTTCACCATCGAGAAGGTTCCTCAGCGCATTGTGGTACTGGAGTTATCCTTTGCGGATGCCCTCGCGGCAGTGGCAGTGAGCCCGGTGGGCATCGCTGATGACAATGATCCGCAGCGTCTGCTGCCAGAGGTCCGTCAGCAGCTGCAACCCTGGCAATCCGTCGGTCTGCGCGCGCAGCCAAGTCTGGAAGCCATTAGCGCCTTACATCCTGATCTGATTATTGCCGACAGCAGCCGCCACGCCACGATTTATGCAGCACTGCAGCGCATCGCCCCGGTTTTATTACTGCAATCGAGGAATGAAACTTACGCGGAAAACCTGCAATCTGCCGCAATCATTGGCGATGTGGTTGGTAAAAATACTGAAATGCAGCAGCGTCTGGCATTACATCAGCAACGTATGCATGACGCGGCTGCAAAATTGCCGCCAAATACCTCGGTGCTGTTTGGCACTTCACGTGAAAACCAGTTCACTTTGCACTCCTCAGCCAGTTATACCGGCGGCGTTTTAATGGCGTTAGGAATTCAGGTGCCCCAGTCTGTCAATCACACGCCGATGACCGTGCTCAGCCTGGAGCAGTTGCTGGCGATTAATCCTGATTGGTTACTGGTGGCGCACTATCGCGATGAAAGTATCGTGAAAAAATGGCAGCAAGATCCATTGTGGAGCCTGATGAAGGCTGATCAACAGCAGCATATTCGCTCGGTGGACAGCAATAGCTGGGCGCGCGCACGTGGCTTGTTTGCCGCAGAAAAAATTGCCAGTGACACCGTCACGTTATTGACTGCGCCATGACACAATTTCACCGCTGGTTAATCAGCCTGATGGCATTGGGCACCGCGTTTTGGTTCAGCCTGATAAGTTTTGCCGCACTGCCGATATCCGCGCAGGCGGCCTGGCATGCACTGCTGCCAGGAGACGCGCACAGCGTGGCTGAAGCCCTGGTTTTTAACCTTCGCCTGCCGCGTGCGCTGGTGGCCATCATGCTGGGAGCCAGTCTGGCGTTGGCTGGTGCGCTATTGCAGGTGCTGACCCACAATTCGCTGGCCTCACCGGCTATTCTTGGCATCAATAGTGGTGCGGCCCTGGCGATTGCGCTGACGTCTGCATTTAGCCCGATGGCGTTGCAGGGCTATCCGCTTTCGATTATCGCGGCTACGGGTGGTGGGTTGAGCTGGCTATGCGTCAGTGCAGCAGGCCGAGGCAACAACCAGCGCACCGACCGCCAGCGGCTGATCCTTGCTGGCATTGCCCTTTCTGCGTTTTGCATGGCGTTAACGCGTGTGACGCTGCTGCTGTCAGAAGATCACGCCTTTGGCATTCTTTACTGGCTGGCTGGCGGTATTTCTCATGCACGATGGCAACAAGTCTGGTTACTGCTGCCGTTTGTCGGTTTTCTGACGCCGCTGATTTTATTACAGGCTCGTGCGCTCAATCTGCTCGGCATCGGTGATGAGGCTGCTCATGCGCTGGGGGTGAATTTGTATCGCCTTCGACGACTCCTCAGCGTGGCACTGCTGATACTAGTGGGCGCCTGTGTGAGTGTTGCCGGGCCGTTAGGCTTTATCGGGTTGTTGGTTCCTCATCTGGCGCGGGCGTGGATTGGGCATGATTTACGCATCATGTTGCCGATGTCGATGATCCTCGGCGCGTTGATTTTGTTAATGGCGGATATCGCCGCCCGGTGGTTAGCCTGGCCCGGTGAAATACCCGCTGGCGTGGTGCTGGGATTGATTGGCGCGCCGGGATTTGTCTGGCTGGCGCGGAGACGCCATTCATGAGTGCACGCTTAGTATTCTGTTTACTGTTGGCGGGGATGATAGTCGCCGCGCTGTTCAGTTTGAAACTCGGCGTGCAAGGCATGAGCTGGACGGTGTTTTGGCAATCATGGCATTCCGCTGGCGATGCCCACTATGCCGTGTTCGAATATCGTTTGCCGCGCCTGGTGCTGGCGGTTTTGGTGGGGGCGGCGCTGGCCGTTTCCGGTGTTCTGGTACAGGGCATCATTCGCAATCCCCTGGCTTCACCGGACATTCTCGGCGTCAACCATGCCGCGAGCCTGGCTACGTTGTCAGTACTGCTGCTCTTCCCTGCGCTTCCTGGCTTCTTGCTGCCCCTGTTTGCCTTCGGCGGTGGATGTCTGGCGTTACTGATATTACGCATGCTGGTGAATTTCTCGACACCTTTACGTCTGGCAGTGGTTGGCATCGCGCTGTCTGCTTGTTGGGTAAGTTTGACGGATTACCTGATGTTATCGCGCCCGCAGGATGTCAACATGTCGCTGCTTTGGCTGACTGGCAGCTTGTGGGGACGTGACTGGTCGATGGTTACGCTGGCATTGCCTGTCCCACTGTTGCTGTTGGGCAGCCTGCGTTTTACGCGCGATCTTGATCTGCTGGCCCTCGGCGATGAACGCGCCGCCACCCTTGGCGTTGGTCTGGCGTCCGTTCAGCGTTGGGCTTTAATCATCGCCGTGGCGCTGGCGGCGATCGGCGTGGCGATCTGTGGGCCCATCGGCTTTATCAGCCTGGTGGTTCCTCATGTGATGCGCCATTGGGTTGGCGGACGTCATCGCCACTTACTGCCGCTAGCGGCTGTTGGCGGTGCATTGCTGCTGGTATTCGCTGATTTATTTGCACGCACTATTGCCCCCCCGATGGAACTGCCTGCAGGTGTGATTACAGCACTACTCGGTGCTCCCTGCTTTTTCTGGTTACTGATTAGGATGCGCTAAATGCAACTCTCAACTCACGATCTCTGTATCGGTTATGGCAACAAACGCATCCTTCACCATTTAAATCTTGCGCTACCGGCAGGACAGATTAGCGCGTTGCTCGGTCCCAACGGCTGTGGCAAATCGACGTTGCTGAAAAGTTTTGCTCGCTTACTTACCCCGCAGCAAGGCGAAATACGCATTGAACAGCAAGCTTTAACGTCTCTGACTTCTCGTCAACTGGCACGGCATCTGGCGTTGTTGCCGCAGCAGCATTTGATACCCGAAGGCATCAGCGTTGAAGAGCTGGTGGGATATGGACGGAGTCCGTGGCTGCCCTTCTGGGGCCGCCTGTCAGCCAGCGACAAAATGCAGGTTCAGCATGCGATGGATCGGATGGATATTGGTGACCTGGCGCGTCAACGTGTCACCGCTTTATCAGGAGGCCAACGCCAGCGGGTCTTTCTTGCTATGTTGCTGGCGCAGGATACGCCGCTGGTTTTACTCGATGAACCCACCACCTGGTTAGACGTCAATCATCAGGTTGAGCTGATGAAATTGATGGGTGAACTTAAAGCACAGGGTAAAACCGTGATTACCGTGCTGCATGACCTTAACCAGGCCGGCCGCTATTGCGATCACCTGGTGTTACTGAAGCAGGGGCAGTTGGTGACTCAAGGCACACCGACAGAAGTATTGACGCCGCCAGTCTTACGCGAGGTTTTTCAGGTCGAAGCCAGCGTGGTGGCCGACCCATTATGCGGCGCACCACTCTGTTTATTTCACGATGCTTAAATCAAGCGCCACCGAAGGTGGGCAGCCAGCCCACCCAGCTCAGTAACCAGGCGACGATATTCAGCACACCGAAAATCATCACCAGCACAATCGGAAGCGTGCAACGCGGCATCCCGGCAAATCGCTGTTGTGCTTTCCATGCCAGCATGGCCGGGATAAACACCGCCCAAAGCGTTGCAAACAGTCCTGCGAAGCCAATCGCGGCGACAAAGCCATGTGGCCAGAGTAATGACGCCATCAACGGTGGCAGAAAGGTCAGGCAGGCGGTTTTCAGCCGTGCAGCAGGAGAACTGCCCCAGCCTAAACGATCGGCGATGAAGTCAAACAGACCGGCTGTAACGCCGAGAAAGGACGCAATCACAGCGAAATGCGAAAAGATCGACATCATCAATGCCAGTGCGCTGACGTGCAGATGATTGCTCAGCGCCGCCATTAGCGCGGCGATATCGCCACCCTGCTGCACGATTGCAGGAAATGCCGCGCGCGGCAAATTGCCCATGGTGCTGGTAACCCAGAACAGATAGAGTGCCAGCGACATTAGGGTACCGAGCACCAGCGCTTGAGTGATATGCCGTTTATTGCCGTGGTAATAACTCACCAGCCCGGTGATATTGCCGTGATAACCAAAAGACGCCAGACAAAACGGTAATACGCCCAACGCATAGGGCCAATAGTGCTCTCCCGCTGGGGCGACGCTGAATAACGAAGGCAAGCTAACCTGCGTCAGCAAACCACCAAAGAGCAGGATCAACAGCAGGATTTTCGCCAGTACGCAGAAGGTCATTAAACGACTCACGCCAGTGGTACCGAGCCACACCACGGCGGCAACGCAAAGCGTAAGCGCGATTTTAGCGCCTGCGGTTGAGAGCGGCAGCCCCGCCAGATTGAGCGAGTGCTGATAAACCGGACCGCTGGCGGAGATGTAGGCATAAGTCAGGATGCCCAGCACAAAGAGAATACTGAGACCGTTAAGCGTTGCCCAACCGCGACCCAGTAGATCTTTGGTTAAGGTATCGTAACCGGATCCCTGTGGGTAATGCAGGCTGGTGCGCATAAACAGCAAACCTGATAGCAACATCGCGCCCCACGTCACCAATAACAGCAGCAGCGCCCAACCAAACCATGCACCGGCCATCACAATTGGCAAGGTGAACATACCCGCACCCACCACCGTGCCGCAGATAATCATCGCGCCCCACCAAACAGAGGGTTGGCGACGGCTCAAGGTTAAATCCGTCATTTTGTAAAATCCCTGCAAACATCAAAGGCGGCGATATTACACGGAAAGCGGCGTGAGGGAGAGGCAACGGCAGCAGGTCGTGGTGCGGTGAGTGTCAGCTTAGGGTGACAGCGTCACTCGCTGGTGGCGTGTTCAGACTTGTTGTTGATGAATTCATCGAAACATTGGTAAGTGCTGGTATCAAATAACGAAATGGCCTCTACTTCATTCATTGGTATCACATGCCGGAAATGTTGCAGGTTCAATCCCTTTGAGTCCGCCGTAATCCCCTTCTTCAGATAGAGTTCGTAATAACGATGTTGTTCGTGATAATACAACGTGTCCTTATCCCGGTAGCCACTGATACAAGGGATGATAGACAGGTGCTGGGTGAGACTGTGCTCTATACGAGGTGCGGCGACATAACCAATGTAGACCTTGCGTGATTTAAGCGTAACGAAAATCAACATGTCCTCATCAATAGCCTGAACCAGCAGGGATTCAATCGCATCCAGGGCTGCCATTTCACGATAGGCGGCCTGACGGACGCGTTCGTCACGCAATGATTTTTGTGCGGCATCACCTGCCCTCCAGGCGATAAAACACCCTGCACACAAAGAGAGAATGAAAAACAGTGGATATGAGAGAGCCGTTTTGTTCGTTAACCACGAATAGAAGTCTTTGATGCCATAGGTGGACACAAACAGATGGGGGATTGAAATAATGAGACTAACAATGAGTAAAAACAGGTAGATGAACAGAACCAGGCAAAATCCCTGAATGACAAACTTGCAACCATGCATGGCAACATAAAAGTACGATGTCCAGCCATTAGTTCTGGCCTGGCGTATGCGTGATTGATAATGATTTTCTGTAAACCAAAAGCCACAGACCAATACCACCATAATCACCAAGGGACCCATCGTTAATCCTTAACGTTTCGCGGCCAATTCCTTCATGCGAGCCTGCATGGAATCGCGGACCTGAGGATTACTCATATTTAACCAGGCATTACCGTTCGCATCAGTGATAATTTTGCTGTCATTTGACTGCTCAATATCCTGCTGGTTGATTGATTGCATCAATCGCCCCGGCATGCTGAGAAAACGCTCCAGAAATTTTGGCATATGATCTCCTGACTTCACGAAGTTTAAACCGTCAACGGGCATCAACCGTTTCAACATGATGCCTCCTCAAAGTAAAAACTCAACCTTTCCTGAAATTTCGACATTTAAATGTGGGCAACATTCAATTCAAGTCTGAAAAAGTAGCCCTTTTAGAAGGCGAAACAAGCCATCTCGCTTTAAATGAACTGAATATTTATACAGCACTTAGCGGTAAATCTCCAACGATAAATCAAGCACACTTTCTGACGCTGGCTACTGACACGGGCGCACCTGGTGCGCCCGTGTTTCCGTCATTGATAAAACGCAGGGCGTGGTGGCATGGTAATCGGCACAATCTCACCGTTGTTCTGCGCGGCAACACAAGCATCGGCAGCAACCGCCGCAGCATAGCCATCCCAGGCCGATGGGCCCGTCATGTTGTCAGACAACACATTGTTAATGAAATCCTGCAATTCCACATCATAGGCATCGATGAAGCGCTTTTTCCAGTCGGTCAGAATTCCCGTGGAGAGTTTAGCCGCGCTTCGCGTCTGAACGGACATCGGCTCAGGTAAGCTCGCAATCCCGGTCTCACCCACCACTTCACACTGGATATCATAGCCATAGGCACAGTTGACGAAAATTTCGACGTCAATACGCACACCTTTCGCCGTTTCCAGCAGCACTATCTGTGGGTCTTTCAGATGCGATGAGGCTTTACGGGTTTTACGCGGATAAATCACCTGAGCACTGACGTAATCGTCTTTCAGCAACCAGCGCAGAACATCCAGTTCATGGATCAGCGTATCGGTAATCGCCATGTCCGTGGTGTAGGCATCGCCGACTTCCGGGTTACGGTGTGCGCAGTGCAGCATCAAGGGTTCGCCAATGTCTCCGCTATCAATAACGCTTTTCAATGCACGATAGCCGCTATCGTACGGGCGCATGAAGCCAACCTGCACGCGCTTTTTACCACTCGCGATCTCCGCCTCCACAATGTTCATACAACCCTGCGCCGTCACCGCCAGCGGCTTTTCACAAAATACCGCTTTCCCGGCTTTAATCGCTGCCAGCACAAATTCTTCATGTGTCGGGCCCCATGATGTCACCAGAACCGCCTGTACATCGGGAGCATTAATCAGGTCATGTGCATTGTCATAGATCTCGGCTTTGAGCGCGAGATCGGTCAGGATCTGCTCGCAGTTAGCACGGTTGATGTCATTCAGTGCAACCACGCGAGCGTTTTGCAGCACCTGACTGCAACGACGAATGTGTTCGCGCCCGATTGCGCCAGTGCCAATTACACCAATATTCAGCGTCATGGTTTGTTCCTTCGTTCTTCTGTACGAGTAAAATTAATGGTTCAGATAATCAATGCTGGTACGAATCTCACGCGCGATATCCGCTTCGCTCCACGCTTCCATCACTGACGAGAAAGGTTCAAACGCGTAAGTGCCGGTGTAACCTCTCTCCTCCAGGCGCTGGACTTGTCGTTTCGATTGCAACATGTCATCAGCGCTGAGCATGATGCGTTCTTCATCAGTCAATTCTGCAGTTGGACGTGTATCCGTCACGCCAGACAGGTGAACCAATCCGATGCGGTTAACGTCAACGCCACCAGCGAAATCCTGTTCTGCGCCTTCATACAAATGATGATGGAAGGTATCGAGCACGATCTTGAATGGCACATCTGCCTGTTTGATCAACTGTTGTGCCAGTGCCGCCGAACGCAGAGAACTCTGTGGAAAGCCCAGGGGTTCCACCAGCCCTTCAATGCCGTATTCGGCGAACAGCGGCGCGAGCGTTTTTAAAGCGGCAACCGTTTGTTCACTGGAGACCACCGTTCCGTCATTGAGTGGGCACAGCACCAGCGCTTTCGCCCCGGTCTCACGTGCGTCCTTTAATAAACCCCGTGTTTTTTCCAATATCTCAGCGGATAACTGGTTAAACGGATACACCGCGTTGATTGTTTCGATGGTCAGCGCATGTTGATTTGCCAATTCACGAATTTTCTCGCCCCCTAAACCATCCGTGACACTTCCGCTCTTCATATCATTACGAATCTCGACCTTATTTACCCCTAAATCTTTCACCAGGGTGAAAAACTGATTAACAGTTAAGTTCGGCGCAATTTTTCGATTAATACAAAAACGGTCACGGCTTATTTTCTGGCTCATGTTATTTCCTGAAATGATTATCAGCGCATTGTGTTTTGGTTATTCTGTTTTGCTGCAGTGTTTAGCGTGTTTTGATAGTAATTTATCTTCTGGATTTATACTGCGTCATCGTTGAGTGATTTACATCAAGCTCGCGAATCCATCCTAAGGCTTGCCGTCATACAGCGCGAAGAAGTAATGCTCGACCTGTTCCAGACTGCGCCCTCGCGTTTCCGGAATGGCGCGCAGCACAAACATCGAGCCACCAATACCGATGATCGCGAAGGTGAGGAATGCGCCTGCAAGACCAAAAGCAGCCAGCAATATCGGAAATGCCATTGAAATAGCAAAGTTGGCCATCCACAGTGCGAACACCGCGCCGCCCATGCAGATCCCACGCATGCGCGCCGGGAAGATCTCCGAAAGCAGCAGCCAGGTCACCGGGGAAAGTGCGCCTTGCTGGAAACACAGGAACATCAGCATGCCAGTCAATACCAGATAGGCACGCAGCAGATTGACCTCTCCGCCTGCCAGATATTCCGGCATGAAGAAGCACACGGCGGCAATAAAGAACAGGCAAGCCGTACAGCCCATCTGTCCCACCAGCACCAGCGGTCGACGACCGATTTTGCCTATCATCCAAATCCCGACCAGGGTCATCAACACGGAAATGACGCCGTTGGCAATGGTGGCAAACAGCGCGGCATCGTTGCTCAGCCCCGTTGCTGTCAGCATGGTCGGAGCGTAGTACATAATGGTGTTCACGCCGGTCAACTGCTGGATGGCAGCGATACCAATACCTAACAGAAACACCTTACGTAGCCAGGGCGTACGCAGATCGCGCAGCCGACCTTTACCTTTCTGCCGGTTTTCTTCAATGGTCTCTTCAATCTCTTCTAACTCCCACTCAACATCCTCTGCTGCACGGGTCTTCTCCAACACATGCCTGGCTTCGCGGATATTGCCTCGCATCACAAGCCAGCGCGGGCTTTCTGGCATAAAAATCATGCCCAGCCACAACAGCACGGCGGGAACAGTCGAGAGTGCCAGCATCCAGCGCCAGGTATGTTCACCGCCCCAGATTTCATTGAAGGTTGCATTCGAGACATACGCCAGCAGTTGACCCGATACAATCATCAACTCCTGTAAGGTCACCAGTTGGCCGCGTTTATTGGCTGGCGCGATTTCAGCGATATACACCGGCACAGTCGCCGCAGCACCGCCCACGGCAATGCCGAGGAAAAGTCGTGACATAATCATCGACACAACATCCGGCGCAAAGGCTGAACCGACTGCGCCAAGGGCAAAAATAAACGCCAGAGTGATGATGATTTTGCGCCGGCCCATGGCATCGGCGAAATGTCCGGCCAGTAAAGCGCCGAATGCGGCTCCAAACAGTAATGAGCTGGTCACCAGACCCGTGGTGAAGGGCGTTAATTGCAGGTCACTGCGCATAAATAACAGCGCACCCGATACCACCCCAGTATCGTAGCCAAATAATAATCCGCCGAGCGTTGCCACCAGCGCAATAATCTTCACAAAAGGCTCAGTTCGCGTCACGCTATTCGGGCCTGACGCGGTATTGGTCGAGATATACAGTTCTTTTTCCATAACCTCTCCTGGTAAAAACGCATTTGGAAATACAGCAGAACAAAACAGAAAATGACGCTATCGGTATTTTTATTTCATGTTAATTTTTATTTGAAATTCATTTTCCGAAATGTGATATCAAGCATTCTGGCTGATTTATTTTGATGGTTAAACATCAAAAGGGAGCGTTAATTTAAAGAGTAAGAGGCGAAGATGGATTCGAATAACCCTGGATTGAGGTGGGCAATGTTTATTAATAGCGGCGTGTATGTATTTAAACATTCGAGAGAGGAAATAAGAAAAACCTTACGCCAATGGATATTGGCGTAAGGTAAACGCGATCAGAATTGCCAGCGAACCCCGCCGTTATAGCGCCAGCCTTTTGTACCGTTACCATCAATTTCCTGACGATAGTCGGCCTCGGCATACAATGAGAGATTCCCTTTTAGCGCGGCCGTACCACCGATGCCCACATCCCACATCTGTCCGAACTTCCCGCTGTCGAAACTGACACTGTCCGCGCCGCCGTTAATGCCCGCTCGCGTAGTGGCCGCCCCTCCCCAACCACGCGTGTAGCTGGTGCGCAGATAAGGCGTATATTGCTGGCCGGCTGTATCTTGCCAGGTGCGTTCCAAACGCGCGCCCACGCGGCCAATGGTTTGATCGTAATTGCCCCAACTGACGCGTGTGTTATCCCGATCCACCAGATCATCCATGTTAAGTTGCAAGTACATTAACTGCGCCTGCGGTTCGAGACGTACGCCATTGCCCAACTGCCACGGATAGCCGGTTTCCAGTGAAGCGCCCCAGCCATTGCCTTTCAGTTTGCCCACCTCTTTTTGCCGCGCAATATCGGTATCGCCACGATGCCAGTCGAATGACAGTGCCCCATCAACATAGAAGCCACTGTCACGCAGCCAGGTGCCGTACAGCGACAAGGTATCGCTATCGAAAGTGGTCGAGCTGTAACCGTCCGCTGCATCAGGACGAATACGGGCATTTCCGCGCGTATAGGCGACCCCGGCTCGCAAACTGTCGCTGGCGCCTTGAAGATGAATCAGATTGCCGCCCAGTTGCACTGCGCTGTAATCAAGATCGAAATCGTAGCCGTTTTGACTCAGGCTGCGATCCGTCTTGTAGGTGAGATTGGAACCCAGATAACGGATAAACATCTCACCGCCGTTGCCCGCGCTGCTGCCTGAATCCTGACGTAGCTCTCCCAGTCGCTTATGAAGATCGTCCATCACCGCCATGTTGTAGTAGGCCAGCCCGACCGGCGCAGAAATATAAGATGGCATCTGAGGCGTAAGTTGTGGACGCACCGCATTACCTGCTGCATCGCTGACAAAGTTACTCGCGAGACGAAAATCCTGACCGGTTCCGTTTGAACTGTTGTAGAGGCCATATTGATAAGGACCCGCGGCGACATAGCCCTTTTCCAGCGCGAAGCTGTTAGCACTGGCATTGCCGGTTACCTGCGCCAGTGCAATGCCCTGTTCAGGCGTCATCACCGCCAGACGGTTCCCCGTCGGGTTGACATCCAGCAGAGTGGTGCCGCTGGTATTGCCATTCACACGCACACTGTCACTGACGCCTGTATCAATTTGCGTATTGAGCTTCACGCGTCCGCCAGCTGAGTTGAGATCGCCATCGATGGTTAGCGTGTTGCCGGGAACACCATTGCCATTAGTCAGATCCAGCGTACCGGCATTATTCACTACCAGCGAACCGTCGGTGGCGCCACTCAGCAGTGGATTGACGCCGTTGCCCGCATACAACGTTGAACCTTCACCGATATTAATGGTGCTGTGCGCCAGTTTCAGATTATCGGTCAACGTCCATTGGGTGTTATTGAAGTTAATAGTGCTCCAGCCACCGCCAAGGTTGGTGCCTTTGCTCAGGTCATCGGCGCTAAATGACCCGCCGCGCGCATTGATGTCATTAAAATAGAGCGTGCTGCCTGCGCCATTCTGCGTGGTGATGTGCCGGGTATTAGCCAGATCAACCTTCTCCACCAGCGCCTGGTTAGTGCCGCTCCCCATTGTCACGCTGCCATTAAGCGTGCCGCCGGACACCTGCACGATGTCGTTACCGGCCCCCGTATTCACATCCCCCACCACGCTGCCTGACATCAGTGCAATGCGGTCGTTGGTCGCGCCGCCCGCCACCACCTCAATATCCGGGAAGGTGGCGCTGATTTGCCCCTGGTTGATAAACAGTGTTTGCCCTCCGCGCAGATCAATCACCGGTGAGACTTTACTGTTTGAGACGATACTGCCCCGGTTAATCACTTCACTGGCGGTGTCAGTGACAATCGCCGATCCGCCACTAAAGTCATACACACCGATAAAGCCTTCGTTGATCACTCTGCCGGTCGTATTAGCGCGTACGCCGGTAGTATTGGCACCCGAAAGGAAAATGGTGTAATTGGGACCGAGGGTCAAATCGTTGTGGGTGACAGAACCATCTTCATTAGCAAACAGATAGCCGATGCCGGGCGCGTTGGTCAGGCTGTTGCTGCTGACGTTGATATAAACATGGTCGTCATAGCCGAACGACGTTGCCGAGCGAATGCCATTACCGCCATTGACGTCCAGTCGCACATAATTCAGTGCAATATTGCTGGTTTCAGCGCGGTTATTGATAAGATTGCGGGCACCACTCAATTCCACATGATCGGCGATAAATCCTCCGGCACCGTTATCAATCAACACCGTGTCTGCGTCACCGCTGGACCAGATATTGCTGCTGTAACTGTTGTACTGTTCGCCTTGCCCATCACCAATAATGTTAAGCGAACCGCCATTGCCAACACGAATGGCAGCGGTCCCTTCGGAATAGATCTGTCCACTGTTTTGCCGATAAGTTGACGCTCCTGATGAGGCATCCAAAGCCACACCTTTATAAGCGGAAATCGAACCACTGTTGATCAGAAGGCCGCCATCCGCCAGTGCAACCGCGCGGCTGTTATTGCCATTGACGGTGACGGTACCCTGGTTATTGATATAGCCGCCGTCACCTGCACTCAGTAACGAGATGTTCTCCGCATCCGTCGTCAAATTGGAGCTGTTGCTAATGCTGCTAAAGCCTTCAAGCGCCTGATAACCGATTTGATTGGCAGCATGGAATGCAATTTGACTGCCTTCACCAATCACTACCGTTCCACCATTGCCCGCCTGTGCGCCCACCGCATGTTCACCGTACAGATTGATGGTGCCATTTTGGTAGAAATAAGC
Source organism: Pantoea sp. Taur (assembly GCF_009830025.1). Taxonomy (NCBI): domain Bacteria; kingdom Pseudomonadati; phylum Pseudomonadota; class Gammaproteobacteria; order Enterobacterales; family Erwiniaceae; genus Pantoea; species Pantoea sp. Taur. The sequence continues at coordinate 229,623 of NZ_SZZZ01000003.1, forward strand.
TGCGTCCCCAAAAGCTACGCCGCCCACGGAAGGCTGTGTCGCGCTGGCATTGCCGGCGGAGACATTGATCGTGCCGTTGTTGGTCGCACGAGCGCCAACCGAATAGGTATAACCCTCGGAGTAAAGCCCGCTACTGCCATTCGTGATCGACACAGTGCCATTGTTGGTGGCATTCCCGCCGAGCGAGCCAATCCCCACCGTGTTGCTGCCTTCCAGTGCGATATCACCGTTATTGATCAGCTGCCCAGAGCTACTGGCAATAAAACCAATCTGCCGATCCTGCGAGCCATGGATATTGGCATTGTTAGTCAGCAGCGTGTTGGTGTAAGGCAGCGTTGTGGAGTTGGTAATATTGCCATTGAGGTCGGTACGATTGCCTTGTACCTGTGCCACGATGCTATGTATGCCATTCATATTGACGGTGGTTGCAGCGTCAATCGTGCCCTGCGCAGCACCCTCAATACGCAACCCGATGCCATTTTCGCCGAGATTAAAGATGGCATTGCCAGTGCTGACCGTGGTGTTATCACCACTGCCCAGGACGGCGGTGGAAAGGTTGCCGTTTGAAGTTAACGTCATGCCACTGCCATCAAAGCTCGCGCCATCCTGCACACGAAAGATGGATGCGTTATCTCCCGTTACGCCGTAGTGGCCATTCTCGGGCAGTAAAATTTTTGCGTTCGGCCCCATAGCGAGAAAGGTGATTTGATCGGCACCGCTATTACCCGTGGGTAGAGCCGCCTGCGACACATTCACCGTGGCATTGCCTTCCGCGCGTATCCCAATCGCGCCAACTCCGTTTAAGGTGATCGGTCCGCTGATCTCCGCCGAAGCGACGCCGCTATCGATACCGTTCACCCATACTGCGGTGTTACGTATTCCTTCCGTGACATTTGCATTGCCAGCAATATTGATTTGTCCATCAGACCAGGCGTGCGCAAAACCACCGTCATTCGCCGTCACCAACAGGCCGGTACCGTTATCGCCATTCAGGTTAATCACTCCGGCATTGCCCACCTGACCGCCGCTGCCAGAGTCCATCACCGCCAGTCCAGTGCCGCGACCATTGACATCAATGACGCCATTATTCAGGGTGACGGCATCCGCGCCGCCCGTCACGCTCATCGCCGCGCCGCTTTGTACGCCCGAACCCATGATGATGTGGCCGTTGTTGACTGCGCTGTTGCTACCCAACTGAAGGATACCGGTGGCGCTATCCAGCATAATGTCAGACGTTGCATCACCGGGATGATTTTGCGGCGTACGACCAAGATAGATTGTGCCGTTGTTAGTAAAGGTGCTCGCATCGCCGCTCAGCGTCACCGCTATTGCACTGCCGTTGTCGTCGACCAGATTGATGGTGCCGTTATTCACCCCTTCGCTGTTATCCAGCACAACGGCTGATCCCGCGCTGTTGATAATGCCGTTGTTGATAAAGTGACTATCACTGGCATTTACCGCTAATCCGTTAATGCCGAGCGTGCTGTTATCAATGCCACTCCCATCGGCGTTATTAAAGAAACCGCTATTAATCACACCGTTATTGATGCCGCTGCTGCCATTGGTTAATACCAGAGCATCATTATCGGTGATTCCGCTGCCGGTACTGGCGAGCTTGCCGTTTATGGTTGCGGTAGCGCCATTGTCTGCACGCATGGCCCCGCCATTGGCATTCGCGACCTCAAGGGTTTTTCCTGCCTCAATAGTGGCACGCGCATTGGCACCGTCAGCGCTGAGTACCACGCGCTCGCCTATTGGCAGGAAAGCTTCATCGTCATCCGGGGTATTCACTCCCCACACCACCTGCCCGCTGCTGAGCGTCACTGCTTTATTAAATTCGTTGTTGTAGTCAGCGGAACTGATTTGGCCATTCTGCAGTTGCTCAATCAGCCAGTCGTTGTAATTTTGCAGATCGGTCAATGACGTCACGTTGAAGTCGGTGGTGTCGCCATAGAGGCTGGTCACACTGAATGCGCCATTATACGCCACCAGATTGTCCACATTCAGACCCCACCGAGACACGGCAGGAATCTGCGTCGCGGTGAATGTGATACGGTTATCCGAATCCCAGTTCATGTTGCCTTTGTTGCTGGCAGTGAATAAGCGGCTCTGCTTTGCCGCCATCTCCCAACCATTTGCCACCGTGCTGGCTCCCTCAGTGCCTAGTTGCACGTTGATAGTGCCATTACTCACTGAGGCAACACGCGCATCAATGTACTGCTGATTCTTCACCTCTTCGAAATCGGTGACCAGGGTGCTGCTATCGACCGGAGCGAGATTGCTTAACGCGGCAGTGTTGTAAGTCTGGAAATTGCTGTAAGAGCGGTGATCTTCATTAGGCACGGAGATCGTGAAATCCTGCGCCCCCAGACTCAACCTCTCTTTACCCAATAAGTTGTTATCTGTCACCAACCGGCCTTGATCCTGTAACTCGCCAATGGAGACCTGCAATTCGCCACTTTTACCCGGCGTAAATTGCGGCAACCCCGTTAGCGATTGTGTGCTGCCGTTGCACACGCAAAACACCCCCACTTTGTTGTCATTTTTCGCAGGGTCAAAGGGTTGAATAACGGCGGCATTGGTTTGCATCGCAGGAATCATAATGCCTTGTGCAGCCAGCAAACTGATAACCAGCGGTTTTAATTTAAATAACATCCTTTCCTCCAGAGAGAAAATAATATTTTTCGCGCGGCAAAAACTAATACCGTGCATGACGATTGGTTTAATAAACGTGAGAACAAGAATGGAGAGCGCATTATGTCGAGTTATCTCATCATTTCGTAAAGAAAACGTCTAGCTGGAGTTAAGGTGAACAGGCAGGTTTAAGTCAAATTAAGAATTAACCCTTGAAAATCAGCAGGTAACACGCAATAACTTAATGACTTCATCTTCATTTATATCAATGCATTAGTTTAAATTTAAAGTCCATTCATTACTGGGTTTATTGAGGTTTATATATTCTCATTATCGATGTTCGCAGATAACAGAAAAAACGGCTTCCCAGTGAAATAGATCCATTCTATTTTGAATGTTAATGTTATGAAGATTAATAAGCGCAGCGCTGTAGCGGGTCGGAAATAATTGACTCAAAATTGATATGCTGTCGATTATCGAATGCAGGAATCAAAGCGAGGATGTAAATTCGCGCCATCGTAAATTTGTGATCGTTCGCGCAACAAACCAACAAACATCCTTGTATGGTAGTCTAAAATTATAAACCTGCAGGATTTTGACTATGGCATCTTCCACTTTTACTCAGACCCAAACGGCACAGGGAAATCACACCTCACTCATTCGTCGTGTCGCCAGTGCTTCGGCGATTGGCACCGCGGCGGAATATTATGATTTCTTTGCCTATGGCACGGCTGCAGTGCTGTTTTTTGGCCACCTGTTCTTCCCCAGCCACGACCCTTTGATCAGCACCCTCGCCGCATTTGCGACTTATGCGGTTGGCTTCCTCGCCCGGCCGATTGGTGGCATTGTTTTTGGTCATATTGGTGACAAAGTGGGACGTAAAAAAGCGCTGGTGGCCACCATCCTGATAGTGGGTCTCGGTACTTTTTGTATTGGCTTGCTGCCAACCTATGAAAAGATCGGCATCTGGGCACCGGTGTTGTTGATCGCTATTCGCCTGCTGCAAGGTTTTGGCGTGGGCGGCGAACAAGCTGGCGCGGTCCTGATGACCGCAGAATATTCGCAAGCATCACGTCGTGGTTTTTTTGCCAGCTGGGTACAAATCGGTGCGCCGGTTGGGTTCCTGCTGCCGCTGGCACTGTTCGCAATTCTTAATGCCTCCCTGAGCGCGGAACAAATGATGGATTGGGGTTGGCGCGTGCCCTTCTTACTGAGCGCACTGCTGGTGATCGTAGGTTTGTTTATTCGTTTACGCATCGACGAATCACCGGTGTTCGCCGCCATTCGCGAAACCAAGGCCGCCGAATCACGTCCGTTGAAAGAAGTGATTCGCGGTAATCCAAAACTAGTGATCAACGGTGTGGCGGCAAAATTAATCGAAGCCTGCGCCTTTGCCCTCTTCACGGTGATCATTCTGGCATGGGGCAAAGCCAACAATCTCGACGCCGGCATACTGATGAACAGCATGATTGTAGCGGTGATTCTCGAGGTGTTTGCCATTCCGCTGATGGGGGCGTTATCCGATAAGATCGGTCGCAAACCGGTATACATGATGGGTGCACTGCTGATTGTGATTTCCATCGTGCCGTTCTTTTATGCCCTGTCCCAAAACAGCTACTGGCTAACGCAAATTGCGATGATTGTCGCGCTGACACTGGGCCACAGTATGTGCTACGCCCCACAGGCTTCCTGGTTCCCGGAACTGTTCCCGACGCATATTCGCTGCAGCGGCATTGCAGTGATTTGGCAGGTGGGATCGTTAATTGGCAGTGGCGTGCTTGGCTTAGTCGCGGTGAAAATCCTGCAGGCCACCGATGGGCACTGGTATGGTCTGGCGCTGTATGTTGCGGTACTGGGGGTGATTTCCGTTGTAGGCCTGCTGCGATTGCCTGAAACGGCTCCAGGCCGACGTGATGGCGAATATCATACCTGGGAACAACATTAATTAACGATGGGCGCACTAAGGTGCGCCCATATGTTTTATTCAGATATGCAATGCCATTTAAAGCATTTGCCAGATCCCCTTCTTGCAATAGCATGACTTTTCTCTTCTTTATCCTCACAGCTGAATCGCTAGCCCATGCGCAAACTGTATCAACGTTGCCTCTCGTTAAATGATTTCGAGAAATATGCCCAAAAGCGTCTGCCCCATCCGCTGTTCGCTTATGTGTCCGGTGGTGTTGAGGACAACATTGCGCTCCATCACACTCAGCAATCCTATGCTCATTACGGCCTGATACCTGAAAACATGGTCGATGTGTCGCAACGTAATACTGAGGTAGATCTGTTTGGGCATCGCTATGCGGCGCCTGTGGGTATTGCGCCGATGGGCATCTCTGCCATCACCGGTTTTCAGGGCGATATTGCTTTAGCGCGGGCAGCGGCGAGCAAGAACGTGCCCTTTATCATGAGCGGTTCCTCGTTGATTCCACTGGAGGACGTGGCTGCGGCTAATCCGGCGATGTGGTTCCAGGCCTATTTGCCAAAGACGCTGGAAGAGATTGATGCGTTGGTGGATCGCGTCAAGCGTGCGCGCATATCCGTACTGGTCGTGACGGTGGATACGCCGGTCAAAGCTAACCGGGAAAACAACGTGCGCGCCGGATTTTCCACGCCATTCCGCCCCAGTCTGGCCTTGGCGTGGCAAGGTGTCACTCATCCCCGCTGGCTTTACGGCACGCTGTTGAAAACCTTACTGACCTCGGGCATACCTTATTTTGAGAACAACAACGCAGTGCGTGGCGCACCGCTGTTTTCCAAAAATGCCGTGCGTGACTTCAGTGGGCGCAGCCATCTCACCTGGCAGCATATCGAACATATTCGTCAGCGCTGGACGGGCGCGATGGTTATTAAAGGCATTCTGAGTCGAAATGATGCATTGCGCTGTAGATCCATTGGCATCGACGGCATTGTGGTCTCGAATCACGGCGGTCGTCAGTTGGATACGGTGATCCCGCCGATTTGTGTCCTGCCCGAGATTGTCACCGCTGCGGGAAATATGACGGTGATGATGGACAGCGGCATCCGACGTGGCACCGACGCCATCAAAGCATTGGCGCTGGGGGCAAGGGCCTGCTTTGTTGGCAGGCCTTTTAACTATGCAAGTGCAGTAGGCGGAACATCGGGGGTTGAGTGGGCCATTGACCTTATCACTAATGAAGTCAGTCGCGATCTGGGCATGCTGGGTGCACCCTCGCTCGCTGACCTCAGTGAAAAGCATTTACGCCTGATAAAGTGACAGTGTCATGCCATGTAGCTCGTCGACGAAATGTGGTCCCCGCTTTGGTTCCATGGGGATCGCCTGTCACATCTAACGTTCTGCGGCTAAGGTTTACGCGGCAGTGAAACGCACAACAATCCAAACACAATTAATACAACTCCGGCAAAACTGCTCCAGCGGAAGGCTTCACCGAACATTGGCAACGAAATAGCTGCCAGCCACACCAGCACATAACTCAGGCTCAGCAACGGATAGAGGCGGTTAAGCTGCATATGACGTAGCGCCAGCATCCAGCACAGCATCGACAACGCATAGGCTCCCAGTCCAAGGCACAGCAGGAGTAGCGGCTGCAGATGCTGCCAGAATTGCGGGCTGAGTAAGGCTGCTAATGGCGGGAAATCCAGCATCGCAGCTCGCAATACCAATTGCGCCAGCGACACCAGCAGCACGCTACACAGCGCGAGGACCACCCCTTTCATAGGTGGCTCCCCATCAGCGCGACCCCGGCAACAATCGCCAGCGTACCGAACCATTGTTGCAAGGTGTATGTCTCACGCCAGATCAACTTAGCTGCGATGGCCACCAACACGAAGTTGAGACTCAGCATCGGATAGGCCACGCTGACCGGCACCACACGCAATACCAGCAGCCACAGCAACATCGCCACGCCGAGCAAAAAGAGGCTCAGCGCAATCCACAAGATGAGCTGCTTCTTGCCGTGGCGCATCCCCAGATACGCCGCCTGCTTTTGACAAAGCTGGGCGGCGCAGCTCAACAAACTGACCAGAAGAATAAGCAACAGGTTCATGGTGTCGCGTTATAACCGTAATAGACCAGTCGACCTTGACGATAAACGTCATCCGGCGTTGGCATTGCAGGGTCAGGCCCGTTCTCGCCCGAGTTGAGCATCATCACCACGGACACTTTGCCATGGCGACGATGTTCACGCAGCCAGTCAGCAAATGCTGCGCCATCAACATAGCGCGTTTTCGCATCGGGATAGCTAAGACCGTATTGCAGTTCGCCTTTGGCATCATAGAAAGTGATATCACTGCGCTCAGTTTCCCATGCCACCGCAGCCGCGATGCCAGGATTGTCAGCCAGCAGATAACGGCTGTCTGCCAGTTGATGATGCACAGCCTGTACAAAACTCTGCGGCTGTTTGGAATCACGAACCTTCTGCGGTATCGCGAAGCCGATCAGTAACGCCAGCGTTAACGGACAAAGCGCCGCCAGTTGCCAACGGCAGGCACCCGGTTTGAGACTGAACCACCCCATAATGCCCCAGCCAGCAAAGGCCAATACGCCACAGATTAACGGCAGTATTTCATCATGGGTATAAACGGGCTTGTGCGCCAATCCCCATGGCGCAACCACCACCAACAGGACTAAGGTGGTTATGGCGCCAAACAGCAGGTTTATCCAGCCATTAACTTTAAACACCTTCACTAACTGTGCATAACCACTGTGGGCGTAATGCGCCATCAACAGAGCTAAAGGTGCAAAGCACGGCAGAATGTAGGTCGGCAGTTTGCCTTTAGCGATGCTAAAGAACAGCAGTGGCAAGATCACCCAACTTAACAGGTAAACGGCTCCCGCATGTTGACGACGCTGGCGCCATGCGCCCATCAGTGAGCCCGGCAGCAGCGCCAGCCACGGCAGGCATCCCGCCAGCAACACCGGCAGGTAATACCAGAAGGGGGCCTTGTGCTGTGCATCTTTCTCTGCAAAGCGCTGAATATGCTCAACCCAGAAGAAGTAATGCCAGAAATCCCCTTCCTGGCGATAAATGGCCAGCGCCCACGGCGCACTGAGCAGTGCGGCAACGATGATCGTCAAAGGTCCCCAACGTAATAGCTCGCCGAAGCGTTTTTGCCAAATCGCCCAGGGCACTATCGCCAATACCGGCACCGCCAGCGCAAGGAAGCCCTTGGTCATAAAGCCCATCGCGCAGGCTGCGCCCAGCAGCACATAACCGCAGAGACGCTGTTGCGTAGTAGAAGCTTGCGCCACCAGCCAATAGCTGCACATCGCGGCAACCATCCACAATAGCAGAATAGGATCCAGCACCGCGTAAGTGCCAATGCCATACACCAGAAGCGAAGTGAGAAAAATGATGCTGCCGGTCAGAGCGATTTTCCGGCTGGCAAACATCTGATGACCCAGCCAATAAATCAGCACTGCACTGAGCGTAGTGCAAAAAATCGAACCGGCGCGTACACCGAAGTTGGTATGGCCAAACAAGAGCTGGCCGATATTGTTGACCCAATAACCCGCTATAGGCTTTTCGAAATAACGCAAATCAAAGAAGTGCGGTACCACCCAATTGCCATTGACCAGCATTTCACGGCTGATTTCAGCGTAGCGGGTTTCATCCGGCTGCCATAAGGCGCGGAATTCGACCGGGATAAGATAATAAAGCGCGAAAAGCGCCAGCAGCAGCGCCGTTTTGGTGCCTGTACGCATCCGTGGTTCCTATAAAGTTTCCTGTTAACGTTTAGCGCTGGCAGCCCAGCCAGCCTTCGCGTCCGGGTATATGCCCACGTACCAGATTGCCCTGCGGGAGTGTGCTGAGATCGTCAGGTAACAACTCGCTCAGAGGACAGAAGTGAATGCCTTGTTGCTCCGCGCGGGTTAATAACTCGCCAAACGCCTTAGAACCGATAATGCCTTCAACTTCAGCATGAATGGTGTACACCGGAGATCCTGCGGCTGCGAGCATCTGCTCAAGAATGAAATCGTTATAGTCAGCGGCGCTAACCGACTGTCCGACTACTTCATCCCAGGTAGGCAATGTCACGGGGATTTGCACCGTGCCTAAGCTGCCATCACGCAGACGCGGCAAGAAGGGTCCAGTACCACGACAATCACTGTTGTAGCTGAAACCGAAGGTCTGCTTAGCGGCGACAACGCGGCCATCCGCCCGCCATCCGGCCACGGCAGAGCAAGTGACAGTGTCACCGATAATCGCTTCCAGTGCGGCTTTCCCACGCGAAATCTGTTCCAGCAACTTCTCTTCTGACCACACGCCTGCCCAGGTTTGCCAGGCAAAGTGATCCCAGGCGTGCAGACCGACTTCATGATGATCGGCTGTGGCGCTGATGATCTCCTCCAGACCGCGGCCAATCTCACGTCCTGGCCAGGCCGTACCAGCCAATAAAATATCCCAGCCGTAGAGTGAAGCTGCGCGCGAGCGCAGCATTTTCCATAAGAAGCGCGGTTTCATCAGGCGCCACAAGTGGCGCCCCATGTTATCCGGCCCAACGCTAAAGAAGAAACTGGCCTGCAACTGATGCAGGCTAAACTGCTCTAGCAGCGCCGGAACGCCGAGTTTGGTTCCACGCCAGGTATCAACATCTACGCGCAAACCAATTTTCTTCATGGCTTATCCTGCAACTCAACGGTGCGCAGGAAGAAATCCAGCGTGTTATCGATCGTGGTATCCATCTCAATGGTCGGCGTCCAGTCCAGCAAGCGACGCGCATTTTTGATTGACGGCTTACGATGCTCGACGTCCTGATAACCTTTACCGTAGTAGCTGCTGCTCTCTACTTCGCGGAAACCGGCGAACGGCGGGAATTGGTTGCGCAGCGGATGACGTTCGAAGCTTGCCAGCAGACGTTCCGCCAGCTCTTTGATGCTCGCCTCGTTTTCCGGGTTACCGATGTTGACGATCTGACCGTCGCAGTTGTTGTTCTTGTTCTCAATGATGCGGAACAAAGCTTCAATACCATCACGAATGTCAGTGAAGCAGCGCTTCTGTGCACCACCGTCGATTAACTTGATCGGCGAACCTTCAACCAGGTTGAGGATCAATTGGGTGATCGCACGGGAGCTACCAATACGCGCAGCGTTGAGGTTATCAAGACGTGGGCCCATCCAGTTGAAAGGACGGAACAGCGTGAAACGCAGCCCTTCTTTTTCGCCATAAGCCCAAATCACGCGGTCCAGCAGCTGTTTGGAAACCGAATAGATCCAGCGCTGTTTGTTGATCGGCCCCACCACCAGGTTGGAGTGATCTTCATCGAAGTGTTTATCGGTGCACATGCCGTACACTTCTGACGTGGAAGGGAAGATGATGCGCTTTTTGTATTTGACGCAATCGCGGATGATCTTGAGGTTCTCTTCAAAATCGAGTTCGAACACGCGCAGCGGGTTGCGGGTGTATTCAATTGGCGTAGCAATCGCCACCAGTGGCAACACCACGTCACATTTTTTGATGTGATATTCGATCCACTCTGAGTGAATGCTGATATCACCTTCAACAAAGTGGAAGCGCGGCTGATCGAGGAAACGGCTGATAGCATCAGAGCCGATATCCAGACCGTAAACTTCAAAGTTGTCATCCTGCAGCAAACGTTCGGTCAAGTGGTTACCGATAAATCCGTTTACACCCAGGATCAGTACACGCGTACGACGTTTAACGGCTGCAACCGGCTGAGAGTACAACAGTGCGCCCGGCACCATCCCCAGACTCTGCGCCAACTGGCTGCCGTTCATATAGACGCCATTTTCACTTTGTCCGGTCACCACTTCCAGTGCACCTTCCCCGCAAGCAATCAGGAAAGGCTCAACGGAAATCACTGTGCCTGGCTTCGCTTTTGGCGCATCAGCATGTACGCGCCCTTTCCACACGACAAACTTCACGGTTCCCGCGAAAGCAAATGCGCCCGGCCATGGATCGGTGACCGCACGAACCAGGTTGTTGATTGACTGTGCAGGCTGTTCCCACTTAATGCGACCGTCTTCTGGTGTGCGACGTCCCACCACCGTCGCCTGGCTGTGATCCTGAGGAATTGCCGCAATTTCACCACGTTTCATCGCTGGCAGTGCCTGCTCCAGCAGTTGTGTAGCACAGGCTGTCAGTTTGCGATGCAGAGTTAAGGCGTTGTCTTGTTCATCAATGGCGACACGCTGCTGTGCCACGATATCGCCTGCATCCGCGCGTTTTACCATGCGATGCAGGGTCACGCCGGTTTCAGTCTCGCCATTCACTAACGCCCAGTTAAGTGGCGCGCGCCCACGATATTTAGGCAGCAATGAACCATGCAGGTTGAAAGCGCCCAGGCGCGCGCTGCTGAGGATGCTGTCATTGAGCAGATTGCGATAGTAGAAGGAGAAAATGTAATCCGGTGCCATGGATTTAATGCGGTCGACCCACAGCGGATGGTTAGCATCTTCCGGCGCATACACCGCGATACCCTGCTCTGCCGCCAAACGGGCGACAGAACCAAAGAAGTGGTTCTCATTAGCAGAATCAGCATGGGTGAAGATCGCGCTGATTTCGAAACCCGCATTTAACAGTGCAGTAATACCTGCACAGCCCATATCGTGATAGGCGAAGACGATAGTTTTCATTGCTCAATTTCCTGTACAGAGGAGACATCTTTCTGCGAGTTAATAACACGTTGAATGAAGTAGCGCGGACGAGCGCGGACGTCGTTGTAAATTCGGCCGATGTATTCGCCGAGTAGGCCCATACCGATAAATTGCGCGCCGACAAAAATAAACAGCACCGCAAACAGCATGAACACCCCGTCTCCGGCCCAGTCGGCACCGAGGAACAGACGCAATACGATCAGTACCAGTGAGAAGGCGAAACCGGCCAATGCAATCAGACTGCCGACAATACTCAGCAGGCGCAGTGGCGTGGTGGTCAGGCAAGTCACCAGGTCGTACATCAAATTGATCAGCTTCATAAAGCTGTATTTCGAATCACCAAATTCGCGCTCGGCGTGGGCGACAGGCAGCTCAATCGTGCGGCGCGCAAAGGTGTTGGCCAGGATAGGAATAAAAGTGCTGCGCTCGTGACAGTTGAGCATGGCATCAACAATGTGACGGCGATAAGCACGTAACATGCAGCCATAGTCACCCATTGCTTTACCGGTGACGCGTTGAATCAGCTGGTTGATGGTGCGGGAAGCGCGGCGACGGAACCAACTGTCCTGACGATTTTGACGCACAGTACCGACCACGTCATAACCCTGCTGAGCGGCTTGCACCAGATTGGGGATCTCTTCGGGTGGATTCTGCAAATCCGCATCCAGTGTGATAATCAGGTCGCCTGATACATGGCTAAAACCCGCCATGATTGCCGAGTGCTGTCCATAGTTGCGGTTCAGCAATACGCCGACCACATGGCTTCCGGGCATGTCAGCAGCATCGGCGATCATCTCACCTGAGCGGTCGCTACTGCCGTCATCCACCAGCAAAATCTCATAATCGAGATTCAGCACAGCACATGCCGCATCGGTGCGACGCACCAACTCTGGCAGGCTCTCCTCTTCGTTGTAAACCGGGATCACCACGGAGACTTTACGAATATCTTTTTCTTCGAGCATGTCAATCAAACTCCAGCGATATGACGTAATGCGCCGATCACGCGGCTAACGTCGTCATCGCTCATATCTGGGAACAGCGGTATTGAGCAAATGCGGTCGCTATTCCATTCCGTGTTTGGCAAGGAAAGTTGTGGGTAGCGTTCGCGATAATATTTGTGGGTATGTGCCGCGCGGAAATGCAAACCAGTGCCGATGTCTTGTGCTTTCAGCGTTTCCATCAACGCATCGCGGCTGAGTCCACACTGCGCTTCATCAACGCGAATGATGAACAAATGCCAGGCGTGTTGATGCGCCCAGGTGGGTTGAGACAATGGCAGGAATGGCGTATCAGCCAGTTCTTTTAGATAGCGTTGGGCAATCTCTGCACGACGAGCATTGATGGCGGGCAGTTTGTCCAACTGAACCAGAGCAATCGCAGCGCTAATGTCCGGCAAGTTATATTTAAACCCAGGCATAATCACTTCAGCCTGCGGTTTACGGCCATGCGTGTGACGGTCATAAGCATCAACACCCAAGCCGTGAAATTTCAGGCTGCGCATGCGATCGGCCAACTCAGCGTCATCGGTAACAATTAAGCCACCTTCCGCGCACGTCATGTTTTTAATGGCATGGAAAGAAAAAATAGCCGTGCCCTTATTTCCGACATGCTGACCTTTGTAATAACAACCTGCAGAGTGTGCCGCATCTTCGATCACTGCGATGCCATGGCGTTCACCAATGGCGCGAATGGCGTCAATGTCCGCAGGAGCACCGGCATAATGCACCGGAATGATGGCACGCGTCTGTGGCGTGATGGCCGCTTCAATTTGCTCAGGCGTGACCATCAGCGTATCGCGGTCAACATCAATCATCACTGGCGTTGCACCCAGCAGCGTAATGATGTTGATGGTGGATACCCACGTCAGTGAAGGTGTGATCACCTCATCACCCGGCTGGATGTTTAACGCGAGGAGGGTGACGTGCATGCCTGCCGTGGCGGAACTGACAGCAATCGCATGTTGATTACCGGTTAACTGGCAAAAGGCTTGTTCCAACGCCGCATTTTTCGGGCCGGTGGTGATCCAACCTGATTCAAAAACCTCTTTTACTGCCGCTAACTCTTCCTCGCCCAAAGCGGGGCGCGAGAATGGAAGAAAAGTCATAAGTTTACCTTAACGTTTTACACCTAAAATTGCCTGCAACAGGACCAATTGCAGTGTGCAGTGATTCAGATCCATAACAACTTTCAGTAACTTGCTGTTTAAACTTAGATTGCGCAGGAAAAATTAGATAGCACTAAGTGTTAATTTTTTAACCTACAGCAAAAAACTTAAGCACACCTGTCTTATTGCTCGTAGAACAAAATACGGATGAAAACTTAACTGAACATTAAATGGGTAACGCGCAAGCTGGCTTTTTTCTTAAATGTTGAGGATTGGTAGAAGATGTACGCTCAACCGTTATGTGCTGCTATTTAGTCGTCACCAAAGTTTCATCAAGATGACTAAATACGTGAAACATTTCATTTGCTGCTTTTCTAAACACAAAAAATTGAAATCTGAAGATGAAGGAAAAATGACAATTAAACAGTGTGTTAGCAAAGTCGCAGCGCTGTTCTTAAGGTTAAGCTAAGCTTCAAACCATACTCTATGTCGGGATATTGGCGTTGAAACGATTGGAGGGGATGAAGATGAACACCGGAGCTGACAGACTGGCGCAGGCCGCCCTGCGTCGCCATCATATTGGGGTGAAAACCAAAGGGTTACGTTTCCGCGGAGACCTCTATGTCTTCCGCTACAATGCGGGTCACTATGACGTGTTCCTCAATAATGACCGTGTGATGTCCCTGGCGACCAGCAACGTGCAGGAAGCTATCCAGATGTTCAAACAGCAGTCATGATGCATGGGTTGCTGTTAGCACGGTAAGCTGTGCGCCTTGCGCTAAACGCATCCCTCCTCGCCACGGACGCCGTCCCATTTCCACTGCTCTGCACCACCTGTTCATCTGCTGAAAAGTTTTTGGCACACCTCCTCCCAACGGGGAAGCGGTAACGGGTCAGTCACGATCGGCATATGCTCCTCATCGCCTGAACACCGATCGTGAAACGCGATGTAAAACACCGTAATTCCCCTTTGATACTCGCCTCCTTCGCGCTTCAGGCGTAGGTTTCTTTTCGATAAAACCGGAAAGGAACAAGAGGTCAACATGGAGTGGATATTGTGGTTGCTGGCAACGGTGATAGCCTTGAGCATCGGTAGCTTTATTAATGTCGTTATTTATCGCGTACCTCTGCAGCTTTTACAGCCCGGCAATAGCGTGGATTTACGGCAACCGGCTTCACACTGTCCGGTTTGCAAAAAATGTTTGCGCTGGCGAGACAATATCCCGTTAGTGAGTTGGCTTTTACTACGCGGTCGGTGTCATTTTTGCCGTTGTGCTATCAGCCTGCGCTATCCGTTAACAGAAACTGCCTGTGCATCAATCAGTCTGGTATTTGTCGCGATCCTCCCGGTTGATAAATCATTGCTCGCCTTACTTATGCTGTTTTGGCTACTGCTGACCGTTGCGATCATCGATTACGAGCATTATTTGTTGCCAGATGTAATCACCCTGCCATTGCTATGGCTTGGGCTATTATTAAAAGCAGGCGAATGGCTACCAGGCTCACTCCATGATGCCGTCTTTGGTGCGGTGGGGGGTTACAGCGCGCTTTGGCTAATCCGCTATATATATCAATATTTTAGCGGGAGACTGGCATTGGGTTTAGGAGACGCAAAGTTAGTGGCAGCATTAGGCGCGTGGTTGGGTTGGGCACTCTTACCCTATGTACTATTACTGGCTTGTAGCGGGGCAATTTGTGCGCTGTTTATCGCCAAACTGGGCTGGCAACGTGACCTTAATCAACCCCTTGCTTTTGGTCCCTGGATTGCTCTGGCGGGCATAAGTCTTTTTATTAACACGATTATTTAATAACCACTTCATCTGCTGGCGCTAAAATAGCCGGCCAATTAGTGGCCAACGCCCTGATTCCTATATGAAAAGAATAAACAAATCTAAACAAAATAAATCATTGTGATGTACGTCAAAAGGCTCTATATTGGCCGCGTTTTTTAAACCACTGATACTTTTTTGTTCAACTAGTCAATCGGCCAGCCATCACGAGCCCCGGTTGAAGGAGAGATATGATGACGGATAAAGTCCGTATTGATAATTTTGGTGCCAACGCATTCAATGGAAACAACGACGCTTTCTTAGCCCGTCAGGCTGAGTTTGAATCAAACGTCAGGAGCTACCCGCGCAAGTTGCCTTTAGCGATTGCCAAAGCCAACGGCGTGTGGATCACAGATGTCGAGAATAAACAATATCTTGACTGCCTGGCTGGCGCAGGGACGCTGGCACTTGGTCATAACCATCCTGATGTTCTGCAGAGCATCCAAAATGTCATTACCAGCGGCTTGCCGTTACATACTCTTGATCTGACGACACCTCTGAAAGATCAATTCTCAGAATCTCTGCTCTCGCTGCTGCCTGGCCAGGGTAAAGAATATTGCCTGCAGTTCACCGGTCCTTCCGGTGCGGATGCGGTTGAAGCAGCACTGAAGCTGGCGAAGAAAGTCACTGGCCGTAGCGGCGTGATCAGCTTCTCTGGTGGTTACCATGGTATGACTCATGGTGCGCTGGCTGTGACTGGCAACCTGTCACCGAAAGAAGCCGTTAACGGCATGATGCCAGAAGTGCAGTTCATGCCTTACCCGCATCTGTATCGTTGCCCACTGGGTCTCGGCGGTGAAGCGGGTGTGAAAGCCCTGACTTACTACTTCGAAAACCTGATCAACGACGTGGAAAGCGGCGTGCGCAAGCCTGCAGCCGTTATCCTGGAAGCCGTTCAGGGTGAAGGCGGTGTGAACCCTGCTCCGGTCGAGTGGCTGCAGCGCATCCGTAAAGTCACTCAGGAACACGGTATTCTGCTGATTCTTGATGAAGTTCAGGCAGGCTTTGCCCGTACCGGCAAATTCTTTGCCTTTGAACACGCAGGCATTGAGCCAGACATTATCGTGATGTCTAAAGCAGTAGGCGGTGGTCTGCCACTGGCTGTTCTGGGTATCAAAAAGCAGTTCGACGCCTGGTCTCCAGGTCACCACACCGGTACCTTCCGCGGCAACCAGCTGGCGATGGCCACCGGTCTGGCCACTCTGAAAGTCCTGACCGAGCAGAACATCGCCGGTAAAGTGGCTGAACAAGGTGAATGGCTGAAAGCACAGCTGGCTGAGATGCAGAAACGCTTCCCGGTTATCGGCCACATCCGCGGTCTGGGCATGATGATCGGTATAGAGATCGTTAAACCAAACGAAGCGGCTGACCATATGGGTAGCCTGCCGGCTGATGGTGAACTCTCTGCACTGCTGCAGAAGAAGTGCTTCGAAGCAGGTCTGATTCTGGAGCGTGGCGGTCGTCACGGTGCAGTACTGCGTCTGTTGCCGTCACTGCTGATCACCAACGAAGAGCTGGCGATTTTCCTGGATAAATTTGAGCAGGCGCTGATTGGCGCTGGCGTCAAACCTGTTTGATTGGAAGAGTAAATGTCTGAAGTAAACCCGATTCTGGCCGCCTCTGCACAGAGCATTGAGGCGTACCAGCAGGCGATTGCCCAAAGCAGCGCCGCGGTTGTGCAGTGGCTGCAACAGCCTGAGATGTATCAAGGCAAAAGCGTTGCCGAACTGCGCGAGCGTATCACGCTCGACTTCAATCCAAACGGCCTGGGTAACCAGGCCGCGATTGAACGCGCGATTGAGTATTTCCTGAAAGACAGCCTGTCAGTGCACCACCCACAATGTGTGGCGCACCTGCACTGCCCTAGCCTGGTGGTTAGCCAGGCTGCCGAAGTGTTGATCAACGCCACCAACCAGAGTATGGACTCATGGGACCAGAGCCCTTCTGCCACCATCATTGAGGTCAAACTGATCGAATGGTTGCGTGCACAGGTGGGTTATCCAGCAGGCGATGCTGGCGTGTTCACCAGTGGTGGCACCCAAAGCAACCTGATGGGTCTGATGCTGGCACGTGATGCGTTCTATCAGCGTCAAGGTCATTCAGTGCAGTTGGACGGCATCACTGGCGATCTGCGTAAGATCAAAGTGTTGTGTTCTGAGAACGCGCACTTCTCGGTACAGAAAAACATGGCGCTGCTTGGCCACGGCTACAATTCTGTGGTGCAGGTGAAGTCTGATCAGTTCGCACGCATGGACGTTAACGACCTGAAAGCCAAACTGGCGCAGGCCGAAGCCAATGGCGAGCAGATTCTGGCGATTGTCGCGACGGCTGGTACTACCGATGCGGGTGCGATTGATCCACTTCGCGAAATCGCGGGCATCGCGGCTGAGCACAGCATTTGGATGCATGTCGATGCAGCCTGGGGCGGTGCACTGCTGCTGTCTGAAAAGTATCGTGACTACCTGGACGGCCTGGAGTTAGTGGATTCGGTGACTCTCGACTTCCACAAACAGTATTTCCAGACCATCAGCTGTGGCGCATTCCTGTTGAAAGACGAGCGTCACTACGAGCTGATGCGTTATCAGGCGGCTTACCTGAACTCTGAGTTCGATGAAGAAGCCGGTGTTCCTAACCTGGTTTCAAAATCTCTGCAGACCACGCGTCGTTTCGATGCATTGAAACTGTGGATGGGTCTGGAAGCGTTGGGCCAGAAACAGTATGCCGCGATCATCGACCACGGTGTGACGCTGGCACAGGAAGTGGCGAAGTTTGTTGCGTCAGAACCACGCCTTGAGCTGGTGATGCAGCCACAACTGGCAAGCGTGCTGTTCCGCTATCGTCCAGAGCAGCTGACCGATATCGCGCAGATTGCTCTGTTCAACCAGCGCATCGGCGATGCTCTGCTGGATTCAGGCCGCGCTAACGTTGGCGTGACTGAAAACCAGGGCGTTACCTGCCTGAAACTGACGCTGCTGAACCCAACCGTGACGCTGGAAGACATCAAAGTCCTGCTGGCGCTGGTTGAGAAAACCGCGAATCAGTTGCTGAACGCGTAATTTCGCTATGTTCGATAAAGCCGGTGACTGGAAACAGTCATCGGCTTTTTTATTGCCTGCCATCTTTAATTACAAATATCCCGCACCCTATTTCCAGGATGATTCTGATAACCGATTGATCGGTCGAATAATTCCCTTCTTGTCACTTAATAGCCATATACCTTTGTGTAAACTCTCTCTAATTCTGACTGGTATAAACGCCTTCATTCTGCGCTGCCATTCACCGGACATTGATGACAGGAGTGTTGCTGATGCAGGTTTGCACCATGGATTACAAGAAGCTGTCGCGAGATGGTAAAACGTTGCCGCTCGAATGCTATGGCATTGGTTCTTTTGACGTATTATCGGGAATTGAACGTTACATTAATAATCCCGACTGCTCAGATAAAGAAAAAGCGGCTATTCCGCCTGGTACATATTGGATAGTTGATCGTCCAGAAGGGAGTTTTTTTAATCGCCTACGTGCTGAGGCGATAGATATGGCACATTTGTATCGCAATCATCATGCAGAATGGTTTGCTCTCTATAACAGTCAAACCATGAACGATTATGTTTTTGTTAACGGCAATCGTCGTGGCAGTTTTCGTTTGCACCCGCTCAATACTGACGGCTCTGGTGTTTCATGGGGCTGTATTACACTTTACCGTGCCAATGAATTCCACAGCCTGAGGCGTACGCTACTCAGTCGGCCTAAAGTTAAGGTTCCCGGTGGCAATGGGTTGCTGGCCTATGGGCGAATTGATGTGCGCGGCATTCCTGATTACTCAAAGTGTGAAATCAAATGAAAATACTTATTTTCTTTATCATCCTTATTGCCGGCATCGTGTTGATTCCCGATGGGCTCATTAGCCATGTAGTCCGCGTATCCGGTGATGGTGAAACAGCGATGGATCAATACGATTTCACCCTACTCCTGATTAAGGCAGCCATTTCTGCACTCATTGCCCTGGCGGTATTGCAGATTATGCGCCGGGTGCGCTGATTCAACAGACACACCTCCCTGTGCGGCACGCTGAACTATTGAGGAATTCGTGCGATCACCTTGATTTCAAAATCAAACCCCGCCAACCAGTTTACCCCCACTGCCGTCCAGTTTGGGTACGGCGCTTCACCAAAATGCCGTAAACGTACCTCATTCACGATGGCAAATTGGTTTTCAGGATCGGTATGAAAACTGGTGACATCCACCACATCACCCAGCGTACATCCCGCTGCTTTCAGCACAGCCTGCAGGTTTTCAAACGCCAGATTGACCTGACCTGCAAAGTCAGGTTCCGCAGAGCCGTCCTCCCGACTTCCTACCTGCCCCGAAACAAATAACAGGTCTCCGGAACGTATTGCGGCAGAATATTGGTTAATTTCATACAGCGCCTGACGTCCCGCTGGAAAAATGGCATTACGTTTGTTCATAATCGCACTCCTGATGGAAAAAAAGGGTGAAACCGGGTAGCTAACCCGGTTATCGCTTTAACATACGCCGCGTATGTATTAATATGGATAACATACGCATCGTATGTCAATGCAAATTTTTGGAGTTGCTATGGCAGCCAAACGGCGAACAGAACAGGTTGAAGAAACGCGGGCAAAATTGATCGAGGCTGCTCGAAGGGCCTTCGCAGAGAAAGGATATAACGCCGCATCAATGGATGATCTGACCGCTGAAGCAGGGCTGACGCGGGGAGCGCTTTATCACAATTTCGGCGATAAAAAGGGACTTTTACAAGCGGTTATCGACCAGATCGACACAGAGATTTTGGTGCAGATGCGTGCCGCTGGGCAGCAGTTTGAATCAAAGTGGCATGCCTTTCTGGCAGAAGCGATGACCTACATTGAGATGTCACTGGAGCCAGAGGTGCAACGCATCATGCTGCTTGATGGTCCCGCTGTGCTCGGCGATCCTTCACAGTGGCCCAATCAAACTGCCTGTCTGCGCACCACTGCAGACAGGCTCTCTGCGCTGATTGCAGAGGGCACGGTGAAGCCGATGGATACTGAAGCGGCCGCACATTTAGTCAATGGCGCCGCAGTAAATGCCGCGCTGTGGATTGCCGCCTCCAGCGAACCGGTAGCTGCGCTTCCGCGCGCGGTTGATGCGTTTCGCGCATTGATGTCCGGACTGCTGGTTAACCCGCTGGCGGCTGCGCATTGAGTTCGCGCACATAGTCGAGGAAGGCTTGTAACGGTGCCGGGATCAGCCGGCGATCGTTATAGTAGAGCCACAGACCGGAAAATCTCTGCCACCACTCTGGTAAAACCGGCTGCAAACTACCGTCAATCAAGGCGGGTTTTAGCCAGTCTTCGAATAAATAGGCCACTCCCACGCCTGCAACAGCAGCAGAAACCGTGAGATCCATTGCCGCGCCAATACTGCAAATCAATGGACCTTTCGGCTGTAAGCGCACGACCTCATCCCCATTCTCGAACTCCCAATCGGCAACGACACCCGTCGCGTAGCGACCGTACAAGCAGCGGTGCTGCATTAAATCGCGGGGGTGCTGCGGCATGCCATGCTTTGCCAGATAGCCAGGCGCTGCGGCTGCAGCAAAACGTTGGCTGCGCGGACCAATTGGCATTGCCACCATATCCTGTTCAAGGTGGTCATCGTAACGAATACCGGCATCACAGCCATCGCGGAAAATATCCTGCACGTTGCTCTCCGCCACGACCTCCAACTGAATGTCGGGATAGCGCTCAAGGAAGCCGGGCACGATGGAGGGCAGCACCAGCCGGGCAGCGCTGACGGGGACATTCAAACGCAGTGTCCCTCCCGGCGTATTACGAAAATTATTCAGTGCATCCAGAGCAGCATCAACTTCGTTCATCGCTGGCATCAAGCGCGACATTAACGCTCTGCCCGCTTCGGTGAGCACCACGGTGCGAGTGGTGCGGTTAAATAACCGAACGCCTAGTTGTTCTTCCGCTCGTCTTACGGCGTCACTTAAACGTGAAGGATTACTGCCGGTCATCCGAGCCGCTTCACGAAACCCGCCCGCTTTTGCCACGGCCACCACCGCATGGAGCAGTGCAATATCCAATGCCATTGTTCGCCCTTCCGTACACTGTGTCCCGATTTATGCGGATAGTTGCACAGCGATCTGTCAATTACAATCTGTACACACATCGACGAAGGAGGTTTCCATGTCTCACAACGTAAATACTTATACTTTGGGCGATCGTCAGGTTAAACGCTTGGGCTACGGTGCCATGCAACTCGCCGGTCCAGGGGTATTTGGCCCACCGGCTGATGAAACTCGGGCGCTGCAGGTGCTGCGTGAGGTCATAGCGGCTGGGGTTAATCACATTGATACTTGTGACTATTACGGTCCGCACATTACTAATCAACTCATCAAAAAAGCCCTGCACCCTTACCGTGACGAATTAGTGTTAGTCACTAAAGTGGGCGCGCGTCGTAATGATAAAGGTGACTGGTTACCCGCATTTTCGCCGGATGAATTAACCCAGGCGGTGGAAGATAATTTGCGTAACCTTGGCCTTGATGTGATGGAGGTCGTCAATTTTCGTTCTATGTTGCAAGTATTTGGGCCCGCAGAAGGCTCACTCGAACCGCAGGTCGAAGCGATGATCAAGCTTAAAGAGCGCGGACTGGTTAAGCATATTGGTCTGAGCAACGTAACGGCCAAACAAGTGGCGGACGCGCAGAAAATGACGCCCATCGCCTGTGTGCAGAATCTTTACAATCTGGCGAATCGCCAGGATGAAGCTCTGGTTGATCAACTGGCTGCGCAGGGTATTCCTTATGTGCCGTTCTTCCCACTGGGTGGTTTCTCACCGCTGCAATCCGAGCAGCTTACCGCCGTGGCCGAAGAGTTGAATGCCACTACATTGCAGGTTGCCCTGGCCTGGTTACTTCAGCGTTCGCCAAACATTCTGTTGATTCCTGGCACATCATCACCAGAACATCTCCAGCAGAATCTCGCCAGTGGCGATCTGGTGTTGAGTGCTGATGTCGTGCAACGTTTAAACGGTATCGCTCAGTCCTGAATGACGCGGCCCTCGGGCCGCCCATCATTATGATTGCAGGCACACACGCCTACGAACGCGATAAAATCTCGCTCTCCACCAGACATGCCTTTAGTACGCCAAATGCATCCTGACACTGACGCTCATCCACGCAGGCATAACCCAGCAGCAATCCTCGTCGCTCCTGCTGGTGCATGTAATATTGCGACAGCGGTCTAACCTTCACACCGCGCCGCAGCGCCAGTGCAGCAATCGCCACATCATCACATCCAGCCGGTAAATTCACCACCAGATGCAAGCCCGCTTCATGATTGACGCGCGGCATAAAATCAGCGCCAAGATAACGCTCAATCAGACCCGCTAAAAAGCGACGACGCTGGCTGTAGAGTTTGCGCATACGGCGGATATGCGCCATGTAATGCCCTTTCTGGATAAATTCCGCCAGCGCCCGCTGCACCAGCAGATGCCCGCCACGATAGAGTTCCGCCGCCGCAACGCGCAAAGGTTGAGCCAGCGCTTTTGGCACCACCAGATAACCCAGTCGCAGTGCCGGATAGAGCGTTTTGCTGAACGTGCCCATGTAAATCACCGGCGCATCGGGCTCAAAACCTTGCAGCGAGGGGAATGGCTGCCCCGCGAAGCGAAACTCACTGTCGTAGTCATCCTCTATCAACCAGGTTTTATGTTTGCTGGCTAAATCCAGCAACTGCTTACGTCTTTCAAGGCTGAGATGAACGCCCAATGGATATTGGTGTGACGGTGTCACAAATATCACTTTTGGTGCCCGCGCTCGCGAAGGTAAATCAGGAATAATGCCCTGATCATCGACCGGCATGGCCTGGATTTTCAGACCGTTAATGCGTAACAGGTTTCTCGTGCCCCAGTAGCCAGGCTCTTCAATCCACGCGGTATCACCCGGATCGCAGAGTACGCGCGTGACCAGATCAACCGCCTGATGGATGCCTTCGGTGATGATGATTTGATCCGCATCCGCACGCACCGATCGGGCCACGCTGAGATAGTCCGCCAGTGCCTGTCGCAATAGCGGACAGCCGCCATTGCTGCTGTAAATTAGTCGATCAACATCGGGCTCGCGATTTAATCGCGCCTGAATCTGGCTAAAGAGTTTGTGCGGAAACTGCGTGACATCCGGCGCGCCTGGCACAAACGCGCCCCATTGATAAGGCGAGGCGTTGGCATGGCCCAACAGCGATGCACCGCGTTTAGAAATCGCCGCCGTTTTCACGCTCAGCGGCAGCGTCAGGTCATCGCCACGCGGGCTGTTTAAACACCCTTCAGGCAGCGTTTCGACGATCCAGGTTCCGCTGCCGGTGCGCGCTGTAACATAGCCCTGTGACATCAAATTTTCATAAACGTTAAGTACGGTATTACGTGACACCGATAACTCCCGTGCCATATCGCGCGTGGCCGGTAATCGCGTGGCGCGTGGAAAAATCCCCTCAACAATCGCCGCCTGCATACACGCCAACAGGCGCTGCTGCAACGTCCCTTCCGGCATAAACTGCAAACGTTCTAATACATGATCGGCGTACAAACTCCGCAATTGGCTCCATCCTTTTCTGTAAAAGTGGCTCTGGCAACAAACCTTAGCGCAGGGATAAATAAGCGTGTTTGTCGTGATTTGTAAAGACGCTTATCGCTAAGGAAAGGTTATGGAAGGTAAAAACAGCCAGCTGCAACAACGTAAAGATGACGCACTCCCACGTGGCACCGGTAATCTTTGCCAGTGGTATGTCGATCAAGCAGAGAATGCGACGTTGCGTGACGTTGAAGGCAACAGCTGGATTGATTTCGCTGGTGGTATCGCGGTGCTCAACACCGGCCACCGTCATCCGCGCATCGTGAAAGCCATCGCGGAACAGTTAGAAAAATTCACCCATACCGCGTTCCAGGTGACGCCTTACGAGAGCTATGTCGGCCTGGCAGAGCGCATCAACAGCGTGGTGCCCATAGCCGGTAAAGCCAAAACCGCCTTTTTCTCAACCGGTGCTGAAGCGGTTGAGAATGCCGTCAAAGTTGCGCGCGCCGCCACACGCCGTCACGGCATTATCACGTTCGGTAACGCGTTCCATGGTCGTACGTTTATGACGATGGCGATGACCGGCAAAGTGGCCCCCTATAAGCGTGACTTCGGCCCGATGCCCGCTTCCGTGTGGCACGCTCGTTATCCCAACAGCGTGGCCGGTATTAGCATTGATGCTGCTTTGGCAAGCCTGCAAGACATCTTCACTCAGGACATCGCGCCGCAAGATGTGGCGGCCATTGTGCTGGAGCCAGTACAAGGCGAAGGCGGTTTCCACATTGCTCCTGCTGAGTTCTTCGTTCGCCTGCGCCAGCTGGCCGATCAGCACGGCATTCTGCTGATTGCCGACGAAGTGCAAACCGGCTTTGGTCGTACCGGCAAACTGTTTGCCATGGACCATTACACCGTCAAACCTGACCTCATCACCATGGCGAAAAGTCTGGCGGGCGGCATGCCGTTGTCTGCGGTGAGTGGTCGCGCAGAGATCATGGATGCGCCTGGCCCAGGTGGTCTGGGTGGCACCTATGCTGGAAACCCGCTGGCCATTGCCGCCGCGCATGCGGTGCTGGATATTATTGCTGAAGAACAACTGTGTGAGCGCTCAGTGAAACTGGGTGCGCAACTGGTCGAATTCCTCAATGAGGCACGTCGCCACTGCTCTGCGATCACCGATATCCGCGCATTAGGTTCGATGGTAGCGGTGGAGTTTGCCGAGGCGCAAACCGCTCAGGCCATCCAGCAACAAGCCATGTCACACGGTTTGCTGTTGTTGACCTGTGGTCCGCAGGGCAACGTGATTCGCTTCCTCTACCCGCTCACCATTCCGGATGCGCAATTCAGCCAGGCGCTGGAGATTCTTAGCCATGTGCTGAGCGCGCACCAGGATTCGTAGGCCCCCAGCTTAGCCAGCCCGTATGCGGGCTGGTCATCCACCTGCTGCAGCCAGGCTGTGTCAAATCACAGCCCGAGAGACAATCTGGAGAAAACAATGAGTTCACAGAATGCCGATGCGCTTGCGCAAGGCTTAAAGCCGCGTCATGTCCGCATGTTATCCATTGCCGGTGTGATAGGTGCCGGCCTGTTTGTCGGTTCCGGTCATGCTATCGCCGAAGCAGGCCCCGCCGTGTTACTGGCCTACATCGCAGCCGGTGCGCTGGTGGTGCTGATTATGCGCATGTTAGCGGAAATGGCCGTTGCCTCACCGGACTCCGGCTCTTTCTCCACCTATGCAGATAAATCACTGGGACGCTGGGCCGGATTTACCATTGGCTGGCTCTACTGGTGGTTTTGGGTGCTGGTCATTCCGCTTGAAGCCAATGCCGCAGGCACGATATTGCACAGTTGGTTCCCGCAGATTGCCGTGTGGGAATATACCTTGGCGATCACCACGTTTCTGACGGTTAGCAACCTGTTCAGCGTCAAGAATTACGGTGAGTTCGAATTCTGGTTTGCTTTGTTGAAAGTGGTCGCCATTGTCGCCTTCCTGATTGTCGGCAGTCTGGCTATCTTTGGCCTGATGCCGGGTAGTAGTACGCAAGGCATTTCTCACCTATATGACACGCACGGCTTTATGCCAAACGGCATCGGTGCCGTACTGGCTGCCATTCTGACCACCATGTTCTCCTTTATGGGAACGGAAATCGTCACCATCGCGGCAGCGGAATCCCGCGAGCCGAAAAAGCAGATTACGCAGGCCACCAACTCAGTGATCTGGCGTATTGCGTTGTTTTATTTGCTGTCGATCTTCATTGTTATCGCGCTGGTGCCGTGGAATACCCCATCGCTGATGAAAGCCGGTTCGTATCAAACGGCGATGGAGATGATGAATATTCCTTATGCGCGGCAAATCGTCGATGTAGTGGTGTTGATCGCGGTGTGCAGCTGTCTTAACTCTGCGCTCTATACAGCTTCACGCATGCTTTACTCGCTTTCCCGTCGTCAGGATGCCCCTGCCGCTGCATCTAAAACCACTCGCAGCGGTACGCCCTGGGTTGCAGTCATCGCCTCAACTGCCGCTGCATTTCTCGCGGTGATCGCCAATTATCTGGCACCCGCAGCGGTATTTGAGTTCCTGCTAGCCAGTTCCGGCGCGATTGCGTTACTGGTTTACCTGGTGATAGCGGCCTCGCATCTGGTGTTGCGCAAAAAGCGCGAGGCACGGGGTGAGATCTTAAGTTATCGCATGTGGCTGTTCCCAGGCTTAACCTGGGCAACCATGGTGTTCATCGTGGGAGTGTTGGTCTCAATGCTGTTTATGCCGGCGCATCGCTCGGAAATCATCGCCACCGGCTTACTCACGTTGGCGGTGTTGATCACCAGCCGTATCGTGCATCGTAAGCGTGCTTTGCGCGAGCGCGAGGCGTTAGTGGCAGTGCGTTCATAACGCCAGAAATTTCCGGGCTGGGAGGCCCGGAAGCCTTACTCATATTGCACATCGATACTGATCGACTCTTCCGGCACGTTAATCACCACAACGCATTTATTCCACACCGGCTTCCCTTCGGTCATATCGTGCTCAACGAAGTAGTGTTGGAAATCTTTCAATGCTTCAGTTAAATCACCAATTGCCTGTGCATCCGGTTCAAACCAGTCTGGCTCGCCGTTTTCATCCAGATAATCGAACTGGTATTCACCGCCCTCGTCATCGGCAAACAGTTCAGCTTTTACGATTAATTCACGTGCACCTTGCGGTCCACAGCTGAAAACAATCATCGCGATGCGGCGGTAAAGGTCTTCATAGGTCATAGCAGTGTATTCCTGTTTTTGGTGAGTTCCCGTGGGCAGCGTTCGTCATGGATGGCATAACAACGTTACCGAGGGCTCTTATTGACTTTAAGGCTGATGAGAAGAGAATGAGGCTCTTCGAACAGTAAATTGAAAGAAATGGAGTTTATCATAGCCTGTTCCGCGCGTTTCCCCCGTATAACTACCGTGAATAAAATGGCCACGCTATTGGCTGCACTGCTTTTAGCAAGCTGCAGTTCCGAGCCGCCTAAATCACTGGTCACCCCGTTCCCGACAGTAACGCCGAAACCGCATCCTGTTCAGCCCGTTGCCAGCGCAGAACCGGTGCGTGGTGTGTGGCTCACCACGGTGTCGCGCCTTGACTGGCCACCCATAGCCTCAGTGAATGCCAGCCCGGCAAATCGCATCAGCCAGCAACAAAAGGCGCTGACCGATAAGCTGGATAAACTTAAAAGTCTCGGTATTAATACCGTCTTCTTCCAGGTGAAACCTGACGGCACGGCACTGTGGCGTTCTAAAATCTTACCCTGGTCAGATATGATGACCGGAAAGATTGGGGAAGATCCCGGTTACGATCCGCTGCAGTTTATGCTGGATGAAGCACACAAACGCGGTATCAAAGTGCATGCGTGGTTTAACCCTTATCGCGTTTCCACCAACGTGAAACCCTCGACGGTGGCAGAACTCAACAACACACTCTCCCTGCATCCAGCCAGCGTTTTTGTGCTCCATCGTGACTGGATCCGCACCGCAGGTGATCGCTTTGTGCTGGACCCAGGCATTCCTGATGCCCGCGACTGGATTACCAGCATCGTGGCGGAGGTGGTTGCAAATTATGATATCGATGGCGTGCAGTTTGATGACTATTTCTATGCGGAATCGCCCGGCTCAACGCTGAATGACAGCACCACCTTCCGCCAGTATGGTCAGGGATATGCCTCGAAAGCGGACTGGCGACGTCACAATACTCAGCAGCTGATTGAACAAGTGTCCCGCACCATTAAGCAGTTAAAACCGCATGTCGAATTCGGCGTCAGCCCCGCTGGTGTGTGGCGCAACGTATCCCACGATCCCGCAGGCTCAGACACGCGCGGCGCGGCGGCCTACGACGAAGCTTACGCCGATACACGCAAATGGGTGCAGATGGGCCTGTTAGATTACATCGCGCCACAGATCTACTGGCCATTTTCACGCCAGGCTGCACGTTATGATGTGCTCGCGAACTGGTGGGCCAATGTAGTCAAACCCACGCACACCCGGCTCTATATCGGTGTAGCGCTGTATAAAGTCGGTGAAACCTCCAAGATGGAGCCAGACTGGACCATTAATGGTGGCGTGCCAGAACTGAAAAAACAGCTCGACCTTAATGACTCTGTGCCACAAATTAACGGCACTATTCTGTTCCGCGAAAACTACCTTAATCAACCGCAAACTCAGCAGGCGGTGAATTATTTACGCAGCCGTTGGGGAAGTTAATTTTCAAAACAACGCCGGGAGTTTCTGCTCTCTCGGCGTTGTTAACGATGTAGTGCTCTAACGTTGATTAATAAAACCGATTTTTATTCGCACAGACCAGAGCTTTGATATTTTCATTCTGAATCATTATTCTTCTGTTATATACGTGGCACTCTTGCAACACCTGAATTAACGTTTCCATACTGTCAATATTAGAACTTAAATTCAGGTACATTGCGTTATTCATTTCATACGCACACACAATCGATTTTAGCCTTTGCACTAATGCTCCGTCTCTGATAAAAGCATGCAAAACGGGTGATATCCAATACGCTAACTCAACGATATCCGCAATTTTCTCTTCCAGACAACGTATTACTGAAGATCGATCAATAAAACAGGCATCTTTCCAGATTGGTCCGTTATGCGCTACGCGATTTCTTAATACCCTGACGGCTTCCACTCTACGACGAATAATATCACGTTGTTTAAACTGCCTGTTTTTACCTGTTACCATCGGCATTTTCTTGAACGCAGTGGCGAAACCCTTTGGCCAAAGATATCCCTTACTGGCATCGCCATCATAAAAACTCTTATCAAGAATATGCTCCCATACACTGAAATCAGTCTGAGAAATAATCTGATCCAGGGTCGGGGTGGCTAATGTATCTTTGCCTAATTTTTTCTGCAGCATCTTCCGTGCGTTTCTTTCAGCTTTTACTATGCCACTCTCAAAACCTTTAACTTTAGCAGACTTAACCAGCTTATCTTTACCATCACATTTAACATCAGAGTTTATTTCACAACTCAAACTGTAGGGGATGACGTTAAACCAATGTACATTATGTTCAGTTGTAATATATTTCTTGCCTGCTTCGTTTATGGCATTACGTATAGCGACTTCAATCAATTGTATCAGACTACAAAAAGCACCTGACAATTCAAGATTCCAGCTATACAGACCAAATAACTCCGCATCATCAGCAATAGTAAATGTGGAACGATAGCTTGATAGGCGAGCAGAAGAGGTTAGCTTTACCATATCGGTAAAATCAAAATTTTTAGGCATGTGATGCTTTATCCAATTTCCATATCGTGGAAGACGTTATACCGCTGATGTCTATTCGGCGATATTGCAATCCTTAATTTATGCGATTAGAATTCCATTTGTAGCTAGTCTGACGTTCTTCTCCCGACTCGTACGGTGCCAGATCCAAGACATGAAGCGCAAGAATCAATGCCCCAGCCAAGCTGGGGCTTCTTGTTTCCAGGATGCAATCAACGTCAGCGCGACTGTTCAACTCCCGCCAAAGCCTCTTCGCTCTGCATCAATGCAAAAAACGATTCCAACTCGCGCAGCATCATCGATGCGGCAATCGACAATTGACGCTGTGGCGCCACACACAACGACAACGTGAAGGGTTTCAATACCGTGTCGATTAGCGGAATGAACTTCAATTCTCCCCGGCGATACTCGTCAACAATATCCAGCCAGCACATCAAACTGATGCCTACCCCATCACGGACCAGCGAGCGCAGCATATGAATGTTATTGGTTCGGCCAACTTCATTCAGGCGAATACCGGAACTGTTTACCAGCGCTTCCAGCGGATCGGCCAACATCAGGGGCGCGGCAGGAACGATAAACGGCCAGGATTCACAGTGGCTGAAGCGGATAGATTCCAGATTTGCCAGCGGATGTTGACTGCTCACCACAATTCCCAGGCGTAAATCAGCAAAGGACTTTACCAACAGCTCACGCGAACTTTGCGGGTTCAACATGATGCCGAAATCTGCATCTCCGGCGGTTAGCGCATTGGCAATATGGATATTGCTCATGGTGGTGAGTGTGAAGGAAATGCCGGGGTACTCTTCGCGAATCCGTTGCAGGATTGATGAAAAAAAGCCGCGATTTATCGCATCAATAGTGGCGATATGCACATGCCCGTGGCGGAGCCCGCGCAAATCATCCAGCTGGGTACAAACCCGACCAAACTCCCGCTGCCAGTTTTTCGCCGCATTGAGCAAAATCTCTCCCGCTGCCGTCATACGTAATCCTGATGGATGGCGTTCAAACAGCGGCATATCCAACTGCTCCTCAACGCGAAGGATCTGTCGATCAATGGATGAGGCTGAAACGTGCAACACCTCCGAAGCCTTGCGCAGTGAACCCTGGCGCGCCACTTCGGTGAAATACAGTAAAAAACGGGAGAAGGCGAACATAGTGGGTGCTCTCTTTTTTGCAACACATCATGCGAATTAAACAGATGGACGCTTACACGATGGCAAAATAATAATCGCAGCCAGGATAAAAACAAGGGTATGCGCGGCTTTAGCGCTGTGACATCTCTGTTCAGACAGGCTGATTATGAAATCAACACACCTGGCTGTCACCGTCATCGCAAAGCAGTTAAACGGTGCTGGCAACGTATCACTCACGCTGGGCAGTACTAGCGGCCAACCACTCCCGCATTTTACGCCGGGCGCACATATTGATGTGCATCTGCCCATCGGCGGAATACGCCAATACTCCCTGTGTTCCCCTGCTCACGCAGCGCATTATGAAATTTGTATAAGGCTCGATCCCGCTTCTAAAGGCGGTTCGCAGTGGATGCATCATCAGTTGCACATCGGCGATGAGCTGACCATCTCGGCTCCTCGCAATCATTTCCCATTGCCTCATGCCCCGCGCACCCTGCTTTTTGCGGCAGGTATCGGCTTAACGCCGTTGTTAGTGATGGCGGAAGCGCTGGCTGTGCAGGAGGCTGATTTTGTGCTGCACCTTTATCTAAAGCGGCAGGATGAGCTGGCTTTTGCTACACGTTTGGCACTGCTCGGCGACCGCGCGGTGATCCATTACAGCGCTGAGGGCGACAGTCTTCGGACTCATCACCCTGCGGAGTTGGGTTCACCTGAAAATGGTGCATTGGTGGCCTGTGGCCCAGCGGGTTTTATGTCCCACCTGCAAAGTCTGGCGCTGGAATATGGCTGGCGCAGTGAGCAGATGCACAGTGAACGTTTCAAACCGGAATCAGCCCCACGCCTTCCAGGCGACAGTTTTGACATTGAGATCGCCTCGTCCGGGGCTCGTTTCACCGTCGGCCTAGCGCAAAGCATCGCTGAAGTACTGGAAAACGCGGGCGTTGAAATTGAACTCTCTTGTGAACAAGGCATGTGTGGAGCCTGTATTACCGGCGTGTTGTCGGGCGTACCGGATCACCGTGATGAAGTGTTGAGCCAAAAAGAGCGCGCGGCCAATGATTGCATCGTGCTGTGCTGTTCACGCGCGCACTCGTCCGTCCTGGTGCTGGATTTATGAAAGTCTATACAGGTGTGACTGGGGCGCGATTACCCCGCTGGCTATTAGCCGACAACTGGCCGATGCATAACGGTGCGCCACAGCTCGCCACCTTGCATTTCTCCTCTGAAGGTCCGCAATGCGAGCCTGAACAGCCTGCGCATCACGATTATTTACCACTGCATGGCGCTTTGGTGCTGCCCGCGTTCATCGAACCCCATGCGCATCTGGATAAAACCTTCACCATTCAGCGCAGTCCGGCACTGCAACCGGGCTTGCTGGCCGCTATTACCGCAATGCATCAGGACCGCGAGCACTGGAGCCATGACGATCTGCTGCAACGCGCCCGGCGGGCATTAGACTGGGCAGCGGAAAGTGGCGTTAGCCAGTTGCGCACCCATATTGACTGGTTTACTCCCGATGCACCGCTCGCCTGGCAGGTCATCGGCGATCTCGATCATCCACTGTGCCGAATTGAACGTGTGGCGCTGGCGCCCCTCAGTTTCTTCACCAATGCCGCAGATGCCCAACACATTGCGGCACAGGTTGCCGTGAGCGGGCCAGGTGCACTGCTGGGCGGATTTATTCACAGCAGCAACTGGGATGCGCAAGCCTTTACCCATTTGATGAAGGCTGCCGAGCAGTGGCAGTTGGATATTGACCTGCACATTGATGAAGAGCTGAATGCGGATGCGCAAGGTATGCGCTGGCTCGCGAACTATCTGGAGCATCACCCTTTTAGTGGAAATCTCACCTGCAGCCATAGCTGCGCGCTGACGCAACAGGACGATGCGTTGCAGATACTCGACCAGCTATCCCAGCAGCGTGTGACGCTGATCGCCCTGCCTATGACCAATTTATTGCTGCAAGACGCGGTACCCGGCCGCACGCCGCGCCAGCGTGGATTAACGCTGGTGAAAGAGGCGAGCGCGCGAGGCATTCCCGTACTGCTGGGCGCGGACAACGTGCAGGACGCCTTTTGCCCCGTAGGCAGTTACGACCCGCTGGATACGTTGTTCAGCGGCCTGTTAAGCCTGCAACTGGGCGCTGCATTCGATGAAGCTTCCCAACTTATCTGCCATCCGCAGGCATTCAAGCAAAACGATTTAGTGATCTTTCCGCAGGCCGACGTCGCCAGCTGGCCGTTGCGTCAGCGTCAGCGCTATCGGTTAAAACAGGGTGTGCGTTATGGAGACGAGAGCAATGGCGCTTGATGAGGGAGCGGGAAAACCGCTGGCAAAATATGCCGCGTGGCGACGCGTGGGCGACTTTATCTTTCTCTCCGGCATTATTCCGGTGAACCCGCAGACTGCCACCATCGTGCGCGGTTACGGCGATATCCCGGAAGCTGCTCAACGATTACTTGGACGTACCGGTGAATTTTCGACGGATATTAAAGAAGGTCCGATTCTGGCACAGAGCTGGTACGTACTGGAAAGTATCCGCACCACCATTGAAAGCGCCGGCGGCCAGATGAGCGATGTATTTAAGCTGGTGCAGTACTTCCGCAATCTCGATCATTTTCCCCATTACAGTCGGGTGCGAAAGCAGTTTTTCCCCGATGAGCCGCCAGTTTCCACGGTGGTACAGATTAGTGAAATGCTGCCCAGTCCGGACGTTTTAATCGAAGTTGAAGCCACGGCGTGGTTGCCGCAATAACACGAGGATTATGTATGCTGCATGGTTATATCCCGGCAAACCGCTTTTTGCCGTACCTGAGCTGGACTGACATTGCCACGCTGGACGATAAAGCCAACACGGTAATTGTGCTGCCAACCGGCGCCATTGAGCAGCATGGTCCGCATCTGCCGTGCGCGGTGGACAGCGTGATTTCCTCGGGCGTGGTCGGGCATGCGCTGGCTCGCTTACCGGCGGCGGTCCCCGCCTTCGCCATCCCACCCATCACCTACGGCAAATCCGATGAGCACCTTCACTTCCCAGGCACGCTGACGCTGACTGGGGAAACGCTGTTGCACACCATTTTGGAGATTGGCGAGTCGCTGTATCGCGCCGGTTTTCGTAAGTTTTTGATGGTAAATGGTCATGGTGGCCAGCCACAGCCGTTGCAGATGGCTGCGCGTGAACTGCGCCTGCGTCACGGCGATATGATCATCATCATGCAGGACACCTTCAAAGTCCCGAACTGCGCCGAGAGCTTTATGGATGACAAAGAGCGGCAAATGGCGATGCACGCAGGACACGCCGAAACCGCACTGATGCTGGCGCTGGCACCCGACACCGTCCAGATGAGCAAAGCGGTGGCGAATTATCCGCCTGAATTCCCCTGCCCGACGCTCTCCACTAACAAGCCGATGGCGGCCTGGGCTTCTTATGATTTTGGTCCTAGCGGTGTGATTGGCGATCCGTTGCCTTCCACCCCTGAGCAAGGCGCGGCCATTCTTGATTCTCTCGCCGAAAGCTGGGCGCAGGTGATCACTGAAGTGC
Organism: Pantoea sp. Taur; assembly: GCF_009830025.1. Taxonomy (NCBI): domain Bacteria; kingdom Pseudomonadati; phylum Pseudomonadota; class Gammaproteobacteria; order Enterobacterales; family Erwiniaceae; genus Pantoea; species Pantoea sp. Taur. The sequence goes on from NZ_SZZZ01000003.1 coordinate 263,813, forward strand.
ACCAGATGGTCTGGGTGACACGCGCCGAACCGGCGTGGGGCACGGGCCAATGGCAGGGCAAGGTATTAGATCGCAACGACGCTGCATCACTATTACAACCGCGCTAAACGGGGATCGACGATGATGAAAAAATTGAGCATGGTAGCCGCACTTTCACTGGCGCTGTCGGCCCAGAGCATGGCGGCTGAACCCTTTACCTTTATGACCAACTGGTATGCCCAGGCGGAACATGGCGGCTTCTATCAGGCGCAGGCACAGAATCTGTATAAAGACGCTGGCCTGGACGTCACGATTAAAATGGGCGGCCCACAGGTGCACACCATGCAGTTGATGGCGGCGGGTCAGGCGGACTGTATCATCAGCGATAATATGCAAGCGCTGGAATCGTGGCAGCAAGGGGTTGAAGCCGTGCCCGTCGCCACCACCTTCCAGCATTCAGCCATCGCATTTCTCACCCATCCCGATGTGAAAGATAAAGCCGATCTGCAGGGCAAAACCTTCCTGCTCGCTGCAGAAGCCTATACCTCTTACTGGCCATGGGCACAAAGCGCGCTGAACCTGAAAAATGCCCGCGTGCGTCCATACACCTTCAGTATTCAGCCGTTCCTTGCGGATAAAACGCTGGTGCAGCAAGGGTATATCACCTCCGAGCCGTTTGCGGTGCAGAAAGCCAATGCCCAGGCCAACGTCTATCCAATCAGTGACTGGGGCTATCCACCGTACGGCAACAGCATTGTTTGCATGAAATCGACCATCGAGAAGCGTCCACAGGCTGTTGCCGCTTTCGTTAAAGCCTCGATGCAAGGCTGGAAAAATTATCTGCAGGATCCCAGCGCTGGCAACGTGCTGATCAAGAAAGAAAACCCGCAGATGAGCGATGAACAGATTGCCTTTGGTATCGCCCAGATGAAGAAATACCAGATGGTGACCGGCGGTGATGCGCAAACCGGAGGGATTGGCATTATTACCGAACCACGTCTCAAACAGACCTGGCAGCTGCTGGTGGACAACAAGCTGATCGATCCGGCTAAAGTCCCATTTGAAGGTAGCTATACCTTGCAGTTCATTAAAGACGTCAAGGTTATGCCATGAACACCGCCAGCAAATTAACGCTGAGAAATGCTGATGCGCAACCGGTGCCGCTGCCTGCGGCCCCCCCAGCGATTGAGGTGCTTTCAGCGGAGAAGATTTACCCCAATGGCACGCGTGCACTGCTGCCCGTGGATCTCACCATTCGTCAGGGTGAATTTGTCTCGCTGCTGGGGCCCTCCGGCTGTGGCAAAAGTACCCTTTTGAAAATGATCGCTGGGTTGATTGATCCGACAGACGGCAAGCTGATGCTATTCCGCCGCGATCGTCGGGAAAATCAGCGTGATCTTCCGCTCTCTTTCGTTTTCCAGGAAGCCACGCTGATGCCGTGGAGCACAGTGCATAAAAATGTGCGCCTGCCGCTGGATTTAGCCGGCGTGCCACGCGCTGAAGCGGATACGCGTGTACAAGAGATTCTCGAATTGGTGGGACTGGGCCAGTTTGGTCACGTTCTGCCGCGCGAGCTTTCGGGCGGCATGCAGATGCGCGTGTCGATTGCGCGCGGTCTGGTTACGCGCCCCAAAGTGCTGTTAATGGATGAACCCTTTGGTGCGCTGGATGAGATTACGCGCAACAAACTCGACAGTGACCTGCTAGATTTGTGGCAGGAACAGAAGCTCACCGTGGTGTTCGTTACTCACTCGATTCAGGAAGCGGTGTTCCTGTCTCAACGTGTGATCATGATGGCGGCACGTCCAGGGCGCGTGGTGGATGACATTCGCATTGAAACCACTCAGCCGCGCGACGATGAATTCCGCGTCAGTCAGCCATTTACGCACTATGCGCAACAGTTGCAACGTGGCTTGCTGGCAGCCAGTCAGGAGAGCAAATAATGAAACCACTCGCCGCCAGTTTAAAATTCCAGCAGTGGCTATTCCCGGCGATTGTCGCGGTTGTCATGCTGCTGTTATGGCAATTTCTGGTGACCACCTTTAAGGTGCCGACCTTTCTGGTACCTTCACCGATGGTGGTCGCGCAAAGTCTGGTGCAAAACTTTCCAACGTTGTTCATGTCTTTGCTCTATACCCTGAAGATCACCGTGATCTCCTTTGTGGTTGCGATTGTCATCGGCTCAATCATTGCCTTTCTGCTGGTGCAGAACCGCTTTATTGAAACGGCGTTGTTTCCCTATATCGTTTTTCTGCAAGTCACGCCGATTGTCGCCATTGCACCGTTGATCATCATCTGGGTCAAAGACACCACGCTGTCGTTGGTGGTGTGCGCCACACTGATGGCAGTGTTCCCGATCATTTCTAACACCACGCAGGGCTTACGAAGCGTTTCGCCCGGTTTGTTGAGCTATTTCAAACTCAACCATGCATCACGCATGCAAATTCTGCTGCGTCTGCGCATTCCTTCGGCGCTGCCCTACTTCTTCGGCGCATTACGCATCTCCAGCGGTTTGTCGTTGATTGGTGCCGTGGTGGCAGAGTTTGTCGCGGGCACCGGTGGCACCGATACCGGGCTGGCTTACCAGATTCTGCAGGCCGGTTATCAGCTTAATATTCCGCTGATGTTTGCCGCATTGCTGCTGATCTCTCTGGCTGGATTCCTGCTGTTTGCCTTGATGTCGTGGCTGACACGTCGGGTGCTGGCCGCCTGGCACGAGAGCGAGTTGAGTCTTGGTTAATCGACGTGGCGGCTGATGATTGCCGTTGCACATCGCTCTGATTTACATCAGGCGCGGCCTTCAGGCCGCCCTCCCCAAAATATGCATAGGATGTCCACATGTCTGATTCCGATCGCCAGTCTGCACTGGCGGCGCTGGTCGCGGCGTTGCCTGAACTTGACTGGATTAAAGAAGCACCCAAGGTTAAACGTCTGTCACGTGATTTCCACTGGTTCAGTCCGGTGCTGAAGCCGCAGTTGGAGGAGAAATTTGCGGAACTGGCGGTGCGCCCGCGCGATGAGACCGAACTCGCTGCGGTCGTCGCCGCCTGCGCCAAAGCCCGCGTACCGCTTAATTTGCGCGGAGGTGGCACCGGTAACTACGGACAACTGATCCCACTGGATGGCGGTGTGATGGTGGATATGACGCGCCTCAATGCCGTCACGGCGATGGGCAGAGGCACGGTGCGAGCACAGGCAGGCATTCGTCTTGGGGAATTGGAAGCCTATACGCGCCCGCATGGCTGGGAGTTACGCTGCATGCCGTCCACCTGGAAACTGGCCACGCTGGGAGGGTTGTTTGGCGGGGGATTTGGCGGTGTAGGATCGATCAATTACGGGCCATTAGCCGCGCCGGGCAACGTGCTGTCAGTGCGCATGATGACCATGGAGGAAACGCCACGCATCATCAGCTTGCAGGCACCGGATGCGCTGCTGCTGCATCATGCTTATGGGAGCAATGGCATTGTGCTGGAGATCGAACTGGCGCTGGCCCCGCGCCACGACTGGATTGAGCGTCTCGACATCTTCGCTGATTTTTCAACGGCGATGGCCTTTGCCGATGCGCTGGCCCGTTCACCAGGTCTGGTGAAACGCCAGATAGCGGTGTTTGCTGCACCGGTGCTGGATTACTTCAGCGATTTGTCCGATGCCAACGTCAGCGGCAAGCACGGTGTGATTTCAGTGGTGGGCTGCGAAAGTGATGTCCTGATGCCCGCAATACTGGCGCAGCATGCGGGACACAATGCACTGCGCTATGCAGAGGGTGAAAACAGCGGTCATTCACTGATTGAATATTGCTGGAACCACACCACGTTGCAGGCGCTCAAAATCGATAAAACCCTGACCTATCTGCAAACTGCGTATGCGGCTGAAAATTACCACCAGCAGGCGCTGATGATGGAATCACAATTATCGAGTGAAGTGATGTCTCATATTGAGTTTCTGCGTGATATGAACGGCACACTCACCTGCAGTGGATTGCCGCTAGTGCGTTACAGCACGGAGGAGCGCTTAAATGAGATTATGGATATTTACCGCAGCCAGGGTATTAAAATCAATAATCCGCATGTGATTCATATTGAAGATGGCAAACAAGGCATGGTCCGCGCCGATGTAGTCGCGATGAAACGCGCCTGCGATCCGCATAATTTATTAAATCCCGGGAAGCTACGCGGCTGGGAAGTGCGTGAAACGCTACCGGACGTGCATATCCAGGGCGTGAATTGATTCCCTGAATTAAATGATAAAAGCTGATCATCCGATGGTCAGCTTTATTTTTCTTTTAAACAAATCGCGTTAAATATAGGGTTCTGTTGCACTATTTAAAGGAATGCTCCATTCGTTCCCATTGACCCGCACTTTTAAGTACCGACGGGTACGCCATTTTCCTGGCTCATACTCTTCAGGCTGACCGGTAATAACCGTCCCATTTAACAGCAACTCCTGGTCATTGTTATAGCCAATGCCCACCTTTTCATTGCCAATCCAGTGCTGTTCGAAGGCCACAACAGGGGCTGCATCAAACTTTTGCGCATCGGCTTCAGAGCAGGCGGTATAACTTTTGCGGAAGATAAAACATAATCCCGCCTTGTAGCGATCTTTACCATTGGTTTCCACCAGCGCGGTGGCAAATCCAGTGAATTGCGCCAATTTAACGTAGAGCTTCGTGCGGGTGGCACCGCCTTCAATGTGCACTTTCGTCACCGGGCATGAGCCTTCGCCATACCAGCTGCCAATGGTATTGGCATTGTTGCGCGCCTGAAGGTAAATATTGGCTACCCCTTCTGGCGTTCGTCCAGAGTACTGAGTTTGCGTAGCGCTTTGCGATAATATTTGCGATGTCCCCACCACACGCACGTGTATCTGAGTCCCTTCATCGGAGAAATTAAATTCGCCAATGTAGAACCATTTCTCTTTATCGCTACGGTTATCCATATGGTGTTGCGAGGTAATATAATCATAGTTTAGCGAGCCCTGAATGATGGCACCCCAATCCGATATTTCCATCAGCCCGCGATCACCTTCCGCCAGCAGTGACCAGGGTTCGATACCTTCGGTGCTGTAATCAAATCCGGCGCTTTGGTTATGAATACTTTTCTGAATGATCAACGCGCGGCAATAGCCCAATTTTAACGGATTAGTCGTTGATTCAATCGCCAGCCCCTCAATCACCCACTGGCCATTGGTTAAATCCCCGGCGAATTCTGAATGTTCAATCCAGCCGTTACGAATAAAGGATTGGGTGCAGCGCGGTAAATCCAACACCGGCTTTAGGGTATTTTCTTGCAAATTGAAGTTGGATAATTCAATGGCCGTGCTGTGGTCCCAGGCACCTGCTGCACGATCGGACCAGCGCGCATACACAATGCTGTCCTGACAGCCTCTTGAATAAAACTGATCAATCTTACAATCCAGCGTATCGATCAGATCCAGTGCTCGTCCGCCCAGATAGCGAAACTCCATACTGCTCACGCGCAGAAACTGCCCGCCAGTAATAATGTTGGCGTAAAAACCGACTTTATTAAATGCGGTACCGCCGTCTCCGCCGTTATTTGAACTCATGCCTTTCACCACAATGCCCGAAATCTCTGCATAGCGCGCATTGACTTTAAAAAAGTGGAGTCCTCTTGGCTGCGTCCCCCAGTTAAATGTCAACGTGGTGGTGGGAAAATATCCAAAGTTGACATTAGCACCCGAAACCTTGAAGCGGTTAATCTCTTTGTCTGAAATGTCGAAAGTAGACATGCTAAATACCCCGGCGGTAAAACGGATACCGGCAGCAGGCAGCACACGCTGTGACCAGGTAAACATACGTTTTACTGCCTCGATACAATCCGTTTTACCGTCGGCTATAGCACCAAAATCCAAAACGGTGACGGTGCTGTAATCCTGAATCACTCGCTTCCAGCGTTTATTGCCTGCCGCGATAAAGACAATTCCACCATCGTCTGGGCTGGTGGTATCGGTCGCGTCATACACAAACACCCCGCCGCCCATTTTACTGCCTTTGGTGTACTCCAGCACCGACGCAATTTCCCCGGCGGATGTCGGTTCTGTAGCACGTAATTCATCAATGGTTTTTAACTGCACAACGGTACCCGTTGCGGCGTTGACGGCATTTTGTGGCGTGGTGTTATTGGACGCATTAACCATGGTGTACCCCTTAAATATTAAGAGAAAATAACTGCCCCCATGCAGTATAAGTAGCTGATAGTTAATATGTTGATGTGTGCCAGTGTAATTAGAGGCGTTAAACATCCAACAGATAAATGGAATTAACCAAGATAATGATTGCAGAAAGAAAGCGCAGCGGTAAGGGCGGGGTTTTACAGAATAATCGCAGGCACATTATTGCTTATCGCGGCCCCAAAAATTGAGCAATCTACGCAAGATTCCGATCGAATACCTTAAGCCGGTAACTGATTCATTCACTTATTTATTAAGGTTAAGTGAAGCTAAAACGGTGCCAGCAAGCCACGACTTGCTGGCACATCATCCTAGAATGTGGCATTCACCCCGACGTTCCAGGTCACCTGATGGTAATCGCTGTTACTGGCGACGGTAGACACGCCAGCAAAGGCATTGACCGTATCGCCCAACGGCACATTGGCACCGACCGCCACATCCAGCCAGTTTTTATCCCCAGCCGCCACCGTCCGCTCAAAAGAGGTCTGGGTGGATTTCAAACCCGCGCGTACGGTGGCATCCGTGTCACCAAACTGATGGTTATAACTGACCTGAGCCCACGGATTGACCACCCACTGCCGGCTATCGACGCGCCAGCCAATTGAACCGATCTGTGAGTGAAGCGTTTGATCAGAGAAGCGCATCGAGGTGCTGGTGTTGCCATTTTCCTGATAGCCACCCACGCGACCATAATCCAACGCATAGCTGACTACCGGGCCGGTCGTGATATGGTTCCCCAAGGGTAAATCCCAGCCGGTTTGTACCCGCATTCCCAGTAATTTACCGCTGCTGTTGCCTTGTTCAGTCCGGGTGGCAGGGCCGATGTTGATATTGCGCTCGATACTGTCGAAATCGAGATCGGCATAATGGAGATCGGCATTGATCCAGCCTTGATCTAACAAGGTGAGCTGACTGTAGAGCGCCACCAGATTACCGCGCAGCTTGTAGTCATAGTTTGATGAGGGATCCATGCGCTGATTGCTGTTTGAGAACAACAAACCCGTTTGCCAGTTATCGGTCAATTGATAGCCGATCCCCAACGTCAGATTAGTGGTGTTTGCATCACCGTCGCTCCAGTCATCACCTTGATAATCAACGTGCTGCCCGGCGTAGCCACCAAACACCGTGAACTGTCCCGCGCTGGCCGGTTGCTGGCGCTGCTGTTGCAAATGCCCATCCAGCGTATTATGCATGTCGCGCGCCATCAGCAGTGTGGATTGCGACAGTGCCGCGACCTGTGCAGGAGCATCGAGAATCGATTGAATATAATCTGCCAGCATAGCGTGCACTGCCGGGCTGGGATGCAGGCGATCGGCAAACAGATACGCTTGTGCGCTACTAAAACCCGCATCAGAGGAGTGGCATTCATCTGCAGAGGTGCCCACCGGACAGGCAATGCCGATGGTGTTGGTCAAACCATAACGTCCCGGGTTTGCGACCACCTCACTAAACAGTCCAGCGATATCCACCCGAACGATGTTGCCTTTCAACGCGGCCAACTGGGCCTCTTCCTGCTGGTTGTAGCCATCGGACAAGGCTGTCACCTGAGTACTGAGTGCTTGCCAGGCGTCGTAAAGCTGTTGAGCCAATACTTCACGCGCCGTGGGGTCGCCCAAAATTTGTCCGGCGGCGGCTGTAAAGGCCTCTTTCACCGCCTGTTGACGGGCGGCAGCATCCGGTGTGGCAGCGTTATCGAGCGACTGAAAAGCCGCGACCATGGCTGATGTTCCAAGCGTACTCAAGACGATCTGCACCATGTAGGGCGTCAGCCCCAATTGCGGAACATTGGGCACGATGACCGCTCCCGCGCCCGCATCCAGTAGCGTTTTGACCTGGGAAGCCGCAGAAACTGCGCTGTTGCTAATGGTTTCACGTGCGGTGAGCGGATTGGTGACGGCGGCGGCAATATCATTTGCACCGACCCAATGAATGTACAAGCCGTTGCTGTCAGCGCGTCCACCGGTGGATTGCAGATAGGTCGCCAGCTGGTCCTGGGTGTTCAAATCAGGATCCAAAGCAGGTACCGCAACAGCACCACCTTGGGCATAGTTACTGCCGCCTAAATCGGAAGGCTGTAGATTTTCACCCAGATGCACAGCCAAAATTTCATCGTACAGCGGATGCTGCGCGCCGTCGGCGGTAAAACGCCCAACATTGCCACCGTCGCTCAGGCTATCACCAAAAACCGTTAAGCTGTCCCACGCCTCAGCGTCAGGTGTTGCCAGCAGGGTACTTATGGTCGCTATCGCGACAAGGGAAAGTGCGGATTTGCGTTTTTTCATCATCCACTCCGTGATGAGTCAGACGGTTTGTGCCTGACGCTTAAAAGATGTGACTTGCGCATGACACCGCAGCAACACAAGTCAATAAGGTCGCATCAAGGATGCGAAAAGGACGTTAAGGAGATAACAAGGACGTTTAAGGTGTAGTCAGTCAGGGAAGGTAATACCAGTTTGCATACATAAGATTACTGCGAGTATTTTTAGGAATTTAACCTCGCTCACACTACCACCCGTCTCTCATGAAGGAAGGACTGATCTATAGTTATGGGGTTGCCGGGCAAGGATTCGGCAACCGCAATTAGCGCCACATCTCTGGATATGGAGTCAGTAAATGAGTGATTGTAAAAAGCAGCATCACCAACATCATGACCATCAACATGGTGCGCATTGTGGGCATACCGCGATTCGCCATGAAGGACATATCGATTACTTGCACGACGGCCATCTTCATCATCCACACGGAGATCATGTTGATGAACATGTATTACCGGTGAATGCGCACAATCCCGATCAATGCACGCCAGACCACCATTGCAGTGGTCATGAACCAGGACATGTTCATGGCCCCGGATGTGGGCATGAAGCCGTACCGCATGGCGACCATGTGGACTACCTGGTTGATGGGCATCTGCATCATCCACACGGTGATCATTGCGATAACCATGGGCCGGTTGAGATTGTAGAATCCGCTAAGTCGCTGCCCTGATGCTATCCTCAGAGCCGTGGAGCGCCACTCACGGCTCTTATCAGGAAGAGAATGCCCCGTACTGCTGCCACAGCCGTTGCAATTTAACCACCACATCATTAACGACCTGGTGCCTTCTCGCTCCCGGCGCCCACAGTGCCACCAGAGTGATATTGAGTCCCTGATGCCCCACCTCAGTTGGCAAAACTTGCACCTGATGCCATTTCTGCGCCTGAAAATGCGTTGGTAGAAATCCCCAACCTTGCCCCTGCTCCATCAGAGACTGCAGCATGGTTCGCTCGTTCACAAACAGTGACTGTCCCGAAATTTGCAGACGGTGCGTGATTTGTTCATCAGCATGCGCATGCATTACCAATTGCGGTTCCAGGGCGAGGTTTAGCAACGTCAGAGGTGAATCTTGATGAGCGAACAATGCTGTCGCCGCATAAAAGTTCAGTTCAATGGCACCTAACGCGCTCCACTCCATCTCATTACCCAACGAACGATTCACTGCCTGACAAATTGCCAGGTCGGCCTTGCCCGATTTTAGGGCACTCTCAGCTTCGAAACGCGAAGCACACCAGAGACTTAATTGCACCTGCGCCCTGCTGCACTCACTGATGAAAGCCTGCAAAAATAACTGCGGGACAAAAGGGTCATACACCAGCGTGATTTGCTGCATGCGCGACTCCGGCAAGGTCTGCGCGAAAGCTTCAAATGCATGTGCCTGACGTACCAGCAAATGCGCCTGACGATGTAACTGCTCCCCCCTGGATGTCAGCACCAATTTGCGCCCTTCACGCTCAAACAACGAGTAGCCAAGGGCATCCTCCAGGTAATCGATGAGATCGCGCACGGTGGTGCGATCTTTCCTCAGTTTCTCTGCTGCACGGGAAACCGTGCCGAACTCTGCAATCGCCGCAAAGGCTTCAATTTGTGAAAAGGAATAGCGCAGCGCATTCATCTGAAATCCTATGTCTAACACTTGGGGGGAATTTCCCCCATGGGGTGATTTTAACCTCGCCCCATAGATTTCTATACTCGCCGCACTCTTAACTGCACTACAAAGGCACTTTTCATGCAACGTCACACCGTGATTAAACCCCTGCTGTTTTCCCTCTCATTAGCTGTGAGTAGCTATGCAACTGCTGCGACAGAGTGCGATGGCGTGGCGCTCACGCCCTGTCCTGCACCCTTTGATCATCAGTTACCTGACCCTCACCAGATGCTGAGCTGGAGTCAAAAAGATCGAGTAGTCGGTTTCCGTAATGATTACCGAAATTATGCGGGAGATGTGTTTCATCATGGGCAAGCGAAGCCACTGGCGCGTGCCAATAACCTGTTAGTCGATGCGCAGTATCAGGTTAATGGCCACACCTATCACCTCGCTGATTACTTAAAACGTGAAAATGTCGCGGGCATGCTGGTGCTGAAAAACGGCAAAGTCGCCTACAAATATTTTGCCGAAGGTAATACCGACACCACCCTGTGGACCTCGCGCTCAGTGGGTAAATCGGTGGTGTCTACACTGGTGGGTATTGCCATCAAGCAGGGAAAAATTCATTCACTGGATGACAACATCACAGTATATGAACCCGAACTGAAGGGAACCGCTTGGGATGGCATAACCCTTAAACAGCTCATCCAGCACACATCCGGCGTGGCATGGAATGAGGACTACACTAATCCGAACTCTGACTTTGCGCAGTTGACTCAGTGCGAAGCGCAAGCTGGCGCCTATGCCTGTGTGCGTAATATCGTCACTCATCTGAAACGCGCGCATCCAGCGGGTGAACAGTGGTCTTACTCTTCCGGTGGCGCATGGTTGTTGGGGGATGTGCTGGAACGGGCAACAGGCATGTCATTGGCGGCTTACCTGCAGCAAACCGTATGGCAACCCAATGGCATGGCCAGTGATGGCGTCTGGCATGCTTACCAATCAGGAAAGCATGACGTGGGTGCTCATGGTTTCAACGCCACGCTGGAAGATTGGGGTCGCTTTGGTGAATTTATCCTCAACGAAGGTCGCCTGCCCGATGGTAAGCAAATCTTGCCTGACAATTGGGTGAATGACGCAGCTACCTGGACACAGGCAAAAGACTCTGTCAGTGCGGCCCATCCGGAGGGTATTTACGGTTATCAATGGTGGAATAATGCTATCCCTGCCAATGCAAAACATGTCGTGCCCACTGCAGCAGAGGGGCTGAAGCACTCACTCTGGGCTCTGGGCATTTATGGGCAAATCATTATGGTTAACCGTGCAGAAAACCTGGTCATCGTACAATGGTCAACCTGGCCTCAGGCTGAACCCTCCTTCAGCGCGCAGCCACTCGAAGCGGCTCTGATGTACAGCGCGATTGCGCAACAGTTGCATTAAGCCGCATTTATTCGCGCCATACAGGGTTGTGGCGCGATAATTTGCTTGTGGGTATGAGTTTACTTTTCCTCTCATTTGTCGGTTTGGGATTGCCACCCGTACTGGGAAAACTCAAGGATATGACCCACAGTTATCATTCAGGTTTACTGGTGGTGGCGGTGGCACTGATCGCGGGTGGCGTGATTGGCATTATCGTCTCGCGACCACCAAATGATCGGTTGAAAACCCTTGCTTATCCGCAGTCTGGCAAGTGAAACGCTTTTTCATGCATTTTAGTTAAATGTTCTGGAAACCGCGCCGATAATTAAGCTACCTTTATCAAAGCGGACCGTAACCGGTCCGTTTACCACAACATCAGGCAATCAAAACTCAATACACCCAGCCTGCGTACGCGCAGAGAAGCACATCGCAAGAAAAGTGTTCAGCTGAGTAAATTCAGCGGAGCGGCAAAAGCTGCACGCATTATGTTCAATGACATAATATCGCCTGAGGTCACACATGTTTGGGGTGAAGAAATCCAGCCTTTCTCTGCCATTTTATAAAAGTGGCGATGTACTCAAAGATATCAATGCAATTAAACAACATGTGGCATGGATTGAGTTTTCGCCCAGCGGGGAAATCCTCAGTGCCAACCCGCTCTTTCTGGAAGTCACCGGCTACAGTCTGCATGAGATTCAGGGACAACATCACCGCATTTTCTGCAGCCCGGCCTACAGCCAGTCATCAGAGTACTTTGCTTTTTGGCAGACGCTGGCTTCCGGCGAATCCGTCACTGGAATCTTTGAGCGCTTTAATAAACAACGCCAACGTTTCTACCTGAGCGCAACGTACTTCCCGGTTAGCGATGATAAAGGCAAAGTCTACAAGGTGATTAAGGTCGCCAGCGATATCACCGCCCGCCATGAAGAACTCGAGCATAAAGAGGCAGTGATCACCGCCCTCGACCGCTCTATGGCCGTCATTGAATTCACGCCCGATGGTCATATTTTGACAGCCAACGCGAATTTCCTGACACACATGGGTTACGAGCTCAAAACGATTGTCGGTCAGCATCATCGCTTGTTCTGTTTCGATAACTTTTATCGGGAAAATCCCGAGTTCTGGCGCAAAATCGCTAAGGGACAACACTTTGTCGGGCGCTTTGAGCGGAAGACCGCCGCAGGCGAACGTATCTGGCTGGAGGCGAGCTACAATCCGGTGTTTGATGCCGACGGCAAAGTGTACAAGGTGATCAAAATTGCTTCCGATATCACCACGCGGGTTGAAGCGGCAAAACGGGTCGCTGATATTGCCCTCACCACCTCAGAACAAACTTCGCAAATAACGGATAACGCCAACGAAGTGCTGGATGAAACCATCCGCAACTCCGGCCTGGTGGCAGTGCAGGTCAATGCCGCCACCGATATTGGCACCCAGTTAAATGCCTCAGCGAAAAGCATCAACGAAGTGGTGGAAACCATCAACCTGATAGCTTCACAAACCAATATCCTGGCGTTAAATGCCGCGATTGAAGCCGCGCGCGCAGGTGAAGCGGGGCGTGGATTTAGTGTGGTAGCGGATGAAGTGCGGCGTCTGGCGGCTTCCACCTCCAGCGCAACCAAAAAGATCACTCAAGTCGTGGAGCACAACGCCATGCTGATTCATCAGATGGAGCAGCAGTTAGGCGAAGTGAAACAGTTCGTGGTGACAGAGCAAGATAAAATCAGCGTGCTATCGCGCAGCCTGCGTGAAATAAACAGTGGTGTGCATGAGTTTGTGAATGTCATTCATCGACTGGATGTTTAGGTGATCACCCATCAGCGATACTCAGGCGGCCTGAAGGCCGCCTTTCACTTTTAACCGCGCATGACATCACCGATGCCACAATCGGTCAGTATCTGGCAAACTTTTACATCATCTGCGGTTCGCGAATCGCATTACCTTTGGCAAAGCGCGCCAGACTGTAAGGTTCAGCATCCGTAAACAGCGGTTGGTTATTCACCATCTGCGCACACAATAAGCCCGCTCCAGGACCGATGCCGAAACCATGGCCACTGAAGCCTGAGGCGATAAACAGGCCCGGCACATTATCCATCTCATCAATCACTGGCACCAGGTCCGGCGTGGTGTCGATCCAGCCCCCCCAGGCATGATCCACTTTGATCCCGGCAAGTTCCGGGTAAAACTGAACCAGCAGTTGCATCGCTTCCTGTACAATCGACGGATCGCCGGCGGGATCGAGCACACGGATCTTTTCAAATGGCGATAAGCTCTGATTCGACCAGGAACCCGCGGCTTCCGGACCATTAAAGAAAGAGCCGTTAATGCGCACTTTGAGTTTTTTGGCAATTTTGCTGCGATACATCGGATAAAACTTGGTGGCATAGCGGATATTTTGCGGAGCCAGGTCGATCTGCCCACGACCGGAGAGTGCCACGGTGTAACTGCCATCCTGACGACGGCGAATGCACAATCCCCCGATGCTCAGACACCCTTTAATCACTTCCGGCGCCACCGTGGTTTTAAACGCTGTACCCAAAATATTGGCGCTCGGCAGTTCAACACCATACTGTTTGCAGAAACGTGAACTCCAGGCACCACCACAGCAGATCACCCGGTTCGCTTTCACTAAGCCGCGCTCGGTCCACACACCGGTGACGCGCCCGCCACTGATGTCCAATCCACGCACCGCGCATTGTTGATGCACCGAAGCACCCAGATTTTTCGCGCCCGTGGCGATGGCCGGGGCGGCCATGGAGGGTTCGGCACGCGCATCGCTCGGTGACCACACGCCGCCCACCCATTGGGCCTGTTCACCAATGCGCTCGCGCGTCTCTTTGCCCGTCAATAAGTGGCTAACAAAGCCGATTTGTTTCGCCTGCTTGCCCCAGGCTTCCCAGCGCGCCACATCCGCTTCACTCAATGTGCCGTAGGTGATTCCCTGGCGGCTAAAGCCAAGATCGAGTCCGATTTCGCCGCTCAACGCTTCCCAACGCTGCAAACTGCGTATCGCCATCGGCAGCTCATACAGATCGCGATTCTGCTGGCGGACCCAGCCCCAGTTGCGTCCCGACTGCTCACCGCCAATCACGCCTTTTTCAAACAGCGCCACGGAAACGCCCTGCTTTGCCAGTTCATAACTGACGGAAGTACCAATAATCCCGCCGCCAATGACGATGACATCCACCGCGCTGGGGAAAGTTTCACTGTCTGCTAAGGTATTCACGTTGATGCGCATGATGTTCAATCCTGATCTTTATAAATGTTGCTCAGAGGAAATATGCATGATCCACAACACAGTGGCGTCACTGGACGTCGGGTTAAAAATGTTGTGCGGTAGATGGCTCTGAAATTGAAAACTGTCACCGGGTGTCAAAAGCACGGTGTCACCGTCAATCTCCAGCGTCAGTTCACCCGCCATCACTAAGCCTGCTTTTTCCCCCTTCCCCATTAACATCTCAGCGGACTGCACGCCAGCCGGGATATTGATGAACATGAACTGCAAATCATGGTCGCCCGAGGGGGAAAGCATCTGTTTTGAAATGCCCTGTTTACCCACGTTAAAGTGCGGGCGTTCCGCTGCGCGCCGGACATAATGCTCAGCACCACGAGTGTGAGCTTCGGCCTCTTCCAGAAAGGCCGAAAGGGGGACTTTTAAGACCAGACGCAGTTGTTCCAGCACACGCACTGTCGGATTCGTCAGATTGCGTTCGATCTGACTGATCGCGCCAGCGGAGACATTCGCCAGCAGCGCCAGTTCAGTAATGGTCATATTCCGCGCCTTGCGCACACGTTTTACGCGGGAGCCGATATCCGCTTCCTGCGCGCCTGACTCCCCTTTGATGATCGGTTCTTTTTTCATCGGCTGAATTCCATTCGCATCCCTGTCAGCTGAGCTTAAGGGTGTCATCAATCAGGGCATGCCCCATTTGGTTTTAATCGTCTGCAACGTGCCATCCTCTTTCATGCTGGTTAACGCGCTATTAATCTGCGCCATTAAGGCATCGTTGCCTTTCTTCACGCCAAACGCCATGGGGGAAACATGTTCCGGCTTATAATTATCCACCACGTGCATGCCTTTTAGTCCACCGGCTTTTTCCTGCGCTTTTAATATCGGATAGTCATTTAATCCGGCCGCCACGCGACCCAGTGACAAATCTCGCGTCATATCCGCAGGGCTGTCGTAGACCTTCACTTCTTTCGCAATACCGCTGGCCATCAGGCTTTGGGTATAATCGGTACCGGCCATGGTGCCTACCACTTCACCCTTAAGGTCCTGCCACGAGTTATACGCTTTTTTATTGTCATCCCGCACGATCAATCCCGCGCCAAAAGCCGTCACCGGTTGAGAGAACGTAATACGTTTCGCGCGCTCTTCAGTCGGTGTCATTCCCGCCACTATCATGTCAATCTTGCCGGCAATAACAGATTGTATCAGCGTGGAAAAAGGGATTGCGCTGTATTGGATGTCCAAATGCTCACGTTTAGCCACTTCTGCGGCCACATCCGGCATAAAACCCTCAATCTTGCCCGTTTGGGTATTGAGAAAGGTAGTGGGTGCACTCGATGGCGGTGAACCCGCGGTTAACACCGCTGCACTGGCATTGAAACTCAACGCAGCCGTAAGGCCGAGGATCATTAACGGGGAACGCATGGCAGACATGACTCACTCCTGGATGCAATGGAAGGAATAACGCTCTTTTTCACTATAATGAAAATTGCATGCCTGCTGTCAACGATTTATTTAATGAAAATGCGCCAACTCACAAATTAACAATAAAGCCTTTGATTTCACTAAATATCACACCTATAGCTTGTTCGTATGAGCGTAATAAGTAAATGCTATCTCTGTCATGAGAGTAAAGATTGACAGCGATTTGCTATCAACGATATTCATTATAATGAATTTATCGCCTGATTTTAGGGTGACACCACAAGCCAGGAGAACAAAATGGACTGGAGCAGCATCCACCAGTATCTGCCCTTTTTATTGAAAGGGGCTGAAATGACGATCTATATCACCCTTTTGTCTCTGATAATCAGTACACCATTGGGGTTGATTTTTGCCGCAGCCAAAATGTGTCCGTGGAAAATCATTTCATGGCCGATTGCCACCATCATTAATATCACGCGCGGTCTGCCGATGATTGTGGTGCTGTTTTATATCTACTTTGTCTTCCCGGATATTGGCATCACCCTCACCTCGTTTCAGGCCAGTGTTATTGGGATTGCCTTTTGCTTTTCGACCTATATCGCTGAAATATTTCGTTCCGGCATTGAATCGGTTGATCGCGGGCAGCTTGAAGCCGCGCGATCAATGGGCATGAGTTATGGCAAAGCCATGCGCCGCGTGGTGCTGCCTCAGGCTTTCCATGTTGCCTTACCCCCGTTCAGCAATACGCTCGTGATGATGCTCAAGGACTCTGCGCTTGCCTCGACCATTGCGGTGACGGAAATGACACGTCAGGGCCAGCTGATTGCTGCCTCAACCTTCGATAACACCACGGTGTACACGCTGGTGGCACTGCTGTATCTGGTGCTTTGCCTGCCGCTGCTGGCACTCACCAAGAAGCTGGAAAAACGTCAGATGAAAGGGGCTTAAGATGATTGAAATTCATGAGGTACACAAAAAATTCGGCCCCATTGAGGTGCTGAAAGGCGTGAGTTTCAAGGTCAGCGAAGGCGAAGTGGTTTGCCTGATTGGCCCTTCGGGTTCAGGTAAATCAACCATACTGCGCTGTATCAACGGCCTTGAAACCTATGAAGGCGGCGATATCACCGTACTGGGCCAGCGCGTCAACAACAAGCACAAGAGCATTAACGACCTGCGGCGTCAGATTGGCATGGTGTTTCAGCGTTTCAACCTTTTCCCGCATCGCAGCGTGCTGGAAAACGTGATGGAGGGTCCGATTCACGTCAACGGTGAATCTCGCAACGTGGCGGAAAAGCGCGCCAAAGACTTACTGGCAATGGTAGGTCTGGCTGAGAAAATCAACGCATGGCCAGCCCAGTTATCTGGCGGACAGCAACAGCGCGTGGCGATTGCCCGCACGCTGGCCCTACAGCCCAAAGCGATCTTATTTGATGAGCCCACCTCCGCGCTTGATCCCGAATTAGTGGGTGAAGTGCTGCAGGTCATGCGCAATCTCGCCCGTGAAGGGATGACCATGATCGTGGTCACCCATGAGATGCAGTTCGCGCGTGAAGTGGCCGATCGCGTCTGCTTCCTGCACAGCGGACAGATTGTAGAACAAGGTCCCGCTGACAACCTGTTACTGCGACCACAAGAAGCGCGCACGCAAGATTTCCTGCGCCGTGTTCTGGGTAATACCGTGGCGCAACCCTGCTCATGCTGCCAAACGCTGAGTTAGGCGGCGCTCTCCCCCCCTTTCAAAGTGCAGGCAGGCATCGCCTGGAACCGACTCAGATGACTGATCGGGGGTGAATGGACGCCGCCCCCCCACTTGCAGCTTGAAGCATGGTGAGGAAACAAAAGTTTCTGCCAAAGCCGTGCGAATAATCATTCAAATATGTTATTCGCACGGCAATAAGTCCCCTCAGGTTTTACTGCAATCGCTTAGTCTGAATTGAGTTTTTCCCCAATGCACTTTGCCATTGTGGTGAGTGCTATTTGTCACTGCTTACAGGAAAAAGAACTGATGAAAGTGCAAAAAATTGAACAGCCGGCGTTAATTGAAACAATGGAACCCTGGGGCAGCGTGGAAGGCTTACCGGGCAGCGGCACTATTGCCCTTTCCGGTATCCAGAAAGTGATTCCCGGCAAAGAAGATATCGATACGGGCATATTTGAATGCGCAGCAGGTTCCTATCGTCGCTCAGTGAAACAGGCTGAAATTATGCATTTTCTTAACGGCACAGGTTCATTTACTCCTGATGGCGAAGCAACCCTAAATTTTAAACCGGGTGATTCCTTTTTCTTCGAAGCCAATACTGAAGGGACCTGGGTAATTGAAAACACGATGCGTAAACTGTATGTGATTTTTGACGCCAGCTAATTTATTTACGCATATATAAATGGCGCGTTAATTCGCGCCTTTTTTATATCCTCGCTGTGACATCCCGGTGCATATTTTTTCGCCTTGCACCAGTAAAACTCAGATCTCCTGCTTATTACTGCCCAGAAATGTCAATTAAATCAGGCATAAAAATAATGGCACGCGCCTTGCTATGAAATTGGTAGAGATGTTGGACCAATTAAGGCAGCGCTATGCAATCCCCTTTTGAGCTTCAACCGATAATCACACCGCGCAGTGACACGCTGATTCTTGATGCACTCACGCGTTTTATGGCGCAATCCGGCGCGCAGCCGGGGAGTCGCTTACCGCCTGAACGCGAGCTGGCGGAAAAACTCGGGGTGAGCCGCAACACCGTGCGTGAGGCGTTAAAACGCTGGGAAGCACTGGGCATCATTCTGCGTAAGAAAGGCAGCGGCACGTTTTTGCAGGCAGATGTCGGCATCAACGACAGCTTTCTCTCACTGCGATTCAAAAATGACTCCGCCAATATGCTGCACGCACTGGAGGTCCGTCGCATTATCGAATCGGAATCCTGTGTGCTCGCTGCACAGCGTGCAAGCGCTGAAGACCTGCTGGAAATCGAACAGCGATTGATAGAAATGGAGCGCGTGCATTTGGCGGTCGGCTCAGCCGGTGCCGAAGACTGGGCGTTTCACACCAGCATTTATCGCGCTTCCGGCAACCCCCTTCTGTTGCAAATGCTTAACGGCATCTACGACAGCATGCACGCCTTTTTTGAATCGCCACCGGAGCAGGCACTGTTTGCCGACTCCTTCCCGTTACACCGCGATCTCTTCAATGCCATTTGCCAGCGGGATGGCGAAGCCGCGCGCGCCATTTGCCATCAAATTCTCGATATCACTGAACGCGACATGAAGGATGTCATCAATGCCAAACGATAAACCGGTCTCGCAACAAACACTTTTGTCCCATGATTTACGCCATGAAAAAGGCGCGGTCACCCCGCCGATCTACCAATCGTCACTGTTCACCTTCAGCGATTACGACAGCATGATTGCCCGCTTCCGTGGCGAAAGCGATCAACCGCTCTATTCGCGCGTCGATAATCCCACGGTCCGAGCGCTGCAGGAGAAAGTTGCCGCACTGGAAGGGGGCGAGGCTTGCCTGGCGTTCGGCAGCGGCATGGCCGCCATCAGCAATGCCATTCTCAGCGTGCTGCAACCCGGCGCAAAAGTGGTGTGTGTTAATCACGTCTATCCCGATACGTATCGCTTCCTGCGTGGCTTCTGCCAGCGTTTTGGTATCACCACCGAGTTCGTCGATGGTGATGATGAAGAGGCAATTCGTGCCGCGCTGCCGGGTGCCAGCCTGCTCTACCTGGAAAGTCCGGTGAGTTGGGTGATGAGCGAGTTGGACCTGAATAAACTGGCCACGCTGGCGCGTGATGCTGGTGCGGTCACCATTATCGATAACAGCTGGGCGTCGCCGATTTTCCAGCAGCCGTTACTGTGTGGGATCGACATCGTGGTGCACTCGGCATCGAAATACATCAGCGGGCACAGTGATGTGGTGGCCGGCCTGGTCATTGCCAGTCAACAGCACATCGGCAATATCGCACGCCACATCAGCCCGTTCCTCGGCGGCAAGCTATCGGCGCATGAAGCCTCATTGCTGATCCGTGGTCTGCGCACGCTCCCCCTGCGCATGAAGCAGCATCACCAAAGCGGCATGGAACTGGCGCAAAAGTTGAGTGCCCATCCACAGGTTACGGCAGTGTGCCATCCCGGTTTGTCCCCCAAATCCTGGTCATCGCTGCGCGGCTACAGTGGCCTGTTTGCGTTTGAAGTGACCGAACAAATCGATATCCCCGCCTTCTGCAACGCCTTGCACTATTTCCATATGGGGGTGAGTTGGGGTGGATTCGAAAGTCTGGTGATGCCCGCCATCTCAGTCATCAATCAAGCCAGCGAATTTAACTCAGCCGTTGATTTCGGCGTCTCGCCACGTTTGATCCGCATCTCGATTGGTCTGGAGGAGACCGAAGATCTCTGGAACGACCTGCAACAGGCGCTGGCCACCGCAACCCGCGCATAATCACTCACTCCCAGGAGAAGCTGCAATGACGACTCGTTTTGCGATTAACGCACTGGTTTTAGCCATTGGATTGGGTTCAGCACTCAGCAGTATGGCGGCAAAATTAACCGTGGTGGAAGTGATTACCAGCCCGCCCCGTACTGAACTGCTGCAGAAGATGCTGACCGAATACAAAACCCAGCATCCCGGCACGGAAATTGAGCTGATCTCGCTGCCGTGGGGTCAGGCGTTTGAAAAATTAGGCACCATGTTGCAAAGCGGACAAGTGCCCGATGTGGTGGAAATGCCAGATACCTGGCAAGGGCTGTATGCCAGCAACAACATGCTGGAGGATCTGGAACCACGTCTCAAAACTTGGGATGGCACCGCCCAGTTAACCGATAAAACGCTGGCGATGGCGCGTGCCGCCAATGGCAAAGCCACCATGATCCCTTACGGCTTCTACCTGCGCGCCCTGTTCTGGAATAAGAAACTCTTCCAGCAGGCCGGATTGAGTGAGCCGCCAAAAACCATGGATGAGTTTGCCAGCGATGCTAAACGCATCAGCCAGTTGGGTAACGGCATCAGCGGCTACTGTATGCGCGGCGGCGTCGGCGGCACCAACGCCTGGATGATGTTTATGGCGGCAATGAACGGCTCACCGGATTTCTTCGATAAATCCGGCAACAGTACTCTGACTCAGCCAGGGGCGATCAAAGGGGCGCAGTTGCTGGTCGACATGTACAAACAAGGCGGCGCGCCAAAGGACAGTGTGAACTGGGGCTTTAACGAAATCGTCTCCGGTTTCTATTCCGGCAAGTGCGCCATGCTCGATCAGGACCCCGATGCGCTGATTGCGATTAAAAACAGCATGGCCGCCGATGATTTTGCCGTTGCGCCGATGCCTGTCGGGCCGTCGGGTAAAGCTTTCCCTACCATTGGCTATACCGGCTGGGCGATGTTTAAACAGGGCAAACAAAAAGATCTCGCCTGGCCACTCATCACCTTCCTGAGTAATAAGACCAACAACCTCGCATGGGCAAAATTTGTTGGCACCCTGCCGATTTATAAAGGTGCAGAGCAGGATCCTTTCTATCAAACACCGCAGTTTGCCGGCTGGTTTAAAGAGTTAAACGATCCGAACTATGTGCCCTTGACCATGCCGACACATCTGAAAGGCTGGGGTTACTTTAACTCGGTGATTGTGAAAGAGAGCAGCCAGGAAACCCTGCTGGGTGAAAACGACACCGAAGACATGGTGAAAGACTGGGCTAAATATTTGACCAAAGAGCAGAAAAGCTGGCTCGCCACGCAGTAATCACCGATCGCGCGGAGAACAATGATGATGTTAGAAACCTCACTTGATGCCCGCTCGCCGCGCCTGCGCTTCACGCGCTGGCTGCGGCTGGCTGAGCCGTGGTTTTATCTTTCGCCGGGACTGTTGCTGATCGCCTTGTTTATTTTTGTGCCGATGGCGATCGGCATTTCCTACGCGTTTCAGAGCATGAATCTGCTCAATCCGATGGATAGCGGGTGGGTGGGCTGGGATAACTTTGCCGAAATGTTTGACGATCGGCGCTTTTTTAAAGCACTCGGTCACACGCTGAACTGGACGCTCAGCTCACTGCTGTTGCAGTTTATCTTCGGTCTGGCGTTAGCGCTGTTGCTCAACCGCGAATTTCGTTTTCGTCGCTGGGTGCAGGCGCTGGTGTTTCTGCCCTGGGCGGTGCCCGCCTTTCTCTCCGGCCTGACCTGGTCCTGGCTGCTTAACCCGGTGGTCGGCCCGTTACCACAGTGGCTGAGCGATCTCGGGTTACTGAGCGAGCCATACAATATCTTGTCCGATCCTCAGTTGGCCATGTGGGGACCGATCATTGCTAACGTCTGGTTTGGTATTCCGTTTTTTGCCATTACCCTGCTGGCCGCTTTGCAATCCATCCCGAAAGATCTGTATGAAGCGGCTTCGATTGACGGTGCCAGCGGCTGGCAACAATTCTGTCGCGTCACGCTGCCCTTCCTGGCACCGATGATTGCCATCACCGTGATGCTACGTACCATCTGGATCGCCAACTTCGCCGATCTGATCGTGGTGATGACCGACGGTGGCCCCGCCGGATCCACCTCGATTCTGTCCAGCTACATCTTCACCACCGCCTATCGCAAACTCGATTTTGGCTATGCCTCGGCAATGGCGGTGTTTCTGTTACTGCTGATGACCTGCTACGCGCTGGTTCTGCTGCGCATTCGTCATCAACTGTTGAAATAAGGAGGCGAAATGAAACTGTTACCCATGATTGGTCATCGCCTGAGTATTGGCCTCTACCTGCTGTTTGCCCTGTTTCCGCTCTACTGGATCATTAAGATTTCGGTCACGCCGGATCAGCTGCTGTTCAGCCAGGGCGTCACGCTGTTGCCGGGCGGCTTCACTTTAGGCCACTTTCAAAAAGTGCTGACCGACAGTGATTTCCCCACCTTCTTCAGCAATAGCCTGATCGTCTCTTTCAGCACCGCATTCCTGACCACGCTGATTGCTGCTGGTGCCGGCTATGCATTTTCGCGGTTTCACTTTCGCGGCAAGATGGTGATGGCGGCGCTGCTGTTATTCACGCAGATGTTCCCGTTGGTGATGATCATTGCCCCGATTTATCGCGTCATGGCTCCGCTCGGCCTGACCAACAGTCTGTTGGGCCTGATCCTGATTTACACCGCTTTTAACGTGCCTTTCGCCACCTTTTTGATGCAGTCATTCTTTGATGCCATTCCCAAAGATCTGGAAGAGTCTGCGATGCTTGAGGGCTGCACACGTTTTCAGGCGCTGTATCGGGTACTGGTTCCGCTGACGTTACCGGGAATGGCGGCAACGCTCGGCTTCGTGTTTACCGCGGCATGGAGCGAACTGCTGTTCTCGCTGATGCTGATCAACAAAAACGAAGTGATGACCTTCCCGGTGGGTTTACTCAGCTTCGTCTCCAAATTTGCCGTTTCATGGGGTGAAATGATGGCAGCCGCCGTAATGGCGCTGATTCCTGCCTGTTTGTTCTTCGCCTTTATTCAACGTTATCTGGTTCAGGGTCTGACCGCTGGCGCGGTTAAGGGGTAAATATGGCAGAAATTACACTGGCGCAGATCGACAAACGCTACGGCAATGTTGAAGTCCTGCGCGATATCAACCTCACCATTAACGATGGTGAGTTCGTGGTATTGGTCGGGCCGTCCGGCTGTGGCAAATCCACCTTACTGCGCACCATTGCGGGTCTGGAACTGGCGAGTAGCGGCGATCTCCGCATCGGAAAACGACTGATGAATGATGTCGCCCCGAAAGATCGTGATATCTCAATGGTGTTTCAGAGTTATGCGCTCTACCCGCACCTGACGGTGGCACGCAACATGGGCTTTAGCCTCGAAATCCAGAAACGTCCGCGTGCGGAGATTAAGGAGAAAGTGAAGCGAGCGGCGGATATCCTTAATCTTTCACATCTTCTGGATCGTCGTCCCAAAGAACTGTCCGGCGGCCAGCGCCAGCGTGTGGCGATGGGACGCGCGATCGTGCGCCAGCCGCAGGTCTTTCTGTTTGATGAACCGCTCTCCAATCTGGATGCACAACTGCGCGGCAAGATGCGCGTCGAGATTAAACGCCTGCATCAGCAGATGAACAACACTATCGTGTATGTCACGCACGATCAGGTTGAGGCAATGACGCTGGCCGACCGGATTGTGGTGCTGAACCATGGCGTGATTCAGCAAGTGGGCACGCCTCTGGAACTGTATGACACGCCAGCCAACAAGTTTGTCGCCAGCTTTATCGGTTCACCGTCCATGAACTTTATCAACGGCGTTGTCACCCCGAATGGCGTGCGCATCGGCGACAGCGCGCTGTTGCCCGCTAATCCGGCATGGGCCAATCAGCCTGAAGGTCGTGAAGTCATTTATGGCATCAGACCTGAAAACATCGCACTGGCTTCAGCAGGTTCTCCACACGCGCTGCCACTGGAGGTTTCTCTCGTCGAACCCACCGGTTTATCCGAGCTCATCCACGGCAACTTATTCGGGCATGAGGTGATGCTGTTTACCACCCAACGTTCCGGTGCCGCAGCAGGCGATATGATTGCCGTTGAAGTGGATTATGCGCGTGCGATGCTGTTCGATGCCGCGTCACAAAAGCGTTTGTAACCGCCGCCGTGTTGCTTTAGCGGCAATGCGGCGTTGCCAGGATACCTTTACCCGGCAACGCGCACGAGTGATAGCCTTGAAGCGAGAACATTCGCGAACGAAACAGGGTTAAGGAGCGTTATGAGCATTATCAATCCCGCCGGTTTGAAGGCGCGCAGCTATTACAATCACGTCAAAATTCGTCCCGGAACGCCGGTATTCCCGACCGGGCAAGTCGCGTGGGATGAAGAAGGAAACGTGGTCGGCATTGGAGATATGCAGCAGCAGGTCGAACAGGTGTATGCCAATATCGATCGTTTGCTGGAGGGGCTGGGTGCACAGCGTGACTGGATTGTGCGCACCACCACTTATGTCACCGACCTGGCGCTGGTGCCGCATATTCATCCGGTGCGCCAGCGCTTCTTTGAAGGACTTGAGTTACCTGCCAGCACGCTGTTTCAGATCTCTGCGCTCGCCGAACCGGAATTGCTGTTGGAAATTGATGTGGTGATTATGTTGCCCTGAACATAACGGGAGGCACTTGCCCTCCCGTTCTTTAAGTTACAGCGCTGAGAGTTGATGGAACCCCCGGTCGTGATACAACAGCGGTTGCCCATCACTATTGGGGTGTGCCACGTGGGTCACCTCGCCAAGAAATATCGCGTGCGTATGCCAGTCAACGGTATTGACCAGTTTGCAGCTAAACGCCACCAGCGCATCCGCCGCCACTGGCGATCCTTCAGCATCCTGATGCCATTTACCGGTCGCAAACCGTTCAGCGCGGCGTGCTGTATTACTGAAAATGTCTACCAATCCCAGCGCGTCAGCTGACAAAACATTGACGCAAAAATGGCCGCTACGCTGAATCAGTTCAAACATCGAAGCATTGCGATTGACACACACCAACAGCGTGGGAGGTTCAGCGCTGACCGACGTCACCGCCGTGGCGATCATACCGCCCGGCTGTTGTTGATCAGCGCTGGTAATCAGGCAGACGCCCGCCGCCAGTTGGCGCATACCGCCGCGATAGGCCTCGGCGATGTCCGGCATCAGAAGTGAATCTGTCATTCTACACCTGCTGCAAATCGACCGACGATGCGGCCTTCAATCGGATGATGGGGATCGACCGGACCCAGGCTGGTGCCTTTACCCGGTGATACCAAACGGTCGCAGAACATTTCATCTTCTTCGGACCACGGACAATCCAGCGCGGCAATGCCCTCACGCCACTGTTCAAAAGTACGCGGTCCCACCAGCGTGCTGGTCACCAACTGATTGCGCATCACCCACTGTTGCGCGAAGTGCGCGGGTTGGCGTCCGGTGCGTTCGGCATAAGTCGCTAACTCACTGGCCATCTGCAACGATTCCGGACGCCATTCGGCTTCCAGCATGCGCGGATCGGCGCGCCCGGCACGGCTGGTGCTGTCCGGCGCTTCACCAACGCGGTATTTTCCGGTGAGAATGCCGCGTGCCAGCGGGCTATAACACACGGTTCCGACGCCAAAATAGGCGGCTGAAGGCAGAATCTCCACTTCGGCTTCACGGTTGGCGAGGTTATACAGCGGCTGAGTGGCAACTGGCCCGGCAATCCCCGCTTCACGTGCCAGACGCACGGTTTCCGCCAGACGCCAGGCTTTGAAGTTCGACACGGCAAAGTAGCCGATCTTCCCTTCACGGATCAGGTCGGCAAAGGCCAGTACCATCTCTTCCAGTGGCGCGGCGAAATCTGCTTTGTGCATGTAGAGCACGTCAATGTAATCGGTACCCAGACGCGTCAGAGAACCGTGCACTGCCTCACGAATCCATTTGCGTGACATGCCGCGCTGGTTCGGGCCATCGCCCATCGGATTGCCCACTTTCGTCGCCAGCACCCAACGATGACGATCGGCAGCGATGGCTCGACCCACCACGCGTTCTGACTCGCCTTTGTTGTACATATCAGCGGTGTCGATGAAGTTGACCCCGCTGGCATTGGCATCGGCGATAATGCGCTGGGCTATGGCTTCATCGGTGGCTCCACCAAACATCATGGAACCGAGGCAAATTTCGGACACTTTTAGCCCGCTGCGCCCGAGATAACGGTATTGCATGCAAACATCCTCAATAGTGAGTGCTGTTCAGTGAAGTGCGGCCCTGGAGCCGCCCATTTATGCGGGGATCACTGCCGTGGTGGCGATCTCAACCAGAAACTCCGGTCGTACCATCTCCAGCTTGACGCAGAACCGTGCGGGTAAAATCGCCGGGAAATAGCTGACGTAGATCTCATTGAACTTGTGGTAATCCTCCAGATTGCGCAGGAAGATCTGGTTCATCACCACGTGATCCATACTGCTGCCTGCCGATTCCAGCACCACTTTGATACTGTCAAGCACACGGCGTGTTTGCACTTCAATATCGCCCACCCCCACCAGGCCACCATCAATGGGGTCGGTAGACAACATGCCGGCCACATACACGTGATTGCCTGCTTTAATACCCCAGTTCAGGTGATTAAGACCCGTTGCGGTTTTGCCGATAATCCAGCCTTCTGGATTGATTGCCTGATTCATCTGTCACTCCTGTTAGTTGAAAATGCACTAGCGCCCGTTGCCGCGCAGGAACGGACGCCCTAAATCACCCGGTGCCGCACCTGCCTTGCCCATCATGATCCAGGCGATCAGTGCAACAGCAAAGGGCATCGCCATCAGTAGCGAGGGCGCAATGTTGACGCCCAAATATTGCCCCTGGAACTGCAGGGCTTCGAGCAGGCCCAGCACCATCGCGACCAGCAGCACGCGCAGTGGCATCCAGCGCGCAAAGAGGGTAATGGCGATGGCCAGATAGCCGCGACCGGCGGTCATGTTGTCAACGAAGGTGCCACCGGACGCGACGATACACAGATACGCGCCGCCCAGCCCGGCCATCAGACCGGTAAACAAGGTGGCGCTAAAACGAATACGCAACACCGAGTGCCCGGCCGCATCGGCGGCCAGCGCATTTTCCCCGACGGCACGCAGCAGCAAGCCAGCACGGCTGAAGCGCAACACGCTCCACAGCACCAGCGCCACCAGCACCGCCAGATAAAACACCGGGCTTTGGGAAAACAGCGCGCGTCCCACCACCGGAAGATCGGACAACCCCGGCAGTTTCAGCATGGATACCGCACGCATTGAACCTGCTGGCGGTGCACCGCTGAGCCACAGCTGACGCATGAGCGAAGTCGCCCCAATGGCAAACAGGTTAAAGCCAATACCCATCACGATTTGGTTAGCCCGCGCGATCACCGTGCCCAATGCCAGCAGAAGCGCCGCCACGCATCCGCCGAGCATGCCCACGCATAGCGCCAGCACGGGCGAACCGCTCCACATCAGCCCTAGCGCGGAACTCGCCGCACCAAACAGCATCAATCCTTCTAGCCCGATGGTGAACACACCGGCGCGCTCAGAGATCGTTTCCCCTAATGCCGCCAGCAGCACCGGGACACACAGTCGCAAGCCGCCAGCCAGAAACAGCGCCAGCGTTACAGTGTTGAATTCCATACCGGCCTCCCTTTCACTAACATCACGCCACTCAACACCGCCAGAATCAGAATCGGCATGCCGCCGAGCACATCCGCCAGCGCGGCCGGAATCGAGAAGGTGCTTTGCAGCGCCAGCGCCGCACTGTTAATCGCCCCGAAATAAAGGGAGACGATCACCGCCCCAATCGGCTGTAATCCGGCAAGAAATGACACCGCCAGTCCTTCGAAGCCCAGCCCGGAAGAGAAGCCATCAATCAGGCGATACTGCACGCCGAGGACTTCAAAAGTGCCCGCCAGCCCACTCACCGCACCCGAAATCGCCATGCTGGAGAGCACGGTTTTGGCGGCTGACTGCCCCTGCAATTTCACAAAGCGCGGGCTCTGTCCGCTGGCCCGCAGCTTGAGACCAAACGCGGTGTGATTGAGCATTACCCACACCGCCAGCGCGATAAGCAGTGCGAGGAAGACGCCGGCGTGCAATCGCGCCCCTTCAATCAGTGGCTGAAACACCCCATCGGCGGGAATTTGCGCGGACATATTGAAGTTGGAACCCATCGGACGCATCGGCCCCTGTACCAGATATTTCAGCGTGTAGATGGCGATGAAATTCATCATTAACGTAACGATGATTTCATCCACGCCGCGCCACACTTTCAGCAGTGCCGGAATTGCGCCCCAAAGGGCTCCACACAGTGCACCGCTCAGGATGGCGAAGGGAAGCAGCGCGGGCCCCAGGTCACCGAAGGCGAGGAATGGCAGCATGGCGCCAATCGCCCCCATCTGCAGTTGCCCTTCACCGCCGAGGTTGAACATGCCTCCCCGAATGGCGATTAACGCCCCCAGCGCTACCAGCAAGCGCGGCGTCATAAACACCAGCGTGTCGGAGAGCGCGCGCACCGAACCAAACGCGCCGTCAAAGGCGGTGCTCATCGCCCCTTGCATCGGCACGCCGAGCGCGGTGATGAGCGCCAACCCCAAAATAAGCGATCCGACAAAAGCACTCAGCGTGACCCACAGCGATCGCGAAGCGCTCAGCTGCGACAATGCCCGCCGCAATCCCGCGCGGGTCTCGGTTAAGGCGCTTAATGATTCAGACATGAACTTCTCCTGCACCTTGTAAAGAGAGACTACGGCCCGATGTCATCAGCGTACCGATACGTTCAATATTCATCGCTTCGCCCGTGACTTCGCCTGTTATCCGCCCGCCATTCATCACCACAATGCGATCTGATACGCGAATCAGTTCTTCGATGTTGGAGGAGATAATCAGCACCGTGGTGCCCGCATCCGCAGCATCGGCCAGGCGCATCAACACCGCTTCAGCGGCGGCCAAATCCAGACCGCGCGTTGGCTGATACACCACGATGATCGAGGCGTCCTGGGCCATGGCGCGCGCCACGACGATTTTTTGCTGATTACCGCCCGATAAAGATCGGGCCGGGCTGGCGTGTGAATGCGTACGAATGTCGGACTGGGTGATCATCTCGCAGGCGCGCTGCGCAATCGCTGAGTGGTCGAGTAGCCCGAAGCGGCGATAGTGTCCCTGCATAATGTCGGGATAGAGCAGATTGTGAGACACCGGCAGATCGAGGGATAACCCTTCGTGATGACGGTCTTGTGGCACCAGCGCCAGCGTTACCTGTGCATCACTGCGTTGAATTTCACCGCTGTCCGGAAAAGACTCCCCGGCCAGTAGCGCAAACAGTTCGCTTTGACCATTACCTTCCACACCCGCTACGCCCACCACCTCGCGCGCCGCTAAGCTGAGGTTAATGTCATGCAAACCCGGCGAGCCGCTGCCCGGGCGTACATTCACCCCTTGAATCTTCAGCTGTTCTCCGCCCGCAAGACGCTGCGCGCCCAACCGTGTGCCGCTGCTGACAGTGCGGCCCACAATTTTTTCGACCAACTGTTCTGCGCTGCACGCCGCCGTCAGTCCGCTGCCGTTGGTTTTACCGCGACGCAACACCGTATAGCGATCGGCGTGCGCCAGCACTTCATCGACGTTATGCGTCACCACCGCCACCGCCGTGCCTCTATCACTGATGCGGCGCAACGTAGCGTAAAGTGCGCGGATTTCGACCGGCGTAAGAATGGTGGAGGGTTCATCCAGCAAGAGCACGCGCGTGTCATTCACCAGCGCCTTGAGGATTTCCACGCGCTGCTGTAATGCCAGCGGTAAATGCCCCACAATCGCGTTAGGGTCGAGATCCACGCCATAGCGTTGCATAAAGGCGCGAATCTCTGCGTGACGCCGTAACGTTTTTCGCTGCGCGCCTCGCGCCACCAGCGCCAGATTCTCGGCCACGCTAAACGGTGCTACCAGCTTGAAGTGCTGATGCACCATACCAATACCATTAGCGATGGCATCTGCCGGTCGCCGATGAATCACCTGCCGTCCGCCCATCAGTACCCCGCCAGCGCTGGGTTCGTGCACGCCGTACAGAATGTTCATCAGCGTGGATTTGCCCGCTCCGTTCTCCCCCAACAACGCATGAATCTCACCAGGAAACAGCGACAGTGACACGTTCTCCAGCGCCACGAAGCCATTGGGATAGCGCTTCGAAACATGATCGAGTTCGATTAGCGGGCTGCTCATGCACTACTCCTCAATCTTCACTTTGCCGGACTTCAGGTCGGCGATAACCTGGAACACCTTGTCCTGTACTGATTTGTCGACGTGCGCAAACGGCGTCGAAAGCGTCCAGCCATTGGTGGAGAGGTTCTCGGTGATGATGCGGTTACCTAATTGGTGATCGGCATAGTGTTTGCCAATATCCGCATAGGATTTTTCAAAGTTCATCACCGTTGAGGTCATGATTGAGTTCGGAAAGGATTTGGATTGATCAGTGTAGGAACCGATGGTCAGCACGCCCTCTTCATCCGCCGCCTGCTGGATACCCGCGTCGGCGGTATCCGCAGAAGGAATCACAAAGTCTGCACCGCGTGCGATGGCGCCAGTGGCGATCTCTTTGGCGCGCGCGACATCGGTAAATGAACCGACATAGGCAGAATCCACCTGCACCTTCGGGTTCACGTAGGCAGCACCTTTCTTGATGAACTGCACGGTGCGTTCCGCAGACGGAATAGGTTCACCGCTGATCACCGCGATGTGCCCGTTTTTGCTGGCGCTGGCGGCTAATGCGCCGAGCACAAAGCCGTATTCATCCCAATCCACGGACCACGCCGAGTAGTTTGGCAAGTTGGCGGTAGACCCCTCGTAGGAATACAACACGAACTGGGTGTTCGGGAACGATGGAGCGACTTCTTTGATGGCCGCTGAATAGCCCGAAGAGTGCGCGATAATTAACTTCACGCCATCGGAAGCCAGTTGACGTAATACCGACGGAGCCGCTTCATAAGTGGTGTGCTCAAGATAGCTGGGCGCAAAGCCCTGTTTATCCGCCATGGATTTAAACGCGGCATAGCCCGCCATATCCCAGGAACCCTGTGTCACCGTTTGCGTGAACAGACCTGCCACGCGCGGTTTGCTCTCATCCGCCTGAATTGCACTGCTCGCCAATACCGCAGCCACAGCAACAGCCATCATCATCTTTATTCTCATCATTTGACTCCCGGTAAAGTGATTTACGTTTTGGCAGGGGAATTCCCCTACGAAGCGGTCATGGATTTTTGATAGGCGCGTGCATGGGTATTCACGCCGTGATGCTCCAGCACTTCCAGCACGTCGGTACCGACAATGCGCAGGTCATCGATAAAGTCCGGCACGATCACCGTCACGCCATCCAGCTGTGCGCCCTTCACAATCGCAGCCAGCTTGTTGCCGATGGTTTCTGCTGACCCCACCAGCGCGGCACGCGTCATGGAGTTACGCTGTTCCCCCTGCGAAACAAAGCGCTGCGCCATGGTGTTCTGTTTAAAGCTCTTATCACCGGAGTACTCGCGCGTCTGGTTATCAAGCGCGATGGTGTCGACACCGGCGTCATACAGCGCCACGCGTTCACGCGCTTCGGCATCAGTCGCGCCCGGTACGATGGTGAACAGGCCGTAGGTTTTGAAATCCGGCTTGCCCTGCTGCATCGCCAGCTCTTTGGCACGCAATCCGGTTTTGATGAAATCATCGTGATCAGAACCCAGCATAAAACTGCCGGTGCAGTGCTCCATGGTGAACAGGAAACCGCGATCCGACGCGCCTGCGCAGATAATCGGCGGCGGCGAAACCGGTTTAGGATTCGACATGCAGTCGGTCAGCTGATAATGCTTGCCCTGATGATCGACACGATCCTCGGTCCACAAGCGCTTCAGCACCGTCAGCCACTCAGCCGCCAGTTCATAACGCTCGGCGTGGTCGAGATCCATCCATAAGCCCATCTGTCCCTGATCGGTTGGGTTCGAACCCGATACGATGTTGAGGCCAAAACGTCCTTTGGATATTTGATCCAACACGGCGCTCATTTTGGCTACCACCGCAGGGTGAAACACCATGGTGTGCACGGTGCCCCAAACACCAATCCGGCTGGTGGCTTCGGCCAGACCCGCCATGGTGGTTAAACTTTCCAGCGTGACATCCCAGTGTTGCGAAGGACCGCCGTAGCCGCGCCACTTCGCCATCGACAGGGCAAAATCAAACCCCAGTTGCTCCGCCAGAATCGTCACTTGTTTGTTGTAGTCGTAGGTGGCTGGCAGCTGCGGGCTGGTGGTTGAGGTGATCCAGCCGCCGTTGCCCACCGGCAGAAACACGCCGAATTCCACATTGCGTTGATCAGATTGGCTCATGTGACACTCCTTCATTCATTACGCTGACGCGTGAATGCCCGCGATAAACTCGAGCGTAATTTGGTTGAATAATGATGTTTCGCTTTCGGAAAAACTGTGGCCACCCTGCGGCACAATTTTTAGTTCCGCGCCGGGGATGTGTTGCGCCAGAAAGCGCGACTGATAGGGCGGCGTCAGGATGTCATCCTGCGCACACAGCACTAACGTTGGTGTTTGAATGGCGGCCAGTTGCGCGGTGGCGTCATGCGCCATGATGGCATCGATACGGCTGAGCACCACATCGCGTGCGGGAAAACGGGTTGCTGAGGCCAGCAGTCCCGGTGACAGGCTCTCCGCATGGGTTTTGATATGCTCAGGCGGATACAGAAACAGCGCACTACCGTGCACATACTCTTCCATGGTGCTACCGAGCAGCAGCGCACGGCGCATGCGGAAGCACCAGTTAAAATGACTATCCGATTTTGCCCAGCTGGCATATTGCACCATGCCGGAAAGCAACTCAGGATGGCGCGCGGCCAGCAGCTGACCAATCGCGCCACCGGTTGAATGACCAATCAACGCCGGTCTCTCCAGTTTCAGTGCAGTAATCAGCGCCAGCAGATCCTCGACCAACGTGTCGATACTGTATGGCCCGGCTGGATGATCTGAGCTGCCTGCACCGCGTTGATCGTAAGTCACCACGGTATAGTGCTGGGCAAAAGCCGCCAGTTGCGGCTGCCAGTACGCGGCCGTGCCGCCGAGTCCTGACACAAAAATAAGCGCCGGACCTGTTCCCTCGATGTCGTAATGCGTTCGAATTCCGTTAGTCATGATGTCCGGCATGTTTTTCCCCTGGTTGGCGACAAGCATTCACTTCTGGTGTGTAAACTCTGCGATGGGAAATAAATACCACGCAATTTCGGGCTATCCGTAATATCGAATGCAGCACGCTGTGTTGCCGCTTTTAGAACACCAAAAACCAACGCATTAACCCGGTCAATTTCCTCGATTTTTAATTTATGGATAAGGGAAAATTATGACGATAACGGATGAATTCATCTTTAATTGAATTCCCGGCACACATGTTTAAGGAATTGGTGAGCAGCAAAAGAGAGTGTACGGTCGCGATGGACACATATTTCAATGTTGGCGGATTCCATTGCTTCATTATCAATGGGGATTGCACGCAGCATATTCTGTTCGATTTCGCGGGCAGCAATCTGCTTCGGACCGATGGTCAGTGTACGCCCGGCGATCGCCATAGCTTTGGTGAGTTCCAGGTTGTTGGTATTCACGATCGAGTGCGGATGGAGATGCAGGCTGCGCGTGACTTTATCGAAGGTTTGTCGCATGCCAAAACTGGAGACCGGCAGCGCAATCGGATAAAAACAAATATCTTCCAGACTCAGGGATTGATGTTGTGCCAGGGGATGACCGGGTGAAACCAGGCACTGAATGGGTGCAGCGCAGCGTTTAATCACTTCTATTCCAGGTCGGTCACCCATGTTAAACACAATACCAATATCGATTTCATCGCGAATAATCGCTTCTATCGTGCGGTCGGACGATTCACTATTAATCGAAAACTGTATCGCCGGGTAATTTTCATTAAAGTCCGTCATGATGCGCGGTAAAATCGCCTGCACCACTGCTTCAATCACCCATATTTTGACTTCACCTTCGCGCAAGCCTTTTAAATTCTTTATCGACTCATGAATACGGTCGAGATCGCGACACATCTTACGCGTGAAACCTTCCAGCAGTGTCCCCGCTGGGGTTAATCGAATCCCTGTATTGGTGCGTTCCAGCAACATCACACCGAGCGTGTGCTCCAGTAGTGCAATCTGCCGACTGATGGCGGATGGCGCAACGTGCAGGCGATCTGCGGCACGGCGTATCGATCCCGTCGCAGCGACTTCATTGAAATATTTATAAGTATTGAGGTTCACAGCTTTCTCCAGCAAGTCACGGCATTGATCGCTGGTGAAGATGCAAGAGTTATTCCAGGTACTGACCTGCCCACTCGCCATCGGCTTACACAAAACAGGGTTGACACGGATTTTACAAATCGAAATAATCTGAATACATCATGTATACATGAAATATACCTAGAAACATAAGTCACACATTTTTAGCAATGCGTAACGTCGCTATCTGACCCGAATTCAGGCAGCGCAGGCAATTTTTAGAACAACTTATCTGCATCGAGGAGTCTTTTTTACATGGGTATTTCCAGAAGGAAATTGTTGGTGGGCACAGGAATCGGTGCCGGAGTCATTGCCGCGGGCGGTGGCGCAACGCTGTTGACAGACAATCTGCCAAACGATCCTGAATCGTTACTGCGCATTGATGCGCTGCCTTCCGATGATCCCACGCCGGGTTGGTTCCACACCAGCCAGAAGCGTATTCCTAAGCCCGCGCTGGTCGGTGATGCCAAAGCGCCATGGGTGGTGATCGGCGGAGGTTTTGCTGGCCTGGCAGCCGCGCGTCGTCTGGCGCTGAACTTCCCTAACGATCAGGTGATTCTGGTCGAAGCCCAACAGGTTGGTTTTGGCACTTCTGGACGTAACGCGGGCTTCCTGATCGACGTTCCGCACGACATCAGCGCACCGGATTACATCGGCGATAAAACCGTTGCCCGCAATATCCTCAATCTGAACCAGACCGGCCAGCGCATCCTGAAGGACCTGGTGGAGGAGCATAATATTACCGACGCGCATATGCGCCACTCCGGTAAATATCAGGCAGCCGTTGAAGACAGCGGCATGGCGGTGCTGGATGCCTATCGCGGTGGCCTTGAAGCTTTAGGTGAGAAGTGCAAAATCATCGAAGGCAGTGCGCTGAAAGATATTTTCGGCACCAGCTTCTATCGCAAAGCGCTCTATACGCCGGGTACCATTCTGGTTCAGCCTTCAGGACTGGTGAAAGGTCTGGCAGACAGCTTGCCAGAAAACGTTACGCTGTATGAAGATACCGCCATTACTGCGATTGAGTATGAACCGCAGATCGTGTTGCATCATGCGACCGGCCGCATCATTGCCGATAAGCTGATTCTGGGCAATAACGCCTTTGGTACCCACTTTGGCTTTGGCCCACGCACCATTTTCCCGATTTTCACCTACGGCAGCCTGACCCGCCCGCTGACCAAGTCCGAGCAGGACAGCATTGGCGGTGAGGATTTCTGGGGCATTATTCCAGCGGATCCGTTTGGCACCACTTCGCGACGTACCCATGACAATCGCATCCTGATTCGTAACAGCTTTAGCTTCAACGAAGATGGACGCCACAAGCCAGGCTACACCGAGAAGTATCGTCAAACCCATCGCCAGTCATTTGAACGTCGCTATCCAACGTTGAAAGATGTGCCTTTCGAACACACCTGGGGCGGTGGCTTAGGGATGACGCGCAACGGTTCCAGCCTGTTTGGCGAACTGCGCAAGAATGTGTATGGCGCGCTGGGCTGTAATGGTCTCGGTACGGTACGCTGTACCGCCATGGGCACCATGCTGGCCGACTGGCTGGCGGGTAAACGCAACGATACCATTGATTACCTGCTGTCACTGCCGAAGCCTGAGTGGAATCCGCCAGATCCCCTCCTGACCATGGGCGTGAACTTCACGCTGCGCCGTGGGATGCATAATGCGGGGTTAGAGGCGTAATCATCCTCCGGCATTAAAAAGGCGCACCCTTTTATGGTGCGCCCTTTAGTTATGGACATATTATTTGGGTCTGCTGTTCAAGAATTGAGATTCAGATAAACGTGGACTCAACTTTAAGTCGGGGATTTATGGCCAAAGATACTGATCACGTTATCTACAGGTTGATCGCTGCTAAGGCTGTCGCTTTTCACTTTTAATTTAGGTGTTAGCTTCAATATGGCCGTGTCGGCCAATGCATTTCTTGGCAAAGATAACAGCTTCTCGATATCCCTCTGAGCCATGTTCAGTGAAGCGACAAAACTCTGCTTAGTATAAATTCCCTCGTCCAGCAGCAGGTGTAAGCTGCGCGGCAGCAATCTCACCGATTCTGGTTCACGCTGATCGTCAAGAGGTTCCCCTTTGCGCCAACCACGTGCCGACACCTGCTTATAGAGTCGTTGGTACTCAACATCCGTAATCAATTGCAATTCTTTTGCACGAACCATCATTGCCTGGGCTGACATCCCCCATCGCTGCTTTAACGCGACAAAATTTTCTAAAGTAGGATTGGGTGGTAATTCAACGGCAAAGGCTTCTTCTGGCAGCATAAAGCTGGCTGCAAATTTATGTGCCTGGGCTTCAATTGGCTTGAAATTCACCGAATCCAAACGCCGAATGTAACGGTGCAATACAAGATGCCCAAGCTCATGGGCGGCATCGAAACGGCTGCGATAAAAATTATTCTTATCGGCTGCGAGGATGATATAAGGACGCTGTTCACACTCATTCCATTGTGAATAGCCATCCATGACAACGCTACCTTGTTCAAAGCGCGAACAAATAATCCCGGCGTTCTCAATGACCAGCAGCAAATCGCTCAGAGGGGCTAAGCCTAACCCCCATAGTTTGCGGCATCGACTCGCCATAATTTCAATCATTTGATCGTCAATCTGGCGATGATCGGTGACCTCCAGGAAGGGAATATTCACCGAAGGAAAATCGAGATCGTGCTGCAAATGTAATGTGATTTCCTGTAACCACTCCATGTAGCGGTCAGACGCGGCGCACAAATCTTTGGCTGTTGTTGCCAGCGTGCGGAAAAACACTGGATTGTTTTCGTGACGCGGCATCGGCTTGGTAAACCAAGTCATTGGGCATTCCAACACGTTTGAAAGCGCCAACAGGGCTTCTGCATCTGGCGAATGAAAGCCCTGCTCCCACTTAGTAATTGTCGAGGGGGATCGCTCAACCAAACGCCCAAGATTGATTTTTGACAAACCTCTCGCTTCACGCATCTGCGTCAACCGGTTTGGTTCAAAGCCCGCAACACCCACTCTCATTTGTTCACCACACTAACCTTCTTGCTGTTTCAAGCGCTTCTTTAATAGTGGAATAGCTAAATCCGGCACCTCTGGCGCGAATTCGATTTCATTGTATAACGCTAAGACATCGCGTAACGACTGGTTGTAATGATAGTTCTTCAGATTGGTGAAAGGGACGGTGACACGTAAATCGAGCATCTCTCCCTGAGAGCGAGAAAATGGAGGGTTTACATTAACGATGAGCACGCCGAGAGTACCATCTGGGAACGATTGTTGCGTCTGTTCCTGAAAGAAATCGGGAGTAAATCCTTCGTATTCGCTATTCAGTTCGGCGATCAACAATCTGTGATTCGCTTTTCTTATGAGGTTTTCATCATACCTTAAGCCAATACGGCTGACTTTTATCTGACCAGATTGAACGATGTAATAGTTTTCACCTCTAGGTTCAGTAAACGCGTCATCGCAGGATAATCCACAACTTTTAGCCGCTCGGTAAAACGCAGAATTTAAATAATAATGCCGCGTTTGCGGTAGTAATCGCCTTTTTTGCGGCTGCTCTAATTTTGCAAGGGGACCTTCAATCGATGCGTTTGCATTCGCATAACTTGTGGTGAGTTCATCTTCTAAGCTTAACCAAAACTCTCGATTAAAGTGCGTTGTAAGCAATTTATTGATACTACTGAAAATCTGCGCGCTTTCCATTTAGCCACCTTAGTTGCGTTAAACGGAATTTATGCTAATTTATTTTCGTTTTGAAAGCAATGTAACTGGCAATACATACAGTGTTTTTTTTGTTGTTTTGACAACGTTGTTGAAATCTCGAGTTCAACCTTATGGGTTTACGTTCCCCGTCATGGGCAGACCCGCCATCCCTTTCACTTCCTTCAACACGAACATACTCTGCATCTCTTTAATACCCGGCAATCGCCGAATCACCGACATCGCAAAGTCCGCATAGGCATCCATATCTGCCGATACCACCTGCAATAGGAAGTCTGCATCGCCGCCAATACTGTAGCAGGAGACCACATTTTCCAGCGCGGTCACTTCTGCTTCAAATTTACGCGCTTCGGCTTCGCTATGGCTGTCGATGGTGACACGCACAAACACCATCACATTCAGGCCAATCTTTCTACGATTGAGCACGGCGCGATAGCCCTGAATCACCTCATCTTCTTCCAGTTTGCGCACCTTGCGCCATGTCGGTGATGCAGAGAGGCCGATGGCATCCGCGAGATCCTGATTCGTTACGCGTGCGTCCCGCTGCAAATGTTCTAGTATTTGGATATCTGTCTTGCTCAAACTCATTTCAGGTTAATCCTTTCTATTGATAGCGTTAAACAGGAATATTCATCCTTAATTCATGCTTTTTTCAATGAACTCCGCAAGCACTTTTCTCACTGCCTGCCGCATAATTTTCACCTCAGCCACCATGGCGCTTTATCTCAGTTGCTTACGGAGTTACCCATGCAATTCGATCCTCACCAACATCGCTGCACACTCATCATCGACAACCAGTTACCCACCGGGCTGGCGCTGAATGCAGCCAGCGTCATCGGCATCAGCTTTGGCAAGCTGATTGATCATATCGTCGGCCCGGATTTGCAGAGTGAAGATGGGTTCAACTATCCCGGTGTGATTTATGCTCCCCTGCCTGTGCTGCTGGCGGAAGGTGGCTATCTGCGTGAACTGCAAAAGGCAAGCAACGCGGACCCAGAGATCTTCGCGATGCCGTTTAGTGCGCTGGCGCAGTCCTGCAAAACTTACGAGGAGTACGGCGAGCGGATTGCCAGCGCCCACAGTGACCATATAGAGCTGGTTGCGATTGGTCTGATTGGCCCTAAAAAGAAAATTACGGGTTTGACGGGCAATCTTAAGCTGTTCCGCTAAATTTCCTGTTGAGCGGCAAACCATGCGGGCGGTTGCCCCACATAACGGGTGAAGGCCACACTAAACGCGCTGGCGGAACGATAGCCGACGCGTTCTGCGACATCCGCTACCGCCATATTTTTGCCACGCAGTAAATTTTTGGCCAAAGCCATGCGCCAGGTGAGCAGATAAACCATCGGCGCTACGCCCACTGCTGCGCGGAAACGTACAAAGAATGCCGAACGGGATAGCGCGGAAACTTTGGCTAATTGCGCCACAGTCCAGGGATGCGCCGGGTTGGCGTGCATGTCGCGGATGGCCGCCGCCAGACGTTCGTCGGCTAAACCACTCATCACGCCAGGGTAAGCATGACAGATTGGCATCGAACGCAGCGCCTCAATCAGCAGCAGTTCCAGCAGGCGTTCTAGTACCACATGGCGAGCAGGACGCTGCGCACGACACTCATCCATCACCAGTTGTACCAGAGTGGTCAGCCGTGACTCCCCGCGAATATGAATAAATTGGGGTAACAGCGAGACGATCAATCCCGCGTCAGGCGCACCAAACTGGCAATAGCCAATCAGCGTTTGCACTTCAGCAGGCTGCTGCTGATCGCCAATCCAGAATTCACCGGGGCTAAGCATTTCCGGCAATGTTTCGGGCGCATCGTCATCGGGTGGCTCGGCACTGCTCATGCAGAACTCCCACGCCGCCGGGATCAGGACAAAATCGCCCTGCTCAAGTGAGATGGGTTCATGCCCTTTCATCTTCAATTGACTGCGCCCAGCCAGTACCAGGCAGTAAAACGGCTGTCCGGTTTCACTGCGATTGACGCGCCAGCGACCATTGGCGCGTGCTCGTTTGGAAAAGGCCGCCTGAGGTTGCAGCAGCGACACTATCTCAGCAAGGGGATCGATCATTATGGACTCCTGCGAATGAAATATGGACTTTGCATTGTAGTGAGTCCATCTCGCTGACTCTATAGTGAGCATCTACCCAATGCAATGCAGGAGTGAAGAATGAAAACGATCCTCATCACCGGCTGTTCTTCTGGCTTCGGACACGCCACCGCGCTCTATTTCCTGGAACGCGGCTGGAAGGTGATTGCCACTATGCGTCATCCTCGCCCCGAGCTATTCCCGGCTTCGGAAAATTGACGTTTATTGCCGCTGGACGTCTCTAATGCAGAAAGCATCAAACGGGCAATCGCTGACGCAGGCGAAATCGATGTACTGGTGAACAACGCCAGGATTGGTGTGCTGACCTCACTGGAAGGTACGCCGATGTCCACGGTACGCGAAGTGTTTGAGACTAACACGCTGGGCACTATCGCCATGACGCAGGCGGTGCTGCCTCAGTTCCGCGCCAAACGCGGCGGTACGGTGATCAACGTGACGTCCACCGTGACGCTGAAATCCCTGCCGCTGCTGGCGGTGTATGCCGGCAGCAAAGCCGCCGTCAATGCGTTTACCGAATCACTGGCGCTGGAGTTGCAGCCGTTTAATGTTAATGTGCGACTGGTGTTACCGGGCCTGGCACCCACCACCGATTTCGGCAAGAACGCCATGCCGCGCATGGAGCAAACCTTCCTCGACGCCTATCAACCGATGCTGGATGGGATTATGGCGGGCATGCACCAACCGCAGCCTACCACCAAAGCCGAAGATGTCGCCGCCGCGATATGGCAAGCGGCAACCGATCCCAACGCACCGATGCGCATTCCCGCCGGGGAAGATGCGGTGGCGGTGGCCAACCAGACAACCTAAGCATAAGAACCAGGCGAATAGCCTGGTTCCTTTCGAGGTTAACGGTTATGTTGTTTGACTCCTCTGTTAACCTTGAAGAATGATGGATGCAGATACACTGTCTGGCCCAGATGTCACATTTCTATGATGAAATTGCTGACATGCTACACCGCGAATGGTCCGAGCTGCCTAACTGGCATGACCGCGATGTGATCCGCCAGCGGCTGCAATCACGCAATGCCGCTGATTCCCAGACGATGACGCTGTTTGCCATCACTCACCAAGGCGAGTTGATGGCCACCGCCAGCATCATCCATTACGAATTGAGTGACATCCACGAGCGTGAATTTTGGCTGGGTGAAGTGATCACCGCCCGCGAACATCGCGGTAAAGGGTTGGCCAGTGCATTAGTGACCCGCCTGATTGCCGAAGCGCGAGCAAAATCGATCCCTGCACTTTGGCTATATACACCTGACCAACAGGCCTTGTATCGCCGCTTTGGCTGGCAGGACGTGGAACAGCGAAACATCGCCGATGAGGACGTCACGGTGATGGTGTTAAAACTGGATTAAGGAGCAATCGATGTTGATACGCAAAAATTACCCGGAACTGGGCGAAGTGAAAGCGCCATATGTGCACGCGGTGAAGCATGGCGACACCTTATATGTTTCAGGTTTAACAGCCTTTGCCA
Source organism: Pantoea sp. Taur (assembly GCF_009830025.1). Classification (NCBI taxonomy): domain Bacteria; kingdom Pseudomonadati; phylum Pseudomonadota; class Gammaproteobacteria; order Enterobacterales; family Erwiniaceae; genus Pantoea; species Pantoea sp. Taur. The sequence continues at coordinate 306,001 of NZ_SZZZ01000003.1, forward strand.
CACCCTCGCAGCAAGGCGATATTGCCTCACAGGCTGAGTCTATCTTTCAGCAGCTGCACCTGATTGCGGCTTCCGAAAATACCTCGCTGAGCCATCTGATTAAAGTGACCATTTTCATCACCTCCTTTGCCCAGATTAATGATCTGCGGGCCGTACTCTTTAAGCATTATGGCGAGCATCTACCCGCCAGTTCGCTGGTGCAAATTAGCCAGCTGTTCTCACCGGATCTGAAGGTTGAGATTGAGGCGATTATCGCGCTGTAACCTGTGCGAGATGTTGCAACGCGGCTAAGCCATCGCGAGCAATCCATGTGCGCAGCGGCGCGAACAGCGGCTGCGGCAAGGCTTCAGGTGCAAACCACTGCCAGCCTTCGCACTTTTCCGGCTCCATCAACTGCGGTTCCCCCTGCGGGTGATGTGCCACCAGCAGCAAGGTGATGTAGTGCTTGTTGGCCTCAGGGAACACATCACTGGTGAATGCGCCGTTTTGCAATTCGGTCAGGGTTAATCCGGTTTCTTCAAGCACTTCACGTCGTGCGCACTCATCCGGAGATTCACCAAATTCCAGATGCCCGCCCGGTGCTGACCAATCCCCTGCACCGTGGCTGCCCTTGCGGCGGCCCAGCAGCAGTTTTCCTTCACGGAAAATCAAAACGCCTACACCCACTTGTGGTGACATAAAACCTCCAGGGTTTTGCGGGCGCCTCCACCGGCGCCCCGACGATCACGCGATACCGATCGGCTGATAACCCTGCCACTCCGGGCGGAAGGGTTCGCCATCGCTATCCGGCGTTAATTGAATATAGAGGTCACCGATCTTTTCCAGCAGCAAACAATCATCCACATCTTTCAGATTATCTTTGTGCTGATGGTCTGTTCCGGGCAACAGGTTAGCAAGTCCTTTGGCTTTCGCTTCCTTAACGTCTTTGGCAACGAAAAGATCGAAGGCATGCAATTCAGCCAAAGTGGAAGGATGGTACGCACCGGCGTTAACAAAAAACAGCTTTTCACTGCCGGTGGTGGGCTTATCAGACAGAGACACGCGATAGCCATCAGCCCAGGTCACGCGCGCATAGCCATCGACGTGGATTTTATCCGCATCACCAAACCAGGCTTCACGCAATGCAGGCCAGGCATCTTCAGGCTTTTCTGCAGCAACGAACTGGATATCATGCACTTCAATGTTAGATTTTCCGGCATTACCGCCAACGTAAAAGATAAACAGGTTCACGTGGTCATTTCCTTTTGATGGACATAGAAGAGTCAGGCAGGCGTTATAAAACAAGATATATATCGATTCAACCGTTTCATACCGTCATCATCCCTGCGTAAGGTGAGGTTTGAATCGCAATGCCATCACCATCAAAACCACCACTCCGACGCTCATGATGGCCCATGCGCTATCCAGTGAGTCGGCACGATCGCGGACGATGCCGGCAATCAGTGGCATCAATGCGGCCAGCAAATAGCCGCCACCTTGCACAAAGGATAACAATCCCGCCGCCTCTTCCGGAGAATGCGCATGGTCGAGCGTCACGATCAGTGAAAGCGGAAACAGCGCACCAATCCCCAATCCGAGCAGCACCGTGGGCAACCAGGCCAGCGCACCGCCCAGCCACATCAGGCTGATTAATCCCAGCAGCAAGGAGGTCAGCACCAGCAGCAGCGGAAAACGGCGGTCACGGAAGCGATGGATCAAGCCCGACACGATAAAGCCCGCCACCACTTCCGTTAGCGTCAGTGCACCGAGCACATAGCCGCTGTGCTGCGGCGTCCAGCCATGCTGCAAATAAAACGGCGGCAACCAGGCCAGCACCAGCGTGTAAGCCCCCGTACCAATTCCGAAGAACACCATGAGCAACCCACTACGGCGTGTCCGTACGGGTTTAACGCGCTGAGTATTCGCAGCAGAAACGCTGTGGCGCAACGTGATCAACCACAGCAGTACCGCAACAATCGCGGGCACAACGGGTATGGCAAGCGCCATGCCCAACCCCTGCGCATCCGCCAATGGGGCGGCCGTCGCGGCAGCCAGCGCTGCACCCGCCATAATTCCGGTAGTAAACAGTGCCATTAGCGTGCCGGCCTGTGCAGCAAAGTGCCGTTTAATCAGCGCAGGCATCAATGCCTGAATTAAGCCTATGCCAATGCCCGCCACCAGCGCACTGGCAATCAGCATCTCAGCAGTTGGGACAGCACCGCGTACAAGGCAAGCTAACGCTAAAAGAATCAAACCGGCGGCGATGCCGCGCACCTCACCAACGCAACGCAGCAACCACGGCCCCGCCAGGGCAGACAACCCCATCATCACCACCGGCAAGGTGGTGAGTAAACTCAGTTGCATGGCGTTGAGGTGGGATTCGCGTTGCAGTAGCGGAAACAGCGGTCCGATGGCGGCCATGATCGGGCGTAAATTCAGTGCGATGATGAAAACCAGTAAAGCAAACATGCCTAAAGCAGGTAAGGTACGAGTCACTTTGCATCTCCATGTGCGTCGAAAGTATCTTAACGTTAAGATACTTTACGGCATTTCGATAGAGGGATGCGCACTAAGCAACACATTCGAGGGGAAATATGACCGACCACGTTGATTTTGTTATCGAGCAGTGGGCCAACGCCATGCCGGAGTTGGATGCCTCCTCAATGGCGATATTTGGCCGCATGTTGCGCATCATGAAGCACCTCGCCACCCGGCGCGCGGAGGCACTGGCTCCTTTCCATTTTCGCGATGGGGAGTTTGATGTGCTCGCTACGTTGCGTCGTGCGGGCCCTCCCTATTGCCTTTCTCCCACGCAGTTGTACAAATCGCTGCTGATTACTTCTGGCGCAATGACCAATCGGCTCAATCGTCTTGAGGAGGTGGGATCCATTGAACGCGTGGCCGATCCCGAGGATAAACGCAGCATGCTGGTTGCCTTAACCGATGCCGGTCGTGAGAAGATTGAGCAAGCCCTGCTGGTGCATACAGAGACTCAACGTGATCTGCTCGCGATGTTGAGTGTTGATCAGCAACAGCAGCTGCAGTCTTTACTCAGCCAACTGATGCAGGCATCGGAAGCCCAGCGGTAAGCATTTCGTCGGAGGATGTGTCAAAATATGAATTAATTCAGTACGCTTTCCGCTATGTTAGCGCTTCTGCTACGCCTTTTGATGGAATAAATGATGAGCACCAAATACGCACCTTCGCAGATTTTTCTCCACTGGCTGACCTTTTTGCTGGTCGTCACGGCCTATTGCACCATGGAATTTCGCGGATTAGCGACGCGCGGATCCTGGCAGGGCTTTGCCATGATCATTGGTCATTTCAGCGCAGGGAGTTGTGTGCTGGTGCTAATGCTGTCACGCGTCATTCTGCGTTTTCGTCATCGCAGCCCGGCGATAGTCCCTAAACCGCCACACTGGCAAACCGGCCTGGCGCACCTCATGCATCTGGCGATCTACCTGTTCTTTATTGTGTTGCCGATTCTCGGCATTTTGTCGCGCTTCTATATGGGCCGCACCTGGTGGATTTTTGGTATTCCGATGCCGGTGAGCGGCGATCCCGATCCTGATTTTGCTGACAGCATTACAGACTGGCATGAAACACTCGCCCCTTACGGCTACTGGCTGATTGGTATTCATGCTGTTGCGGCACTAGCGCATCATTATTTATTCAAAGACAACACGTTACTGCGCATGATGCCGTCTCGTCGTTCACGCTAATCCTGCTTTCTGCGCCCGGTAATCGCACTGGCCGGGCGTCCAAAATAGCGTTGAAACGCGACGCTAAAATTGCGCGGATGTTGATATCCCACCTGCCATGCCGCCTGAGCCACCTGAAATCCCTCCTCCAGCAAGCGATACGCGTGCTCCATGCGCATCTGTAACAGCATCGCGCCCGGCGTGCAGTGAAAATGCTGCTGAAACCCTGTTTTCAACTGGTAGTCACTCAATCCTGCCGCCAGCGCCAGCGCGTTCAGTGAAAAAACCTCAGCCAGATGATCGCGCATCCAGTCGCGTGCCTGTTCCAGCCGTTCAACCATTTGAGGATGTAGCTTGTGCTGAGTATTGGTGGGTTGAAGCTGATGGCGATGCAAAGCCAGCAGGCTGAGCGCCTGAATTTCCAGCAACAGCGGATCCTCATGCACCTGGCTAAGTTGCGCCGCAGTGGCGTGGCCGAAACGGCTAAAAAGATGGCGCTTAAGCTGAGGCTGTAACAATCCTTCTGCAGCCTGTTCACCAAAATAGTGGCGTACATTCGCCGCACTGAGAATCAGGCGTACCTGCTGCACCCGCTCTCCCGCGCGATACAAACGCTCGCCCTGGCTGGCCTGAAAACTGGTCACGGTGAGATGCCCGGCACTGAAAGCGATCTCACGTCCGTTGCTTTCCCGAAAGCGCGATTCTCCCTGCACACCAAAAGTCAGCACCAGCTGTGGCTGCTCGTTAGCGGGTTGTGAAGACTCGCAGAGTGCCTGCACGGGCCAGTAATCCGATTGCACCATGCGCATCTCTCGTGACAGTTGATGCTGGCGCACACGCATTTCACCCGGTTTTTGCATCCTTTCTCCTTTCGCAGAGTTAAATCACCGTCTCGCAGACAAATGAGAATAAATTGCATTTACGCCAAAGGCTAGTCTGATGTTCACGTTACCTGTTCAGGAGATTGCCATGCGTTCACCGCTTCCTACCCTCGATCACCTGCTGGCTCAGCACGCCCTTAACGGCGCTGTGGCATTGGCATTTGAACACCGCTTGTTTGATTTTCTGGCGTTACCTGCAACGGCTGCGCAAGTCGCTCAACATTATGACTGGCAGCCGCATCAGACCTATCATCTGTTACGCCTGTTATGGAGTACCGAACTGCTAACGCATGACGCTGAGTGCTTTGTGCTGGCACCCGATGTGCATACTTATCTGTGTCACGACAGTCGCCGCTATATCGGTGATGCCTGGCGCTATCGTCATCAGGTGTTACAGCAGTTCGCTCAGCGGTTGCCACAACTGCTGACGCAGGCGGAACCCGGCTGGCAGGATCCTTTGCAAATCGATACCGCTTGGGCGGATGCCGCCTTGCATCAAATCGCCCAGGAACAGCGTGCGCTGAGCGCGGACACAGCCTGCGCAATCGCTGATAACCTGGCTGATTTTCAGCGTCCGGCGCTACTGCTGGATATGGGTGGCGGTCCGGGGTTGATCAGCATTGCGTTAGCGCAACGCTTTCCGCAGCTTTCGGTGATCGTGCTCGACCTGCCTCAAACCGCCACCGTGGCACAGCGCAACATCGAAAAAGCCGGCCTGAGCGATCGCTGTTGCGCGCTGGCGAAATTGCCTGAAGGGCGTCAGGTGGACATTATCTGGAGCTCATCGTTTCTTTATTTTATGGCGGACAGACAGGCGATGCTGCGCGAGTGGTTAACACGCTTAAAGCCAGGCGGATTGCTGCTCAGCGCCCATGCAGAAGTCCCTGAGCAGCCGGAGGAAGCACGGCAGGTGCTGCCATTCTTTACCCCGTTAATGATGCGAGGTTACAACGTCACTAATGAGGGTGTGCTGTGCGAGGAATTGCGGCAGGCAGGATTTGATATTGAGCGCGTCCAGCGGATGCAACCCTTCCCGATGTCACCGCTCAATGTCATCGTGGCGCGAAAGCCTAAAACGTTAAGCTAAAGCTGTCATCCAGCAACGCAATGATCTCGCTATCCGGCAAGCCATTTTCCAGCGTCAGGCTGATCCAGTGCTCTTTGTTCATGTGATAAGCCGGATAGACGCCGTGCTGCTGGCGCAGAGAGCCAGTGAGTTCGGGACGAGTTTTAATATTCATCACCTGAACCACCGGGCCTGCGTCCAATCCGAGTTTGTGGCTCTCCAGCGGGAACACCAGCGCAAACCACTTACGGTGGCGAGGGTGCCGCAGTACCGCGTATTCACTGTGTTTTTTCCACGGATAGTCGGGTTCAACTTGGTAGGTTTGGCTGATGTGTTCGAACAGTTGCTGGCGATTCATGAGGGTTCCCGATGTGTGGAAGTGATTGCCGGCCTTGAGCAAATAGCACAAGGCCGCGCCTTACGTTATAAGGCGCGGCCCGTTGTGACAAGGTCTTCAACGCAGACGGCTGGCTCAACTCAACTGAAAACGTCCCACCGTTTGTGCCAGTTGTGCCGCCTGATCTTCCAGCGAACTGGCCGCCGCCGACATCTGTTGCACCAGCGCGGCGTTCTGCTGGGTGGTGCCGTCCATTTCATTCACCGCGATGGTGACCTGGCTGATACCGCGCGCCTGCTCATCGGATGCCACCACGATCTCACCGATGATAGTCCGCACTGAATTCACTGCCTGGGTCATCTCCTGCATAGTCTTACCGGCGTCCTGCACCAGCTGAACACCGCTGCCGACACGCTGGCTCGACTCCTCAATCAGCGCCGCAATCTCTTTCACGGCGTTAGCACTGCGCTGCGCCAGATTACGCACTTCAGAAGCCACCACCGCGAAACCACGCCCCTGCTCACCGGCACGCGCCGCTTCCACCGCCGCATTCAATGCAAGGATGTTAGTCTGGAAAGCGATGCTGTTGATGATGGCAGTGATATCGCCAATCTTCTTCGCACTGTCATCGATCTGCGCCATGGTCTGTACCACCTCACCCACCAGCGATTCACCCCGGCTGGCGATCTGCGTGGCGTTTTCCGTCAACGCCGTGGCCTGATGCGCATTAGTGGCGTTGTGTTTCACTGTGGCGGTGATTTGCTCCATGCTGGCGGCGGTTTGTTCCAGTGCCGCCGCCTGTTCTTCCGTGCGCGAGGCCAGATTGAGGTTACCGCTGGCAATTTCGCCTGCGCCCTGACGAACGGAGGAACTGGCGTCCTGAATTTGCCCAACAATCTCACGCAGCTGGTTTTGCATAGTATGCAGCGCATAGAACAGGCTGCTGTTATCGCGCCCTTTCAGTGTGATGACGTTATCCAGCTTGCCGTCCGCCACCGCCAACGCAATGGTCGCGGCTTCCAGCGGCTCGCCACCGATCGGTTTCAATACTTTGCGGCTGAATAACAGCCCCAGCAGGGCGCAGACCACCAGAATGCTAATGATCATCAGGATCACGGCGTTGACCAGTTGACGATGCGCCGCCGCCATCACTTTGCTCACCGGCGCGACCACCCCGAGATACCATTTCTGATCGCTATTACCGATCACCACCGGCTGCCAGGTGACCAATGCATCTTCACCCAGTAACGCGTCATGCTGTTCCATGACGTCTGAACTGTAGTGATGGGTATCGCCCTTCCACGCTTTGCTGGTTTGGTTTTTATCCGGGTATGACACCACATTACCCGCGCTGGACAGCAGCATGGCGTAGCCCACGCCTTCCCAGGGTTTGATTTTATTCACCTTCTCCTGCAGCGAGGCCAGCGAAATATCTGAAGTCACAACCCCCCACAATTTCCCCTGGCTGAGAATCGGCGCCGCCACGGACGTCAGCAGTGTGGGAACGCCGTTGTAGGCATAGCTGTAGGGTTCAATTAATGTGTCTTTTTGACTTTTCTGCGGTAGCAGGTAGTAGTCACCCTGGCCCGGTGTAAAGATCGAGGTTAGCGGGTGCATCTTGAAATTGCCCGACTGATCGCGATCGACGAAGAAGGCATAACGCCCCTTCGGTGCAGCACCTGGCTGGGTGGCGAACTCGGCGTCGCGACCATCGAAGGCGTTTTCTTCAAAGACCACTGAAATCGACAGGTAGTCAGGGTTATCGCGCAGTGCCGACTCCATGACTTTATCGACGACTTTACGATCCTGAATCCCTGCGGCTGGCAGTGCTATCAGGCTGTGGCCGAGGTTATGCGCCACGTCTCGCGCATAGCTCAGCTCCTGCTGGATTTGCAGTGCCTGGGTTTGTGCAATCTGCTGCAGATAGTTTTCGGCCAGTGACTTTTGCTCGTTGCTAGACTGCCAGCTCAACACGCCGATGGTGACGGCAAAGCCGAGGGTGATGGTTAAGGCGCCCGTCAGCAGCATCTGCGTGCGGGTGCTCATTGTTTTCTTTGATGCGTGTTTGGCCATTATGGCGCTCCTGGAGTTGACACTTTTTCGGTTAAAAAATGAACCACTCCCTGTGCACCTACATCCCTCTGTAGAGACTATCGGCGCGCGGCGCAGGAACTTGATGGATGAGCAGGTCGGAGGAGAACTGAATGAGGTGTTGTGTTGCGCGGGCGCCCCTCAGGCCGCCCACCGGTGCATCAAAGTGCACCTTTGCGTCATGAATATTTGAGCAACGACCGGCGTCGTTATTTAAAGCTGTCGCTTGCTGCTTTGGCGATGGCGATTTCGTTCGGGTTAGCAGAACCGCTGACGCCCACCGCACCAATGGTGTTGTTCTGCCACAACACCGGTGAGCCGCCGCCGAGCGGAATGACGCCCGGTAAGGTCGCAATCGCCGGTTCTTTACCGTTGGCGCGATCCATATATTTGTCTGTTGGCGTGCGATACAACGCAGCCGCACGGCCTTTTAGAATGGAGGAATCGATGCAGCCAACGGGGGCATTGTCCATACGGTTAAACGCCAGCAGCTGGCCTGACTGATCCAACACGGCAATACAGACGTTGGCGTTTAGCGCGTGCGCTTTTTCCTGCGCGGCCGCGATCAACTTCTGCGCATCGCCCTGAGAAAGAATGGTTTGCGTCAAGGTGGCATGTGCAGCAGCAGAACCGAACAGCGCGGCGCTCAACAGCGCAAGGGATAAAGCCTTTTTCATTGAAGTTACTCCTTAAAGGGTCATACCGTTTTGAATGCGGGCGACGTCAACGCCGCCCGTAAAAGTTATTTCCGGCGGCGCAGAAGAAGGATCAACGCCCCCACGATCACCAGCAGCGCAACGACGCCACCGATGATGCTTAACGCATGCGCGTATCGCACCAGCCAGCTGCCGCTTTCGCCTTTCAGCGTTTGCTCAACATCAGCTGGCGTAATCGCATGCTGCGGGTTGCCGAAGTTGGTGGAGACGTAATTCGCCACTTTGGCCAGTTCGGCCTGACTAAACTGGGTGCGGAATTCCGGCATAAAGGCGTGATCGTTGCCAGTCTGGCGATCAACACCTTCCGCAATCGTCATGATCAGGTTGGCGGGATCGTCCGACAGCACCGCTGAAGATCCCACCAGCGAGGGATAGAAACGCTGAGCATCGTGGGTTCCGCGCCCGTCACTGGCGTGGCAGGTGGCACAGGCACCGTTGTACAGTTGCGCCCCGCTCATCGCATCGCCGGAGACATAATCGGCGATCTCATTTTTCATGCCGGTTTCAATGGCTGACAGCGGTGTAGGCTGTGGCGCTACCGACGGGGCTTTACGATCCGCGCCGCCAATCGCAGGCACCTGCTTCAGGTAATGCGCCATTGCCTCCAGATCGCTCTGCTGCATTTTCGAGAACGAGTTCTGCACCGCGGTGCCCATCTCACCCGCGGCAATCGCTTTACCGTGCAGCGCGCCGGTGCGCAGATAGGTGACAATTTCCGCTTCGCTCCAGTCACCGATGCCCGCCTGTGCATCTGGCGTGATATTCGGTGCCGTCCAGCTGCCAACCTTGCCGCCCGACAGGAAGCGATCGCCCTGTTCCGCCATCATGCCGTTACGTGGGGTATGGCAGGTGGAGCAGTGCGCCAGCGTGCGCACCAAATACTCGCCACGTTCTGCACTGCCTGCGGCCGCATCGCTGCCTGGCACTGCCGAGCTATCCAGGAACAGTAGATTCCACATCGCCATCACCGGTCGGAAAGAGAACGGGAACGGCAGATCGGTTTCAGGCGCTGGATGATCGTCGGCTGGCACACCGAGCATCAGATAGGAATAAAGTGCGTGGATATCCTCATCTGAAAGTCCGGCAAATGAGGTATAAGGCATCGCCGGATAGAGGTAATGATTGCCCGGTGCTTTGCCTTTGCGCATCACCGCAGTGAAATCCGCCAGGCTATAGTTGCCAATCCCCGCGGTTTTCGACGGCGTAATGTTGGAGCCGTAAATCATCCCCATCGGTGACTGAATCGCGTAACCGCCCGAGAAAGGTTTGCCACTGTGCGGATCGCGATGGCAGGCCGAGCAGTCTCCGGCGGTGGCCAGATATTCCCCTCGTTTGACCAGATCCGGCGAAGCATCCTGTGCCTGCACGGCACCGGCCAGCAACAGGCTTGCCGCAGCCAGATGTCTGATATGTTTGCGCATGATCAGATCTCCCTCGCGATGGTATCGGCCATACGCAACGCCAGCGCGATCCCCGTCAACGTAGGGTTCACCGTGGCAGAGGTCGGCATCACGCCGGTGGTGGCGAGGAACAAATTGGGATGGTCCCAGCTACGACAATGCGCATCGACCACCGAATCACGCGGATTATCCCCCATGATGGTGGTGCCCATGATGTGATACTGATTACGCCAGCCGGTCGGGGCTTCAATCACTTCACCGTTAAAGGCCTGCAGGAAGTTAGCGAAATCCTTGTACGCCTGCGGGCGCATACCGCGCACGTAATCATCAAGATGGTAATTGACGTTGAGCATCGGCAGGCCAATTGAATCTTTGCGATCGTAATTTGGCGTCACGCGGTTGGTCGGACTTGGCAGCGTTTCACTCATGGTACTGATGTTCATGATGCGCGAGGCGCGGTCGCGAATCGCATCATCCAGCGCTTGCCCCATCATGCCTTGCTTCAGCAGCGGCACAGTGACATCAACGTTCGGCACCAGGTTACGCAGTGAATAACGGATCGCCGAGTGCTGTGCGCGACTGGCTTCATCGCGGCGATTGGCGATAGTACCGTGCTGCACTGAACCGCGCCCGGTCCACAGCGGCTCGTCGGCAAGGAACGTCAGGCTCAAACCGGTGTGATCCATCAGGTTACGACCGACCTGATCGGAACTGTTGGCCACTTCATTCATCAGCAGCAGTTTCGGCGTTTCCAGCCCATGAGCAGCGATGATGAAAGTTTTGGCGGTGAGGCGCGTGTCTTTGCCATCGGGCTGACGGTAGTGCAGCGCGACGATCTTGTTACCTGCGCCTTTCTCCAGCTTCCAGGCCACACATTCGGTGCGTAACTGCACGCCCAGCGCCACGGCTTTATCGACGTGCATATCACCGGAATACATCGCGCCAATCGGACAGATCGGTTCGCAGTTGTTGTTACCCGCGCAAGCCGGACGGCCATCATAGGGCCGTGACACGCGCGCGTGCGGCTCATGGATCACCTGATAACCCATCGGGCCCAGCTTTGATTGCATGCGCTGCACCATATACGGCTTGGCTTCCGGCGGCAGCGGATATTCCGCTGAACGTGGCGGATAGTGACCGCGCCCTTGCCCGCTTTGGTCCTCATTGGCGGTGCCGACGACGCCGACTTCACGCTCGGCTTTGACATACCAGGGCTCCAGCTCGCTGTATTCAAACGGCCAGTCGCGGCCAACGCCGTACACGCTTTTCAGCTTGAAGTCGTTAGGTAACAAGCGCCAGCAGGCGGATGCCCAGTGACGCGTACTGCCACCGGCCACGCGTAAGTAGCTGGTGACGTATTCGAAATCGTCATCCCCTTTGGCATCGATATAGCCTTCGGTGTAAGAGTTTGGTGCCCACGGCAGATTCGGATATGGCGTGCACCAGTTACGTTTACTGGCGCCGTTTCGGTAGTTTTCCACCACTTTCCAGCGTGGAATATAAGGCCCTGCTTCCAGCATAATCACCGATTTGCCCGCTTTCGCCAGCTGATAAGCGGCGTTGGCGCCCAGCGCACCGGAGCCGACGATCACCACGTCGGCATCAAATTCACTCATGATGTACCTGCTCGATTCTTGTTATAGGGTATTGTGCTGCGCCAGCATCGCCTCGGCTTCCACGAGGGTTTTGGCTTTGCCCTGCACCATCAGTAACCAGGGTGCATCAGGCTGCTTAATCTGCTTTGCGGCGAGGGGCGATTGATCGCCCCATTCGCGGATCAAGGTGGACATCGGTGGCGCTGTCACGCCCGGTGGTACTTCGGCCCAGTAATCCCCGCCCGCTCTGGCATAACTTGGGCGAATGGTGTGATCACGCGTGGGCTCATACATCAGCGCCGACAGGAAGGTAACGAAGTGCGCGTCATCTACCGCTTTGGTCGTAGACGGATGACCGGTATAGCCGAGATACCACGGCGAGATAATTGTCAGCGCGGTCTTCACATCCGCGTCATCCAGCTGCGCGACGATCTGCTCACGATCTTCGCTGTGCAGCGCGTTGAGGCGCGTCATCAGGCGCGCTAACTGAGCCGGGAATCCTGCATCCTGTTCACACAGCAGCGTCCATAACCGTTCAGAAATGCCGATATCGAGGCCACGGCGTCCGGTTAACAGCTCACTGGCACGCAACAGCAGCGCCTGAGCGGCATCCGCAGGTGCGGCCAACAGCGGTTGCAACGGGATAGAAACGATGACCGGTGTGGTCATCATCAGTTGTAAAAAACGTCTTCTTTCCATGGCTAACCTGCTTTCAATGCCGACAGCGCGCCCTGCGCCGCTTCCGCATCTACGTTGCCATCTGGCGTGCTGACACCAATGGCGCCCACAACCACACCGTTCACTTTCACTGGCTCCCCGCCTGGCAGCGGCACCACCACCGGGTTACCCAGCATACCGACATTACCGGCAGCGATTTTCTGCTGGAAGCTGGACGTTGGCACGCCAAAGGCTGCGGCTGAGTGCGCTTTCTTCGGCGCGAGTTCGATGTTGGCCAGCGTGGCACCATCCAGACGCTCATAAGCGATCAGCTGACCAAAAGGATCGACCACCGCAATCGCTCCGCCGATGTGATGGCTGCCAATAATCTGCTCGGCTTTCTCCACCAGTTGTTGCGCCTGGTGATGGGTTAATACGGCGACCTGGTTAACGGGTTCGGCGGCCTGGCTCGCGGCACAGAAAAGTCCACCGCACAGCAGCACTGTCGGGAGTTTTTTCATGGGTGTTATCCTGAATAATTAAAGGGTTAGGTGAAAATCTTAATGACGTGCTAGACGTTGCTGAATCAGATGATCGAGGCTCCATTTACCGCCGCCGTTCAGACACAGCATCAGGAAACCGGCAGCGCAGGAGATATTTTTTAACCACACCATCAGGTGTGCGTGGCTGTATCCCTGATAGAACAGGAATCCGGCCAGAACCGAGAACACCGCCATAAAAATGGCCGTGAATCGCGTCAGAAAGCCAAAGGCAATGGCCAGACCGCCCCCCACTTCCAGCAGGATCACCAGCGGCAGGAAAAAGGTCGGAACACCGTTGTTCGCCATGGTTTGTAGGTTGTCTGCGTAGTGGGTGATCTTGTCGAGACCCGAAGCGAAGAACAGACCCACCGCCATGACGCGGCCGAGCACAGCGAAGAGATCTTTTGAGTGAGACATGATGTAACCGTTCTATTATGTAGTTGTTAATGAACCAAACGGTACACTCTATAACTTTAGTTACATTTATCATTTCGTGCGGCTAAAAAACGCGCAATGCATGAGTTGTGCAACTTTGCGGCTCACTTTGCTCAAAACAACGACGATAAAATAACTGAGGGGTGTCAGGGTACTGAGGGAGGCTTTTGAAGTAGATCACACTATTTATGCGGTCTTTAGCCTGCTGATATACGGCCGCTGCGCTCCGCTAACTCTGCGTTTTTAACGATTTTTTAAGTAAAAATCCTAAAGCGTATAGCAGAACACAATCCCAGCAACATGCGATCTGTTTGTTAACAAAATTCCAACGTTATGGCGTGTGACGATTCAACTTCCGTCTCAAGTCATTATTCCTGTCAGGAATGAATTAATAACCTTCGCAGAATATTTTTTATCGGTTGTCGATGTCAGGATGACGTAAACCCTATCGGAGAACCGACATGACTTATCGCTTTCTCGTGACCACTACCAGCCTCGGCCAGGGCGGCCGTGAACTGCTCGCTGAAGCAGGCTGTGTGGTCGATTATCTGGATGACGCCAATGACGTTGCGGAAGTTGAACAGCGTATGAGCAGCGTGGCGTATGACGCGGTGATCTCGCGCACCGTTGAATTGAACGCGAAAGCCATCAACGCTTGTCCAACGCTGAAAATCATCTGCAAACACGGCGTGGGCGTCACCAATATTGATGTGGTTGCCGCTACCGAACGTGGCATCCCGGTGCTGACCACGCCCGCCACCAATGCGCAATCTGTTGCCGAACTGACGCTGGCGCTGATGCTGAACTGCGCGCGCCGTCTGCCCTATTTTCAGCAGGAAGTCGCCGCCGGGCGCTGGACCCGCAGCGGTGATGGCGAAGAACTACAGGGCAAAACCCTGGGTCTGATCGGCTTTGGCGAAATCGGCCGCCGCGTGGCGCGCTTCGCGAGTGTGATTGGGATGCAGGTCGCATTTTTCGATCCCGCAGCTCCGGCTGATGGTGACTTTGAAGGGGCGCAACGCTGTGATTCACTCGACGATTTACTGCCACTGGCAAATGTGCTGAGTCTGCACTGTCCGGTCACGCCCAAAACCCGTTTGATGATCAACGCACAATGCCTGGCAAAGTTGCCTGCTCACGCCACGCTGATCAACACCGCACGCGGTGAATTGATTGATGAAGAGGCGCTGGCTGCCGCATTACAGAGCGGGCAACTGCGTGCCGCAGCGCTGGACACGGTGACCCTTGAGCCGCTGGCTGCCGATCATCCCTTCCGCGCGCTCAGCAACCTGATCGTAACCCCGCATATTGGCGGTTCCACCCCGCAGGCATTGGATGCCGTCGCACAGAGCGCAGCACGTCAGTGTCTCGCTTTTCTTGATAACCAACAGATCAACCCATCCGCCTGCGTCAATCCGCAGGTGTTAAACCGGAGTTAACTTATGACCATCCACAAAGACTGGCCGATTGGCTATTTCATCGGTGAGCGCGGCGCACAGATTGATGCGGGCGTGATTGATGCCTTCCGTGCCTTGCCGGTGCCAAACATTGGCGACTCCATGGGGCGCAGTGTTGGTGCGCTTGGCTTACAGGCGTATCACAACGATGCCAACCTGGTGCTGTGCGGCGCGGCGATCACCGTGAAGGTGCGTCCTGGCGATAATCTGATGATCCACAAAGCCATCGAGATGGCGCAGCCGGGCGATGTGATTGTGGTCGATGGCTCGGGCGATCTGACTCAGGCGCTGATCGGCGGCTTGATGCGCACCTCTGCCGTCACCAAAAAGATTGCCGGTTTCGTGATTGATGGCGCCGTGCGCGATCTGAATGAATGGGCAGAAGGCGGTATTGCCTGCTGGGCTCGGGGTAACACTCTGCGCGGCCCTTCCAAAGAAGGCCCTGGTGAAGTGAACACCACGGTGCACTGTGCAGGACTGGTGGTGTCACCAGGCGATTTGATCGTCGCCGATGCCGACGGCGTGATTGCGATCCCGCAGGATGAGCTAAGTGTGCTGCTGCCTCGCGTACAGCAACATGCACAGCGTGAGGAGAAGATCCGCGCCAGCAACGTGGCAGGCAATAACGACCCTGAGCGCTTCAACGCTATTCTGCGTGCGAAAGGCTGCCCGGTTTAACGTTAACACCCTGAATCACCTGTGTTTTCGGGTATGGCCATCCGGCCAGCCCTTAACAAACCATTATAAAAACAACGGAGTACCCTACCGTGCTGAAAAAAATTTCGCTGAGCGAGTCGATCCCCCCGCCGATGACCTGGCGTGACAACTTCACACCAGAAGAAGGCAAAGCATTTGGTGCGCAACTCTCTGCGCGTCTGGAACGCTTACCTGCCGCCCGCCCGCTGTGGCTGATTATTTTTGCACTGGCGTTGGGGGGGTGGTTTGAAGTGTATGACGTGTTCCTGACCGCCTATATCGGTCCCGGTATGGTGCGTGAGGGGATTTTTTCCCACGGCAGCCATAACTTTTTTGATCCCCATAGCCTGGGGGCGTTTGTCGCGGCGATGTTCCTCGGGGTTTTCCTCGGCACCTTGTTGATTGCCAATCTGGCCGACCGCATCGGGCGCAAAAAGGTGTTTATCATCGCGCTACTGGTTTACGCGATCGCCAGTGGCATTATGGCGTTTCAGCACCATCCGTTTTCCATTGTGTTCTGGCGCATTGTGTCGGGGATTGGCGTTGGCGCCGAGCTGGTCACCATTGATGCCTATGTCTCCGAATTCATTCCGGCGCGTCTGCGCGGCAGATCTTATGCCTTCGTGCAGGCCATCCAGTACACCTCGATTCCGACCATCGCTTTCCTTTCATGGCAGCTGGTCCCCCAGGAAATTCTCGGCCTGAGCGGCTGGCGTTGGGTGGTGTTGTTTGGCTGTATCGGCGCTGTGCTGGTGTGGATCCTGCGCATGGGCTTACCCGAAAGCCCGCGCTGGCTGGTTGAGCAAGGCCGTTACAAAGAAGCGGAAGACGTAGTACGCAGACTCGAAGCGCGCGTGGCTAAATCCACCGGCGCGGCGCTGCCTGCCATTGATAACCATTTGTTGCAGCCCATTGAATCTAAACCGGCAGTGATAAATGAGATGTGGCGTCCGCCTTACCGCCGTCGCACCCTCATGCTGCTGGTATTCAACTTCTTTCAGTCGATTGGCTATTACGGTTTTGCCAGTTGGATCCCGACACTGCTGGCAGCAAAAGGTGTGACGTTCACCCACAGCTTGCTCTATTCCTTCCTGATTGCTTTTGCCAGCCCATTGGGGCCGCTGGTGGCAATGACCTTTGCCGATCGCATTGAGCGTAAGTGGCTGGTGAGTGGCTCCGCGCTGGCCATTGCCCTCGTCGGCACGGTGTTTTCCTGGCAGTCGCAACCGGTGATGCTGGTGACGTTGGGACTGCTATTGTCGCTGGCCAGCACCTGTATGACCTTCTCCTACCGCGCCTATCAGGCGGAATTGTTCCCGACGCGCTTCCGCGCTAAAGCGATTGGTTTGGTCTATTCGGTGAGCCGTATCAGCGGCATGTTGTCAGGCTTTACCATTGCCTGGGTGCTGAGTGAGATGGGGGTCAGTTCAGTGTTTGCCGTGATTTCCGGCGCGATGGCGATTGTGGTGTTTACCATTGGTGTGTTTGGTCCACGCACGCTGAATCGCCGTCTGGAAGAGGTGAATCCCTGAGAACGTGATGACCACAGAGATGTGATGACAATGTGTTTATGGCGGGATTAGGCCGCAGCCTAATCCCGTTTTCAATGGTGGTTATTTCTGTTCAGGCAGCGCGTATGCCAACACATAATCGCCCACCGGCGTCTCCATAAAGTGATGCCCTGCCGCGACAATCACCAGATACTCACGTCCATTTTGCGTGTAGATCATGGGGTTGGCCTGGCCTCCTGCAGGCAGTTCCGTGCTCCACACTTCCTTACCGGTTTTCATGTCGATGGCGCGGATTAAGTCATCGGTGGCTGCCGCGACAAAGATCAGGCCGCTGGATGTCACCACAGAGCCGCCATTATTCGGCGTACCAATGTTAATTGGCAATCCGGTTGGCAGGCCAAACGGGCCATTGCGACGTGCGGTGCCCAGTGGACGATCCCAGATAGTGCGGCCATCACGCAGGTCAATGGCGCGGATGCCACCATATGGCGGCTCTTTACACAGCATGCCGGTGTACGGCAAGCGCCAACCCGCATTCACGTTCACCGCGTAAGGCACGCCGATTTGTGGATCGCCTGCCCCTTCCGCATGACCGGTATCGTGTGGGTTATACGGGATTTCATCGCGGGGTTTCCAGCCCATCGCATCGGCTTTCGCACGCGGCACCAGAATGTTGTAGTTCGGCATATCGTTGTAGTTAGCAATGATGATGCCGCGAGTCGGATCCACTGCCACACTGCCCCAGTCAGAACCGCCGTTATAACCCGGATACTCAATCGAATGACGATCGGCTTCCGGTGGTGTGTACTGCCCTTTATAACTGGCTTGCTGGAACTGAATGCGGCACACCAACTGATCCACCGGTGTTAAGCCCCACATATCCTGCGGCGTAAGATCCGGTTTGCTCAGGTGATGGAACAACGAATAAGGCTGGGTTGGCGAACGCTGATCCGGCTCGACGCCGCCGCCGGGTACAGGACGTTCCTCCACACCAAACAGCGATTCACCGGTGCGGCGATCTAACACATAAATCTCACCCTGTTTGGTCGGCATGATAATTGCCGGTGTCTTACCGCCGTTTTTATCCGGATAATCCACCAGCGTGGGCTGAGAACCGGGATCGTAATCCCACACATCTTTGTGTGCTGTCTGGAAAGTCCAGGCCGGTAAGCCGGTATCGATATTTAATGCCGTCAGTGAGACCGAATACTTGTTTTCGGCAGGCGAGCGCGTACCGCTCCAATAGTCACCGGAGGAGTTCCCGACCGGCAGATACACTAATCCTAACTTGTCATCACCGGTGAACGAGGTCCAGACATCCGGTGAACCGCGTTTATAAGCATTAGGTCCTTTCTTCGGTGTCGCCGTATCCGGGTCGGCAGCATCCCATGCCCATTTCAGCGCGCCCGTGCGCACATCATAGGCTTTGATGACGCCCGGCGGGCCAAATGCGCGCTGTCCATCGATCGTCTGATGTCCCACTACCAACGTGTCGCGTATCACCACCGGCGCTGAGTTGATAGCCACATAGCCGTCGTAGGTTTCCCCCATATCTTCTGCGAGATTGACCGTGCCCTGATTGCCGAAACTGCGGCACACTTCACCGGTTTTAGCGTTCAACTCAATGATGCGGGCATCCAGCGTACCGAGAATGATGCGCTGCTGGCAGTCACTGTTATCACTGTTCGGTGCAACAGCCGCTTCCTGTCCAGTGGTTGCATGGCTGTTGGTCTGGCTGTCATACCAGGTTAACCCACGACAGGCGGCGGTGTACGGAATAGATTTGTCGCTGACTTTCGGGTCAAAATGCCACTTCTCTTTGCCGGTAGCGGCATCCAGCGCGAACACCATATTGCGTGCGGTACAGGTATAGAGCGTATCGCCCACTTTGATTGGGGTATTTTCACCACCCCAACGCGCTTTGGGTAAATCACCGGTGCGGAATTGCCAGGCAAGCTTGAGGTCTTTCACGTTATCCGGGGTAATCTGGCTGGCATTGGCGAAACGCTGCGATGCCAGAGAACCGCCGTAGGTATACCAGTCACCATTGTCTGGCGTGGACGCTTTCCCATTACCGGTATCCGCCATGAAGTTGGCCGAACCCGCAGCGGGTACATCGGTAGCCGGCGTTTCATTAAGTGGTGCAAAGGGCAGCGCAGCCGCAATCACAAAGGCGACAATCAGCACGGCCGCCAGCGCGCGTGACGCACCCCGACTGACGCGCGGCGCCAGATTGGGTAACTGAAAGGCAAACACGATGCCGAGAATCAGCATCAAGGCAAAGCGCGGCACCCAGCGCCAGTAATCCAGCCCTGACTCCTGAATGGTCCAGATCAGCGTACCGACAAACACCAGCGCGAACCAGCCTGCACCGCTGGTGCGCTTCATCAATATCAGTACAGCAGAGATGATCAGCCCTATGCCGGCCAGCACGTAGTACCAGTTTCCGCCTAAGGCCACCAGCCAGCCCCCGCCTGCGGCCAGAATAATCCCCAACAACAGCAGAATAAGAGCAAATAGTTTATTCCAGAACGAAAGTCTGGGTATTGGGTTTGCGATGTTCAAAATAATGTCCTTTGCCATAAACGATTGCAGGATTGTGTATTTTTTAAACTTCGCGATTAACTCTAGAATATCTGGAGGGTTATGCCGGGATATTTGGCAAATATGTTCAATAAGCGGCACTTTTATCCGCTTAAATTCCTTATAATTTCTGTGATAAATGGTTTAGCGAAGCGAGACCCAACACCTTTTCTCTGCCTGGATCATTTATTACCTGTGCATTTCCGCGACAAAATCCTGCTGTTTTTGATCTGGCGCAAGATCGTCATCTCATCATCCTGTCAGCTTATTCGTTACAGGGCGCATGACGCCAAATAACAAGAGGAATGCATCATGACAGGTAAATTAGGCTTAACAGGATTGCTATTGGTTTGGCTGGTGTATGTGGCGTGGATGGTGAGTTACTACTCTGGAACATTTTCACTTTTCACCCATTGATCTGCTCTCCATCACTGCTACAGCGATAGTCACTTCATTTTCCCAGATGGCGGCGCTCAGGTCGCCATCTGGCACACAGACCCTTTCCTGGCTCACCTAAAATTTCAGCCTGAAATCGCCACCCATTTCGCCTTCTCATGCGGCTTACATTCGTTGGTGGGCTGAATGAACTGGCGTTTAAGCCGATTAGGCAGTATCATTCAACTCATTATGTGAGCCGAATAAAGCGGCTTTATGGCTCAGTAATTGAGCCTAATCACCAGACTGTTTGGCTCACTCGCAAAGGATATGAGGCAATATATGTGGATATGGCAGAAACCTGATTGGCCAAGTTTTCGCTGGCAAGAGGAAAAACTCCTGCCACGATTGCGCTATCTCCAGCAGCAGCGCGGCATTTTGCTGGGCCGCGCAAGCATCTCCGATAACACCGATACGCAAACGTTGAATACTTTGCTCACCAACATCCTGTCTTCCTCCGCCATTGAAGATGAGCGTGTTAACGCCGAATCGGTCAGGTCTTCCCTTGCGCGGCGATTAGGTGTCTCGCTGGAGCAGCCCTATCCCGTTTCCGAACGATCTGAAGGACTGGCCACTATGATGATGGATGCCATCACTCAGCGCGATACGCCACTCACGTTTGAGCGGCTGTGTCTGTGGCATCAGTGGCTTTTCCCGTCGAGTGAATGGACGATTAAGCGTTTAAACGTAGGCGGTTTGCGCGGTGAAGAACCGATGCAGGTGGTGTCCGGACGCATCGATCGTCCAACTGTCCATTTTGAAGCGCCACCGCGTGATGGGCTTGAACGGCAGCTTGATCAGTTTATTCGCTGGTTTAATCAGAGCCATGACGAGGTTCAGCTCGATCCGCTGCTGCGCGCCGCCATTTGCCATCTGTGGTTCGTCACGCTACATCCCTTTGATGATGGCAACGGCCGTATTACGCGTGCGCTGACGGATTTGGCGCTGGCACAAGCAGACAGCCAAAGCATTCGTTTATATGCCATGTCGTCATCGATTCTGACCCGGCGCACGGATTATTATCGGATTTTGCAAGAGACACAGCGTGGCGATTTGGACATCACTGCCTGGATGCTGTGGTTCCTCGATGTGCTTAATGACAGTCTGGAAGAGGCGCTGGCATCGGTCACGCGGATACAGAACAAAGCGAAATTCTGGCTGATTCATCACAATGCCCAATTGAACGCTGAGCAAAATCGCGTATTGAATCGCTTGCTCGATGGCGGAGAACAAGGGTTTGAGGACGGCATCAGCGCCAGCCAATATCAAAAAGTGGCAAAGGTCAGTAAAGCCACGGCGACGCGCCATTTAACGGAGTTGCTGGAGAAAGGCTGTCTGGAGAAACTACCGGGCGGTGGGCGTAGTACGCGTTATCAGATCAAGCTGTAGAGTTTAGTGAGGCAACAGGAGCGACCTTCTCGCCGCTCCCAGTTCTAAGTTCTAAGCTCTCAGCTCTCAGCTCTTAGCTCTTAGCTCTTAGCTCTTAGCTCTTAGCTCTTAGCTCTTAGCTCTTAGCTCTTAGCTCTTAGCTCTTAGCTCTTAGCTCTTAGCTCTTAGCTCTTAGCTCTTAGCTCTTAGCTCTTAGCAAAGTATCAGGCAGCTTTAACCGCGCGCACTTTCTTTTCGGATTTACCGGTGTCTGCTTCAGCGGAGGCTTCAGATTCCGCAGAGGTTTCAGATTCCGCAGAAGCCTCAGTCTCGACTTCAGCTGACGCTTCTTCCTTTACCGCATCCGGTAATTTGCTGGTACGCAGGATATGCTGCACCGCATCCTTCTGTTCAGCCAGTAACATGCCTAACGCTTCAGCCTGTGCCTCATCCAGTTCAGGCTGATGCTGCTGCAGCCAGTCGGTGAAGGCGTCCGCCATATCGAGCATTTTGTCCCAGGCATCCGCGTCTTTTTTATTGGCAAACGTCATTTTTTCTTCACCCTTTCTGACAACAACATATTTGGTTTCGACTGCCATGATGCACCTCGGTTAACTGTATTTATATACAGTATATTCTAAGCAAACTTTTTTGAGCAAACGTTTTCTGCTCACTAAGCCAGTAATTCTTCCAGGAACGTCGCCAGCGCTTTGCGCGGATCGTCCTCTTCTGAAACGATCATTTCAATACCCCACTGCCCCAACACTTCTTTAGCCACCGGATTATTGCGGTTGGTAAACAGGTAGGATTTCGGCCGTGCGGTCGCTAATCCGGTGCGGCCCCACATTTTCGTCAGGCGATAGAATAACAGACGAATGTTAAAGTCACTGATGCTGTAACCGACAAACAACACTGAGTTGCCCATCACGTCATGCGTCAGTTTGATATCCAGCGGCGAATCGAAATAGAGGCGCTCGAAGTAGCTGCTCTCATCCAGCACGATGGACGTATCATCGTCAAAATCACCATGAAGTTTAATGATATGACGCTTGTCTTCGGTCAGTGACACCAAATCTGCCGCATTCGCCACTTTGCTGTACGGCACATTGTGAGCTTCGTGCGCCATCTCCAGCCAGCGATCGTAATTGGTGGTATAGATACGGGAGAAATTGCCCTGCGTGATCATGGTGTGAATTTCAGAGCTGCGCACGTCAATATCCGGGCGATGCCATTCACGATCCATCCAGCTGCGTAATGGTCCGAGCGAACCTTTGCGTTGCTTGTAATACTCCGCCAGCGAAAGATGTGTGCCATAAGTATTAAAGATCTTCGGGTCGTAACCCAGTTCTTTGGCCAGATGCGCAATCAGCTCATGCCACTCCGGCAAACCCAGATTGCGTGAAATACCCGCGCCCGCAAACAGGATCAGTTTGCCTGCATCGTAGGCGCGTTTGAGTTCCGGTTTCATGCCAGTCCCCGTGATGTTTTAAGAAAGGTGGCGAAGCGATCCAGTGCCAGGCGGCGCATGGATATTTCGTTTTTGAATTCACCCATTTCAGCGAAGGTCTGCGAATGGCCTTCTGGAATGAATACGCAGTCCCACTGAAACTCGCGCGGTCCTGCCGGTGCCGGTGCGATGGTGCCGCGCAGCTCGCCCTCAAACTGGTACATTTTACGGCCATCGCAATAACCCAGCACGGTTTTGGCGGTAACGCTTGGGGTGTCCAGCCCGCTGACCAGTTTAGTGAAGCGCTCAGCGTTCAGTCGGCTCCAGAAAATGCGCGTCAATCCGGCAGGCAAACCATTCAACCCATCCAGATACAGGCCGGTGTGCTCAACAAACAGTGGACGCCCAATGATGGAAAAGGCTTTGGTGAGTTTGTCACGTACCAGTTCAACTTCATTTTCTGTTTGGATCTCTTCGATGCGGCGGGCGATGGGAATGACTTCGACGCCGACCGGCTCCAGGATGGTGCGCACTTCGGCAAGCTTTAGCTCATTGGCAGATAGAAAGCGTATTTTCATTGCAACCAGTCGTTTAAAAGTGGGTTTCACAATCGGGCCAGGCCAGGCTGAATACGTGTCCAGCGCTTGTTGTTTTTGCCTCTGGCACTGCAACTACCTTAAGGCATTTAGATTTCATTCTAACGTGTGGACTTGCCATAGGGTAGGCACAATCGCGCTAAGCAGAAAATGCGCTGCGGCTTTCGCGATTTCTTAACCTGCCGCATACAAATGGAAATAATCGACTTAAGTCACCTCAAGCAGCCAGTTTAATCCGGAAAAGCACCCGCTTCCCCTAACATAGGTCAAATCATAATGCAGCTTGAATGAGTGTAAATAACGTGAAAACAGTTATGACAGCCGTCACGCTTTTCCTTAATATACCTGACTGAAAACATTAAATAATTATGACTATAAAACTGAGAATAGCTAATGATCTCTTATTTCAGTTCAGGATTTTCAATCATTCGCAATCTGCCGTTTGTTTTGAAAGGCGATAGCCTGGAAAAGAAATTGCGTTTAACCTTGTTGATCGCCGGGACATCCAGCATTGTGGCCGGTATTTACATGGTATTGTTTAACGTTGTCAGGGGGCACCATGACATTGCCTGGTTATATGCTGCCAGCACATTACTGGGTGGTTACATCACCAGTGCAGCCTTCTGCAGTGGCTTAAAACGCAACCTTTACCTCATCGTGCATGCACTCTTATTCAGTATTATCCTGCTACTATTACTGGATAATTATCATTCAATTGTTAAGCGCTCGGAATACAATTATCTGATGGCTCTGACCATCGGTTCCGCGCTGGTGCTACGCCAGCAATCGAATTACCTCAGTAAAATTTTTCCTCTCATTTGCCTGGCGTTTTATCTGCTGTTTATCGCCACGGGATTAACCTGGCAAAGTGGGGCTTTCAGGCTGAGCATACCTGAGGAACCTGGTTTCTATATTGTTAACTGCAGTGTGTCGATTATCGCGCTACTGTTAACCGTGTTTACGTCACGCGGTGATTATTCGGAGACCGACCTGATTAAACGGGAGCTTTCCAACGCCATCGAAAAGAACCAACTGGAGCTGTACTATCAGCCACAGGTGGATACCAATAAAAAGTTGATAGGCTTCGAAGCCTTATTGCGCTGGAAACATCCGGTTAAAGGTTTTATCTCGCCCGAGGTGTTTATTCCTGTGGCGGAGAAAAGTGGGCTGATTATTGAGATTGGCAAATGGGTGATGGAGAGAACCCTGCAGCAAATGTCTGACTGGGATCGCATGTATCATCTTAGTAATTTGATGTTTTCGATCAATATCAGTCCACTGCAGTTGATGCATCGGGATTTTACCCAGGATACTTTGCTGACGCTCTCACATCACAAAATCAGTCCGGAAAGACTAAAGTTTGAAATAACTGAAACCACCTTTATTTACGATCAAAAAAGAATCAGCAGTGTCATTGAGCACTTCAGTCAGTTAGGCATTAAATGGGCGATCGATGATTTTGGCGTAGGCTATTCATCGCTGAAATCGATCAGTGATTTCGCGATTGATGATATCAAGATCGATAAATCGCTTATCATGCATATTTTTGACAATGAATCCGCCGCCATTGTGGTACACAAAACGATTGAACTGTCGCGTGAAATGGGATTGAACGTGCTGGCTGAAGGGATCGAAAGCGAAGAGTATTTCGACTACCTGCGCGACAAAGGCTGTAACTTGTTCCAGGGGTATCACTTTGCCCGTCCGCTCCCTGCGGGAGAGGCTGCGCTTTGGATCCGTAAAGCCACCACATAAGAGACTTTTGCAATGGCGGCGGCTGAGCCGCCATTGTGCACAGGATTAAAATATCGCTTTGGCGATCGTTAACGCCAGTCCTAACGTGACGAGTTGCATTGAAACCATCCATTTGGTTTGTTTGTTCACGCCTGGTACAGATCGCCCCTGATCGCCAGTACATCCGCTTTGGTCGCGTAATTTTCCTTTATGGACGCAACATCGGCTTTCACTTCGCGAACCTCGGACCGTAATTCTGCTATTTCTAATTTGACTTCAACGATTTCAGTCCTGACTCCAGCCATATCCTGTTTAGTGGCGTAATTCGATTTAATAACGGCAACATCTGTAGCGATGATGGCAACCGTCTCTTCCCGTTTCCTGACTCTTGACTCCATGAAAACGCCCCCCAATCTCGGCCGCTTAATTTCTCTGCACTGTAGGGATTGCGCGTGGCAGATATTAAGTTGACCTCTTATATTTTCAACTAACATGTTAACCCCAATCTTTTATACGTTGATTGGGTAATGCAGGTTAAGCCAGACTCATTCAAAATCCTTTTTACTCTTTTTCAACCTCACATTCCCTCAGGAAATGTCAATATGACACTTTACCGACAGGCTAAACAATACCGTTCCTTGTAAGAGAAGATACAAAAAACATCTGAAGCGATTAATTAAATGCAAGGCGAGTTTATTTCACGGTCAAAAATCGAGATTTACCGTTTAATTCATGCCAAAAAAAAATAAATAAAAGAATGAATAAGTTCACAACAACGCTGAAAATAAAAAACTCACAACAATCAAGCTGTGAGTTTTCTCTCAATTAACAAAAAAATTATTTATTGATAAACAATCCCAGGCGGATTGACCTGTGACGCCTCCACGCCCTCCTCCTGTTCTCCCCAGCGTGCCAGCACTTGTTGGTACTGTCCGCTGGTTATCGCTCCATTGATCGCCTGCTGTAATGCCACATCCAGCCCATTACCTTTTTTAGTCGTCACTGCCACCCAGGCGCGGAACGGACCGTGACCGACGATTTTGGTTTGACCGCGTGACGCCACTTTCCATGCCGCCATGGCTTGTGGGCCAAATGAAGCATCGGCGCGCCCGGAGAGCAACGCCAGCGTCGCTGAAGCATCATCATTGAGATAAATCGGCTGAACCGGTGCCAACCCCTGTGCACGGTTTTTCGCATCCCAACTCAGCAAAATTTTCTCCTGGTTAGTACCGGAACCGACAATGATGCGTTTACCCGCCACGTCCTCGCGCCCTTTGATCGCCGTGATTGCACTGTCCGTTTTCACGGCGAACGCATGGTTATCCGCGCGGTAAGTCGCGAAATCGAACTTCTGTTTCCGTTCTTCCGTCACCGCGATATTAAACATCGCCACATCATAACGTCCGGCGGTGAGGCCCAGCGGCCAGTCTTCCCAGGCGGCAGGCACCAGCTTGAGTTTCAACCCCAAACTGTCGGCCAGCAGCCGGGCGAAATCAGGGTCGCTACCAATCAGCGTTTTATTGTCTGATGCCCACAAGCCTATTGGCGGGGAATTGGATGCGGAAGTCGCGACCGTCAAATATCCCGGCGTCACAAAATGAAAACCGGCCGGAATTTTGGCAATGGCTTGCGGGTTAGCCGGAATGTGGATTGGCGTTTCGTTGTTTTTTGCATCCAGCGTTTCTGCGGCAAACAGTGGCGAGCTGAACAACCATGCGGCCAGCGCGCTGACTATCACTCTTTCCATTACAGCACCCGCGCCAAAAATCGTTTCGTACGCTCATGACGCGGTTGGTTCAACACCTGGTGCGTACTGCCCTGCTCGACGATACGACCATCAACCATAAACACCACCTGATCCGCCACTTCGCGCGCAAAACCAATCTCGTGCGTGACAATCACCAGGGTGGTGCCAGAGCGTGCCAGCTTCTTAATCACGTCCAGCACCTCACCCACCAACTCGGGATCGAGCGCCGAGGTCGGTTCATCAAACAGCATCACACGTGGATTCAGCATTAACGCGCGTGCAATGGCAATGCGCTGCTGCTGGCCACCCGAAAGATGGCGCGGCCAGGCATCAGCTTTATGGCGCAATCCCACGATATCCAGCAACTCACCTGCACGCTCAATCGCCTCGCGTCGTGACAATTGACGATGGGCAATCGGTGCTTCAATCAGGTTGTCTAAAACCGTCAGATGGGGAAATAAATTGAAGTTCTGAAACACGTAACCGACGTTGATGCGCTGGCGCAAAATCGCCTTCTCTTTCAGCTCATACAACTTGTCACCACGACGTTGGTAACCGATGTAATCACCGTCGATTTGAATAAAACCTTCGTCCACGCGCTCAAGGTGATTAATGGTGCGCAGTAGCGTGGATTTCCCTGATCCTGACGGGCCAAGAATCACCGTCACCGAGCCAGGTTCCAGCTCCAGCGAGACGTCATCCAGCGCTTTGTGTTTACCAAATGACTTACTGACGCCGGTAATGCTGATGGCACCGGTAGTGTGCAGATTGCGATAATCAATGGCTTCGGACATGAGAAAGCTCCTCATTGGCGGTAGCAGAGCGATTGCGCCATTGACGCCAGCGCGACGGTTGCGGTTCATGTGTCACGCTGCGGGCCAGCCAACGTTCAACGCTGTGCTGCAGCAGTGACAATACGGTGGTGATAATCAGATACCAGGCCGCACCCACCATTAACAGCGGGATCACCTGTTGCGTGCGGTTGTAGATCATCTGGATGGTATAAAACAGTTCCGGCATCGCCAGCACGTACACCATGGAAGTCCCTTTGGCGAGGCTGATGATTTCGTTAAAGGTGGTGGGAATAATGGCGCGCAATGCCTGCGGCAGAATGATGCGGAAGGTTCGACGGGACGATGATAATCCCAGCGCCGATGCCGCCTCGAACTGACCGTGATCGACACCCAAAAAGCCGCCGCGAATAATCTCCGCACTGTAGGCGCTCTGCACCAGCGTCAATCCAATCACCGCTGCCGGGAACTGCCCCAGCACATTGATGGTCTGGAAATGGCCCCACGACAGTGCCGTGAAAGGCACGCCGAGCGACAGCGTGTCGTACAGGTAGGAGAAGTTATAGAGAATAATCAGCACCACAATCAGCGGCAGCGAGCGAAATAGCCAGATGTAACCAAACGCCAGCGTGCTCAATAACCATGACGAAGAGAGCCGCGCCAGCGCCAGCAGGCCGCCAAAAATCAAACTCAGCACCGTGCCGAACAACGTCAGTAACAGCGTTTGTCCCAGCCCTGTGAGAATCACCGGATCAAAGAACCAGCGGGCAAATACGCGCCATTCCCAACGGGGATTAAAGGCCACCGAATCAATCACGCTGGCGAGAATAAACAGTGCGACAATCGCCCCGATGATCCTTCCTGGATAGCGTGCGGGCACCACGGTTAAATGTTTTTCCTGACTCATCTCAACTCCTTAGCTGGCCTGCGCCACGCTGTGCACATCAATCACCTTGAGGAAGCGTAAACGCCCGTCATGAGGTGGCCGACTGTAGATTTCCATATCTTCGCGTAGCGCAAACTGCGGCTGATAGCCGTGGCCGATATATAGTTGCACGGCTTCCGGCTGGCGAAATCCGGTGGTCAGGAACACGCGCTGATAACCGGCGCGCAACGCACGCCGTTCAAGCTCCTGCAAAATCAGCAGCGCCAATCCCTGACGGCGCAGATCGCTACGCGTCCAGATGCGTTTAAATTCCGCGGTCACCTCGTCATAAGGTTTATAGGCGCCCATGGCGATGATCTCGCCGTCACGCTCCAGCACGATAAACAGCCCACGCGGCGGCAAGTACCATTCGGTTAATTCCACCTCGTTCGCGCTTTTGAAGAAATCGCCGTAACGTGCCGCATACTCGCCAAACAGACCGGTGATAATCGGCTGCAACTCAGCGGCTTCAGGATGCACTTCGCGGAAAAATTGCTGGCTCATGCAGCCTCCTTAGTCGCCAAGACCGGCTGGGTTGATTTCAGATCGATCCAGACGCTCCACGCCTTCACCCCAACGGTTCAGCACCTTGTCGTAATCACCGTTCTTGATCACGCCGTTGAGCGCGGTGTTAATCGGCTGTACCAGACCGTTGTCTTTTTTCACCGTCACCGCAATGTGTGCGGCTTTCGGCCAACCCCCATCCACGCTGCCCACCAGTTTGGTTTGATGGGTTAACGCGGCTTTCCACGCGCCAATCACATTCGGACCGAAGTAGGCATCTGCGCGACCGGACTGCAGCGCCAGCGTTTGCGCAGCATCATCTTTGGTGTACACCGGCGTGAAAGGCTTCAGTCCTTTCGCCTGATTCTCTTTGTCCCACGCCAGCAGGATCGCTTCCTGGTTGGTGCCGGAACCCACAATGATGCGCAGCCCGGCGATGTCTTCGGCTTTGTTCAGGGACTTAATCTGGCTGCTGGATTTCACGTAGAAACCCAGAGAATCTTTGCGATAGGTGGCGAAATCGAAGCGCTCTTTACGCTCTTTGGTCACGGTGACATTGGTAATCGCCGCGTCATATTTGCCGGAAGCCACGCCCAGCGGCCAGTCTTCCCACGAGGTCGGCACCACATTGAGTTTCAATCCCAGGCTGTCGGCCACCAGACGAGCGATATCCACTTCGCTGCCGAGCAGGGTTTTGTTGTCATCACTAAATACGGTTAATGGCGGGGAGTTCAGTGCGGCCACCGCTACGGTAAATGAGCCTGGCACGGCAAACTTATGTCCGGCCGGAATTTGCGCCACCGCAGCGGGATTTGCCGCAGTGTTCACCGGTGTTTTATTGGCTTCGATGCTGATCTGCTGACCGTTCACCGCCACTTCTTCAGCCAAAGCCGCACTGCTTAAACTCAGCAACATCAGCGCAATCAGGGATTTTTTCTGCATAGCGTGTTTTCTCTTTAATTTATTGTTGTGTGAACTGATTAACCGGGTCTTTCAGACCGAAGCTGGCACGCAGCGTGGTGCCGGGATATTCGCTGCGGGTCAGGCCGCGCGCTTGCAAGAGGGGGATAACGCGGTCAACAAAGCGTTCGAAGGTATCCGGCGTGCCGCCCTGAATAATGAAGCCATCGGTGGCCTCGGTTTCAAACCACAGCTGTAAGCCATCCGCCACCTCTTCTGGCGTGCCAAAGAACAGCGGGCGCGGCGTGGCCGCTTCCAGTGCGGCCTGACGCAGTGTGTGACCGTGCGCTTGCGCCTTACGTTTGATTTCATCGGTGGTGCTGCGGAAGCTGTTTTGGCCGATATCGCCAATATCCGGGAAGGGTTCATCCAGCGGGTATTGCGAGAAGTCGTGGTGATCGAAGAAGCGACCGAGGTAGTTCAATGCATCTTTGATGGAAACCAGTGCAGCGGTAGTTTGGTACTGACGCTCAACGTCTTCGGCATCATCGCCAACGATGACGCCAACGCCCTGGAAGATATGCAGATCCTGCGGTTCACGTCCGTTCGCCACCAGCTGCTTTTTCACATCTTGATAGAAAGCTTGCGCCTCTTCGTGCGTCGGCTGATGGGTGAAAATGGCATCGGCGTGGCGCGCTGCCAGCTTTTTACCATCCTCTGACGCACCGGCCTGAAAGACGATCGGACGTCCCTGCGGCGTGCGTTCGATGTTCAGTGGCCCCTGCACCTGGAAGAAATCACCGTGGTGATTAAGGGTATGCAGTTTAGCGGCATCAAAGAACTGGCCGCTCTCTTTGTTCCGCACAAAGGCATCCTTTTCCCATGAATCCCACAGCCCTTTCACCACCTGCAAATAC
Source organism: Pantoea sp. Taur (assembly GCF_009830025.1). Classification (NCBI taxonomy): domain Bacteria; kingdom Pseudomonadati; phylum Pseudomonadota; class Gammaproteobacteria; order Enterobacterales; family Erwiniaceae; genus Pantoea; species Pantoea sp. Taur. The sequence goes on from NZ_SZZZ01000003.1 coordinate 337,012, forward strand.
TCGTCGGCGATGCGATAGCGCAGCGCGTGCTCCGGATGCTGCTGGCGCGAAAAGTTTTTCGCCGATCCTTCCAATGGCGAGGTCACCACGTTCCAGCCTGCACGTCCGCCGCTAAGGTGATCGAGACTGGCAAACTGGCGTGCAACCGTAAAGGGTTCGCTGTAAGAAGTGGAGACCGTACCCACCAATCCTAAATGCTCAGTCACCCCCGCCAGCGCCGACAGCAGCGTCAACGGCTCGAAGCGATTAAGAAAATGGGGGATCGATTTCTCATTGATAAACAAACCGTCGGCGACAAACAGAAAATCCAGCTTGCCGGCTTCCGCTTTGCGCGCAATATGCTTCGCATAGTCAAAATTGATGCTGGCATTAGCCTGCGCCGCCGGATGACGCCAGGCGGACATATTGCCGGATGCGCCATGCAGAATAGTGCCAAGTCGCAGTTGTCTTGCAGTCATAGTGTTCTCTCTTTTCCATGGCATAGCCTGACGGCGACGGTTTCGTCGCCATACAAAGCGGAGGATATTGGGTTAAATGGGCTAACTCAGAATTGCGTCACGACATCGTGCATTGAGATGCTGCAAGGCCTGCTGCGCCAGTTGGGTGAAATAGTGCGCGGCAGGCGCGATCAGTGCTTCATCGGGGTTGAAACCGCCGTGATGCAGACCAAATTCACTGGCGCTGCCAATGCTGACAAACGCGCCAGGGATCTGTTGTAAGTAATACGCAAAATCTTCGCCGCCGAGGTGCAGTTCTGCGGTTTGCACCCGATACCCCACCTGCTGAGCAATTTCACTGGCAAACTGCGCCCAGCCTGCATCGTTTTCTAGCACCGGCGGGCCCGGATGCCAGCTGAAGGTCGCGGTCGCACCGTTTGCCGCCGCAATGTGCTCGACAATCTGACGCGCGCGCTGTTCCAGTTGCGCCCGCACCTGCTTGTCATGGGTGCGCACCGTGCCGCCAAATTCGGCTTCTCTCGGTAAAGTGTTGCCAGATTGACCGGCATCGATGCGCGTCACGCTCAACACCAGGCTATCCAGGGTGTTAAAACTGCGGCTGGTGAGTGATTGCAGTGCCTGAATGATCTGGCTGGACACGAGAATGGCATCCACTCCCTGTTCAGGGCTGGCGACGCGCACCACAAACTTATCGGCATTGGCATAAAACGCCCCGCCGCGCGTGGCGAAGGCACCCGTCGGTAAGCCTGGTTCGTTGTGCATACCAAAGATCGCCTGCACATCTTGCAACACACCAGCATGGATAAACTTGCGCGCACCGGTGGCATTTTCTTCGGCTGGCTGGAACAGAATACGGATGCGTCCCGGCAGTTGATCTTCCAGCGCATGGAGTTGCAGTGCCGCGCCCAGCATCACCGCGCTATGAACATCATGGCCGCAGGCGTGCATCACACCCGCATTACGTGAGCGGTAGGCGAGGCCGGTGGCTTCATGAATCGGCAGGGCATCAATATCAGCTCGCAACGCGATCAGCGTCTCACCCTGACCCACTTCAACCACCAGACCGGTTTCCAGCGGATAATCGAGCAACCGCAAGCCAGCGTCCTGTAGCCAGCGGCGCAAACGCGCTGTGGTTTCCACTTCATGTCCAGACAGCTCAGGCCAGCTGTGCAGCTCGCGTCGCCAGTCAATCAGTTGCTGTTCGCTTGTGTGAGTCATGGTTATCTCCCAATTACGCCGCAACCAGTCGATGCGTTGCCAGCAGTTCGAGAGATGTCACTCGCGCCTGCTCCTCAGCAATCGGGGTATCAATCACGAACTCTTCAATGCCGAAATTCTGGTGCAAGGCGTCCAGTTTGGCGTGCACCTGCGCGGCAGTGCCTTTCAGCAACGATGGCGTGCGCGGCTCAATGACATAATCGGTATAACCGCCCTGTCTCACGTAACGTTCAGCTTGCTCAACGCTGCCCACGTTGACGCTTGGGCCGTCTTTCACACTGACGTGATAGACGCGCAGATTATCCACCAGCAAATCAGCCTCAGCCGGGGAATCAGCGACCACCACCTGCACGGCCGCCAGCGCCTGCTTGCCGTTGCTGTATTGGCGATAGCTGTTAAGCACCTGTTCCATTAACAGCGGATCGCCGTTGTGATGTGCCGCAAACACCAGTTGCCAGCCCAGTTCTGCTGCCAGCCTGGCACTTTGTTCGCTGGCACCCAGCAGGAATCGGTTAGCCGGACGTGGCGGCTGCGGTGTGGCGCGCAGGATCTCTTCATCGCCCACCGGCGGAACATCCAGCCAGCTATCCAGCAGTGAAAGCTGTTCAGCAAAGCTGCCCTTTTCTTCCTGATGGATGCCCTGCTGTAAAGCGCGGGTGGAGAGCGGTAAACCGCCGGGCGCTTTACCCACACCGAGATCGATACGGCCTGGCGCGAGCGAGGCTAACAGGTTGAAATTTTCGGCAACTTTGTAAGGACTGTAGTGTTGCAACATCACGCCACCAGAGCCGACGCGAATATGCTGCGTCTGCCCAATGATCCAGGCGATCAGCAATTCAGGAGAGGGGCTCGCCAGACGGTCAGTGTTGTGATGCTCTGCCAGCCAGAAGCGGTGATAGCCCCAGGCCTCAGCCTGCTGCGCCAGCTGTAATGTGCGATGCAGGGCATGCGACGCGCTCTCTCCATCGGCAATCGGCGATTTATCTAATAAGCTCAGTCGATATGACATACGCCAAATCCTTTTCCTCAATGATGATGGCGAGCAGTGTGTGATGGCGGCGGGTAATGGGTAAAACATATTATTGTCGTATGCATTTTTAATTAATGCATATCAGGGTGGTGCGGAATATTCATAGATAAATAGATAATGTAAAACAGAGGGTTGTGCATCATTCAGCGTTGCGAATGACGGGTGGTTGAGCGTAATAAACTAATCGGGAAAGGTTTGCACGATTGGATATAAGCCTGAGGGAATATACTCTTCGTTATTATATTAAACAGCGAAACGCACCGGAATAAATACCGGTGCGTTTATAAGGGATTTATTATTTTATCTGTGCCAACGCCACTTCAATTCGCTGAGCGACCGCTTCTTCTCCCTGCGCGTTAAACACAGTCTGAAGTTCCGCCAGTTGTGATTTGTCGAAGCCGACATTCATGCTGATGCGCAGATGCGACTGCAGTTGCGACTCGACACCGCTCATTCCGGCTAAAGAGCCCACAGTAGCTAACTCACGACTTTTCCAGTCGAGGTTATCGCGCGCGAAAATGTCGCCAAACAAATGCGCTTTGAGGAACTGATCGATCGCCGGGGCGAATTCAAACAATGGCCCTTTCACCGGATTGCCGACCAGCGCCGTCTGATTGCGCGTACCGGCGGAAAGCATGTTTTCGGGCGCAGGAACCGGCCCGGCCTCGTTGCCTGGCTGGTCATTTTTGCCCTGTAAGCGGCGGGCATCCGTTACTTTCATCAATTCTCCCAGCGCGTTGAGGCTGCGAGGGAAACCGGCATAGGCATAAAGTTGCACCAGCACCTCACGGCACTGGCTGAGGGTCAGACCCGCGTCCAATCCCTGATTCAGCGCGTCATTCAGTTTGGCAATATTGCCTGTGGCGGCATGGGCCGCAATCACCGCGATACTCTTTTGTTGCAGGGTCAATGGATGAGTCTGTTTTTGCTGTAGCGCGACATATTTTTTCTGTTCTGGCTCGGAGGGTTCATCAGCCAGACTCACTGAAGAGGCGAGCGCAGCGCACATCATTAACGAGGCATTGATGCTTTTCGTCATCTTTTACTCCTTACAAAGAGGCCGAGGAACCGTACTGCTCATCGCTCACTTTCTCCAGCCACTCCACCACCTTGCCGTTTTCAGCTTCAGCGATGGCAATGTGCGACATGCTGTTTTCTGGTGCGGCACCATGCCAATGTTTTACGCCTGCCGGGATCCACACAACATCGCCAGGACGGATATCACGTGCTTCACCGCCCCACTCCTGCACACGCCCCAGACCTGCTGTCACAATCAGCGTTTGCCCGAGCGGATGGGTATGCCATGCCGTGCGCGCGGAGGGTTCAAAGGTCACCGTTGCGCCGCCGATACGTGCAGGTTCGCTTCCCTGAAACGGCGCATCAATACGCACCGTACCGGTGAAATATTCTGAGTTGCCTTTAACCGAAGGTTTTTCACCACTTTGCCAGACAGTGATCATCGATGTGTTCTCCTTTGCAGAAACAACTGAAACAGATAACGCCAGTATGAGGGCAACAGCCATTCTCATTATGGGAGCTCCGTGCTTCAGGTTTGGGTGGTGACCGCTCTGGAATGGGCGGCCACATTGATAGCAGCTAAGAGTGTAGGATCACGCGGATTGATTGATAAGGTAGTCAAATCAGGATGGGTTTATGAACAAAATTCAACAATCAAAGCGGAGTAATTATCCCTCGCTCTACGCTTCCTCTTTAGCCTTCGGATAACCGCTGAGCTAACAGGCTGAGCATCGCGGGCGTATCAACATCCTGCAGGCACCCTTGATCGGTTAATTTGACTGGCATTACGGGATGGGTGCTGAGCAACGCACGCGCGCCATTATCACCCTCTAACTGAATCAAATCGGCATAAAACGGTTTTTGAAAAGCCACCGGATGACCGGGTATACCGTTTACTTCGCTGCGCACCAAAGGGGATGTCTTTAACGCCCGCCCCACCGCCAGATAGCTGGCGGTGGTCAGTAACGGCATATCTGCCAGCACAATTAACCAGCCATCATATTGTGATGTGGCTGCAACACCTGCGGCAATGGAGTGGCCCAATCCTGCGCTTGCCACTTTAATCAGGTGCCCCCGACAGGCCAGCAGATGAATGTCTCTGTCTTCAGGCCGGGATACCACATAGACATCCATTTCACTGGCAAGTGCCTGCTCAAGTGTATGCTGCAGAACAGGTTTGCCTTGTAGCAACGCCAGCAATTTATGCCCGCTATTTGCCTGCTTGAAACGTTGGCTTAAGCCAGCAGCCATTATCAATATGGCGAACTTCATGGATGCGCAGCGCTCACGTCATGTGCCGTGGCGACCTCGGATCGGCACACACCGTTTTTATAGCGAACGATATCCGCCATGATCGACAGCGCGATTTCAGCGGGTGTTTTGCTACCAATATCAATACCCACCGGTGCATGGATTCTGCTGACCTGCCGGGGCTCTAAGTCGCCAATCCGCACCAGCCGTTCTTTACGTCGCTGGCTGTTGTTCATCGATCCCATCGCACCAATGTAAAAGGCCGGCAGATTCACCGCCTCCATCATCGTGAGATCATCAATCCGCGGATCGTGGGTCAGTGAAAGGATCGCCGTGCCGGGATGGCAGCCCTCTCGTTCCAGATAAGCCGCCGGAAATTGCCTGATGAGTGTGATGCCACTATCAAGATCGCCCGCCAGGTTGAGCAGCACCTCTTCACTGTGTTCACACACCAGCGTTTCGAATCCCAGAGCCAGCGCGAAATTAGCGCAATACAGCGCGACGTTCGACAGGCCCGCAATAATCACTCTGGGCGGAGCAGACAGTGTGAGCACCACTTCAGCCCCCTTGATTTGAGCAAAGGTGTGACTGGCATAAGCGCTGGGTTTAACAACATGGCAGGCATGAGGTAATACCAGCCGTTTCTCTAGTGAGTGGGCACTGATCATCGCTTGTTGCATGCGCTGCAGATAGTCCGTCGCGGCAATGCCGGGCAGCAATTTTTCTACCAGAATATCCAGCACGCCACCGCAGGGCAGCGCGCGATCAGGCGCAAAGCCGCCCTCACCGTAACGCACTATCTGGCTAGCAGCGGAGAATACCGCATCGCTAATGCGCGTGAGAAAGCTCTCTTCCACACATCCGCCTGATAGCGAACCGCAGTAACGCCCATCTTCTCTGATCACCATCATTGCGCCCGGCTGCCGCGGTGATGAGCCATAGGTGCTGAGCACCGTGCAGAGCCATAGGGGAGATTCCTCTGCCCACGTCAGCGCAGTACTGATGACCTGCTCATCAAGGTTGTGCATGGGGTTCTCCCGTTTGGCATTCCATCGTCTTATCAAAAGTCGCTAGTTTCATGGCTAACGCATCTGCAAAATAATCACGTTACTGCTGGCCGGATCGGTTTTACCCCGCAGCTCACTGACCGCTTTTGCATCCACTTTTTCACCCTGATTTCCCCACGAAGTACGGATAAAATTCAGCACTTCAGCAGCCTGCTGATCGGTCAGTTGTTTCCGGTACGGTGGCATGCGGTAAGCATCTGGCACGCCATCGGCAACAATTCGGGCTGAACCATTGAGGACCACGTTGATAGCCGAAGCGGAATCCACTTGCATCGAGGTTGCACCCGCCAGCGGTGGGATCCACGGCGCCTGACCACGACCATCGGCACCGTGACAACTACTGCATCGCGCTGTATAAATCTGGCTACCAGAGGGGTTATCTGCGAGCGTGCTTTCCGTATTTTGATACTGCCAACTGCTGCCTGCATTTTGACTGCCCGATGGCAGCGCTTTCAGGTAGTGCGCTATCGCACGCAGATCGTCCTCATTCATAAACTGCGTCGAGTTATTGAAGGCGTCAGCCATTGATCCAAACACCACTGCATGCTGATTACGCCCCTGTTTCAGGAACGTCACAACATCCTGTTCACTCCAGCGACTGATGCCGGTATTGGCGTCATTACGCAGGCTCGTTGCGTACCAGCCGTCCAATAATGCCCCCGCCAGGTAATCAGGGCTGCCGGCATCCAGCGCTTTTTCATTAAATGCCAGCCCGCGCGGCGTATGGCAGCTACCACAGTGACCGGGACCCTCAACCAGATACGCACCCCGATTCCACAGAGCATCATGCCCTTCCTGCGACTGATAAGGTCCGCCACGTGAAAATGCCGCGCTCCAGAATGCCAGCGGCCAGCGCATGTTCAATGGCCAGGGAATCTCAGAAGCGATGTTCTGGCGAGAAACCGGTTTAACACCCTGCTTCATAAACGCATACAGCGCCGCAATATCGTCATCGGACAGCTTCTGATAAGAGGGAAACGGCATAGCGGGATAGAGCCGATGGCCGTCCTGCGCCACGCCATGGCGTACTGCACGATCGAAATCAGCCAGTGTGTAGCGACCAATACCGGTATCGTTATCTGGCGTGATGTTGGTGGTAAAAATCTTGCCCACCGGCGTGGCCATCGCCAGTCCGCCGCTGAACGGCGGTGCATCAGGAGTGCTATGGCAAGCGACACAATCGCTAAGACGGGCAACATATTCGCCTTTGCGCACCATGTCCGCCGAAGCCACAGTCGGCGTCACGGGATGATCATCAAAATGCGAAGCAGGCGCGCGCATAAGCCAAAGGCATGCCAGCACAGCCACGCAAACCACGACAGCTGATATCAGCCCAAACCTTTTGAGATTCATGGTCTATTCCTGTCAGCTGAAGGTAAAGCGAGAGAGAGGCATGGCGCGAATGCGCTCACCAGTCAGTCGGGACACCGCATTCGCCACGGCAGGCGGCACCGCAGGCAGCGGCGGTTCACCGATGCCGCCCATTTTTGCGCCGCTCTCCACGATACGTACGTGCACCTGCGCCATCCGTGAGGGTGGCAAGATGGGATACATATCGTAGTTACGCGCTACCGGCTGCCCTTTCTCATACACACTTTCTTCCAGCAGAACCTGTGATAACCCCAGCGCCACGGCGCCGTTAACCTGCGCCTCAACTATCGCCGGATTGACAATGCTGCCGGGATCAATGGCTTCCCATATCTGATGCACGGTGACCTGACCGTTTTCGATAGACACTTCAGCAATGGCTGCCGCCTCAGTGCCAAACGGCGAGGCCATCGCCACACCGCGTGCACGACGAGTACCATCAGCCGCCGTGTAGGGCCCCGCCTGCCAGCCACCTGAAAGCTCTGCCACCGCATTCAGCAAAGTGGTTAAACGTTCGTTGCCCTGTAGCAAATGCAGACGCAAGGCAAAGGGATCGAGTTTGCTGTGATCGGCCATTTCATCGAGGAAGCACTCATAGAGAAAATCATTCATCGAGTTGCCCACCGAACGCCAGTAACCGAGTTTGACCGGACCCTTTTTATAAATCTGCGCGATGCGCACGTTAGGAATTGCGTAGGATTTCCCAGCCAGTCCCTCCACCGCCGTGGGATCCAGTTTGCTACCGTGTTTACCGGCTATTCCTTCTCTTGGCCCCTCGCATATGCTGATGGCCTCCAGTGCAACCGGGTACCCCTGCGCATCCAGTCCTGCCTGGAAGCGAACGGCAGCCATAGGTCGGTGGGTATCACGCAAGAACTCTTCTTCACGGCTCCAAATCAGTTTGACGGGACGGCCCACCGCTTTTGCCAGCTGAATCGCCTGCGGATAGACCATCGCTGTGTCATAAACAAAGTGGCGACCAAAAAATCCTCCGAGCAGCGGTGAATGGATGGTGATGTTTTCTGGTTTCAGACCGGTGCGCTTAGCGATATCCGCCTGAAACATCTCCGGGGCCTGATTGGGGATCCACAATTCCAGCGTGCCATCGTTATTAAAGCGCGCGAGGGCTGACGGCGGCTCCAGCTGAGCGTGATTGAGATACTGGCTGTGATAGGTCGCGCTAAGCCTTGTTTTCGCTGCTGACATCCCCTGGGCGAAATCCCCCTTCACTTCCGCATCCTCACCGTTGCCGGGCTCCTGCGCCAGTGCTGCGGCAAACGCCTCACTGGAGAAATCGGCAGGCATGTAATTCGCATCTGGCGTTTGCGGCTCTCGCCAGTCAACCTGGAGCGTTTCGGCCGCGCGTTTGGCTTGCCACCAGCGTTCAGCGACCACGGCAACCGCGCCAGTCAGCACATGGACTGAATGTACGCCTTTCATGCCTTTCACCTGTTGCAGATTACGGATATCGCCCGCTGTCAGCCCCAGTCGTGGCGCATGCTGAACGGCCGCATGCAGCATGTCATCAACCCGGCAATCAATGGTGTAAATGGCCTGTCCGGTGGATTTCTCATGCATATCCAGGCGCTGAACCGGCTTACCTATCCAGCGAAACTGCGCGGGATCTTTAAGCTTTATTGATTCAGGCGACGGCACCGGTAAATCGCGCGCACGCTCAGCCAGTTCTCCATAAGTGAGGGAGCGACCAGAGGCGGCGTGAATGACACGTCCCGGTTCAGTTTGCAGTTGATCAACCGGTACGGAGAGCGCAGCAGCCGCAGCCTGCAATAACATCTGCCGCGCCAGCGCACCCAGGCGTCGCATCGTGGTATAGCTGGAACGAACGGACTGGCTGCCCCCGGTGATGCGCATTCCACTGTCCATTACTTTGTATTGCGAACCCGCGGGCGCATTCTCAACCACAAAGGTAGCGGGATCGGCATCCAGTTCTTCCCCGACAATTTGCGCCATGGCGGTAAAGATCCCTTGTCCGCCTTCAACAAAAGGCGAGAGGAATTTGATGGAGCTATCGGGGCGAATTTCCAGGAAGGCTGGCACACGAGTGACGGGAGGCAGAGAAACGTCCGCAGTTTGCGCTCGCCCTTCACCAATCGGTAAACCTACGCCCAGCACAAAAGCACCGGCCAGGCTGCTGCTGGCCAGCAAAAAGCGGCGGCGTGAGAGATTCGCGGGCTGCTCGCCAAGTGTTTCGAGGGATTCTGCAAGGCGGCTCATACTTTTACCCCTATGCCAGCGACTTCATGAATCGCCGCACGGATGGCGTTGTAGGTTCCGCAACGACACAGATTCACCATGGCGGCGGCAATCTCCTCTTCGGAAGGGTGTGGATTATTTTCCAACAGTGCCCTTGCGGCCATCACCTGGCCCGATTGGCAGTAGCCACATTGCGGTACCTGATATTTGATCCACGCATCCACCAGCCGCTTGCCTATGTCATCACTTTCGATGGCTTCGATGGTGGTGATCTGTTTACCCACGGCTTTCTCAACCGGAGTCACGCAAGAACGAACAACCTGTCCGTCGATCATCACTGAACATGCCCCACATTGCGCCAGGCCGCAGCCATACTTGGTGCCCGTCATAGCCAGATCATCACGGATCACCCAAAGCAGTGGCGTGTCCGCTTCAGCATCTGATTGGTAGGTATTATTGTTGATGTGCAGTTCCATCGGTATGCGCTCCCATTGGTAGTACAACGCTCACAAAAGGCGGTTCGGAGGGGAATTTTTTATCCTTACAAATAATAGTGAAATGCGGAATACACGCCAGCTGAATGCCTCTATGAGTAAAATTCACCAATATTTGAGTGCTACTGGTTGAAGCGAAACCAGGAAGCAAAGTCACCATGCAGGGGCGGATGCGGCAGAAAGCAGAGGAAGCAAAGCGAATTAAAAGGCAACTTATTCAGAATGAAAAATCGCCTTAGTATGGAATCGGAATGACTTTGACGGCGTGGTGAGTTTTGAAAATAGAGTGCGCCTAATAACACTCAGCCTTGGTAGCGCACCGCTTCAATCAATTTAGAAAACGCCGCCGTATGCTGTTTGCGGCTGGGATAATATAAATAGTAACCACTAAAAGGTTCGCACCAGTCTATCAGCACACACTGCAACAGACCTTCATCAATATATTTCCGCACAGAATCTTCCGGCGCATACAAAATCCCCATGCCGCTAAGTGCCGCTTCAATACGCGAACTGAGGTTATTGAAAATAAGCTGACCTTCAACTTTAACGCGAATCTCTTTTTTATCTTTGGTGAACTCCCAGTTATACAATCCACCCAGTGTCGGCAAGCGCATATTGATACAGTTGTGATGCTGCAATTCATACGGCGTTTCAGGAATACCGTGATGTTTAAAATACTCGGGGGTAGCAACCACCAGCATTCTCCAGTCAGGACCGATGCGCACCGCCACCATATCCTTTTCCACCTGCTCGCCTAATCTCACCCCGGCATCAAAACGCCCGCTCACAATGTCGGTAAGGGTGTTATCGACGGAGAGTTCAATGTTCACGTCAGGGTATTCCTGAAGATAGGGCTTAATTAATGGCCAAAGCGTGGAGTGCAGCGCATGTTCACCGGCGGTAATCCGGATATTGCCCGAGGTGCGCGTCTGGTGTTCGGTCAAAGCCACCAGCGCTTTTTCAATATCTGACATCAAGGGCGCAATATTCTGGATAAGTTGCTCGCCAGCTTCCGTGGGTGCCACGCTGCGGGTGGTGCGCGTCAACAGACGCGTCTTAAGCCGCTCTTCAAGACCGCGCATGGCATGGCTTAGCGCGGATTGAGAGACACCCAATTTGGCGGCGGCACGGGTAAAACTGCGTTCCCGGGCGACCATCACCAGATACACCAGATCGCTGAAATTTTCTCTTAGCATCGCCTACTCACATCTCTGTCCGGATTCAATGAAACTATCATAAACAAGCTGAAACATATGTGGCTATCTCACATATCGCGGCTTACCGCAGGTGTTCACTTTGAAGTGGATCACTCTATAGCATCTGTACCACCAACTTGTTCACTTTATGATGCATTATTCATGAGCACCGATCATAAAGCTTATCTGATTCCACATGCTAATAATCTGTATCTTGTAATGTTACTCTTAATTCAGTCGCAAGAGATATCGTTCACTGGCGAGATAGATTCGAAAGCACAACATACCGTCTTAATAGCTTATCCGCTCAATTAAACAGAGCGCCGGGCATTCTATTGCTTTCAATTGTTTCGCCTTTACTTTGATTAAGAATAGAACGGGTGAAATTATGGATCGTTATGAAAAAATTGTTTATGAACTGGCCGAGTGGATTAAAGCTAACATTCATTCTCCGTTAAAAATAGAACAGGTTGCCGAGCGTGCAGGATACTCCAAATGGCATCTGCAAAGAATGTTTCATCGTATTATGCATGTCAGCCTTGGTCACTACATTCGTGACCGAAAGCTGGAATCTGCAGCCAAAGACTTGCTGCGTAGCCACGAGGCGGTTATCGATATTTCAGTGAAATATGGTTATGACTCACAACAGTCATTTACCCGATCTTTTGTGCGCAAATATAACCTCCCACCTGCAAGATTTCGTCGATTAAATACGCAGCATCTCACTATACCAATATAATTTCACTTACAAGGGATCTCAGTAATGCCGATTAAATGGGCGCTACCCCCCAGTGCGCTATTCTGTTCATTTATTGCATTGACGCTTTCAGGTTGTGATAACTCGACGGGCAGTGAAACGCCGGCGAAAAATGCGCCCCAGGTAAACGTGGTTACGCTACATGCCCAATCCCTGCCGGTTACCACCGAACTTCCCGGACGTACTTCTGCCTTTCGCGTGGCAGAAGTACGTCCGCAGGTATCGGGTTTGGTATTAAAGCGTGCTTTTACCGAAGGCAGTGATGTAACCGCCGGACAAAAACTATATCAAATCGATCCCGCGCCATTTCAGGCAGCTTATGACAATGCGCGCGCCGCACTGGCGGAATCAGAAGCTAACGCCCGCATGGCACAAGCCACATTGCAACGTTATCGCCCCTTAGCCGGCACGCAATACATCAGCCGTCAGGATCTGGATCAGGCGGAAGCCACTGCAGCACAGACGCGCGCTAACGTAGACTCGGCAAAGGCAGCACTCAACAGTGCGCGCATCAACCTCAACTGGAGCAGCATTGCGGCTCCCATTGCAGGGCGCATTGGCCGTTCTTCCGTTACCGAAGGAGCACTGGTGCAAAATGGCCAGACGGATGCGCTGGCAACCGTGCAACAACTCGATCCTTTGTACGTTGATGTCACTCAATCCAGCCAGGATTTCCTCCGGTTGCAACAGGAGCTGGCTTCAGGGCAGTTGCAGCAAAACAACGGCAAAGCGCTGGTGCACGTGATCCTGACCGATGGTTCCGTCTACCCGCAACAGGGCACCTTAGCCTTCTCTGATGTCACCGTGGATCAGACCACTGGCTCAATCACCCTGCGCGCTATCGTACCTAACCCGGATCACGCCTTGCTGCCGGGCATGTTTGTTCGCGCACGTCTTGATGAGGGCACCAATCCACAGGCCATTCTGATCCCGCAACAGGCAGTGACGCGCACACCACGTGGCGATGCCACCACTTTGGTGGTGAGTCCTGACAATAAAGTGGAAGTTCGCAATCTATCGGTCTCACAAACCGAAGGTGATCAATGGCTGGTGACGGGCGGTGTTCAGGCCGGGGAACGGGTGATTGTCTCGGGCATTCAGCGCGCTCAACCCGGCCAACGTGTCGCCCCGATTGATATGACTGCCAATGCTGCTGCACAAGGAACTGCTCACTGATGTCCAAATTCTTTATTAATCGCCCGATTTTTGCCTGGGTGCTGGCCATAATTGTCATGCTGGCAGGGGCTATTTCCATCATGCGATTGTCGGTGGAGCAATATCCTGACGTCGCACCGACCGCTATTCAGATCCGCGTAACTTATCCCGGCGCCGATGCCACTACCCTGCAAAATACTGTCACCCAGGTGATCGAACAGAATATGAGTGGGCTGGATGGGCTGATGTATATGTCATCGACCAGCGATTCATCCGGCACGCTGGAACTGAAACTCTCCTTCGAAAATGGCACCGATGCGGATATCGCCCAGGTACAGGTGCAAAACAAACTGCAGCTGGCGACACCGCTGCTGCCGCAAGAGGTCCAGCAGCAGGGGATTACCGTTCGTAAATCCTCCAGCACCTTCTTCCTGGTACCGGCATTTGTCGATGAAACCGGCAAAATGAGCATGGAAGATATCGCCGATTACGTTGGCTCAAATATCAAAGATCCTCTCAGTCGTATCAGCGGTGTCGGTGATTCCACGCTGTTCGGTTCGCAATACGCAATGCGTATCTGGCTCGATCCCAATAAGCTGAATAACTTCCAACTGACGCCGGTGGATGTGATGAGCATGATCGAATCACAAAACGCGCAGATTGCCGCAGGGCAGTTAGGTGGTGCGCCACCGGTGAAAGGCCAGCAGCTGAATGCCTCTATCATCGCGCAGACGAGACTCACCTCACCGGAAGAGTTCGGCAATATTCTGTTGAAGGTGAATGCGGATGGATCGCAGGTGCGTCTGCATGATGTGGCGCGCATCGAGCGCGGCGGCGAAAACTATAACTTTGTGGTGAAGGTCAACGGCAAACCGGCCTCTGCGCTGGGGATCCAGCTGGCCACCGGTGCCAACGCATTAGACACCGCCAAAGCCATCCGGGCCAAAATCGCGCAGCTTCAACCCTACTTCCCTCAGGGTATGAAGGTGGTTTATCCCTACGACACCACGCCATTTATCAACATCTCGATTCATGAAGTGGTGAAGACCCTCGCCGAAGCCATCATCCTGGTCTTCCTGGTGATGTATCTGTTCCTGCAGAGTTTCCGCGCCACGCTGATCCCGACCATTGCCGTACCCGTAGTGTTACTGGGCACCTTCGGCATCCTCAGCATGTTTGGCTATTCGATTAACACCCTGACCATGTTCGGCATGGTGCTGGCAATCGGGCTACTGGTTGATGATGCCATCGTGGTGGTTGAAAACGTTGAGCGCGTGATGGCCGAGGAAGGTCTCAAACCCAAGGCAGCCACGCGTAAATCGATGGAGCAGATTCAGGGCGCGCTGGTCGGCATTGCGCTGGTGCTCTCCGCAGTGTTTGTTCCCATGGCCTTTTTCGGCGGCAGTACTGGCGTTATCTATCGCCAGTTCTCAGTCACCATCGTCTCTGCCATGGCGCTCTCAGTGCTGGTGGCATTAATTCTCACCCCGGCGTTATGCGTCACCATCCTCAAACCGGTTAAGCCGGGTCAACACGGCCATCAGCGCGGATTCTTTGGCTGGTTCAACCGTAAGTTTGATCAAAGCGCGGAGCATTACACCTCTTCCGTTGGCCGCATGGTGCATAAAACAGGCCGCTACCTGCTGATTTATGGCGTGATTGTGGTGGGGATGGCGGTGTTGTTTATGCGCCTGCCCACCTCATTCTTACCGGCTGAAGATCAGGGCGTTTTCGCGACGCAGGCGATTCTGCCAGCGGGTGCGACGCAGGAACGCACGCAAAAAGTGCTCGACCAAATCAATGACTATTACCTGACACAGGAAAAAGCCAACGTTGAAAACGTGCTTACCGTGAACGGTTTTGGCTTTGCCGGACGCGGTCAGAATGTCGGCATCGCGTTCATAGGGTTAAAGGACTGGGAACAGCGCGCTGGGGCGGAGAATAAAGTCGATGCCATTGTCAGCCGCGCCACACAGGCTTTTTCCAGCATCGTCGATGGTACGGTCGTCGCGTTCAACCTGCCGCCAATTATTGCGCTGGGTAATGCCACGGGATTTGATTTTGAACTGATTGACCAGGCAAACCTCGGCCATGACAAACTGATTGAAGCCCGTAATAAGCTGCTGGATCTGGCGCGTCAGCATCCCGATGTTCTGACCGCCGTGCGTCCCAACGGCATGGAAGATAACCCGCAATACAAAATCAATATCGATCAGGAAAAAGCCACCGCGCTTGGCGTAACGCTGGACGATATTAATACCACGCTGAGTGCCGCCTGGGGTGGCAGCTACGTGAATGATTTTATCGATCACGGCAGGGTGAAAAAAGTCTACGTGATGAGTGATGCACCCTATCGCATGATGCCGAAAGACATGGGCGACTGGTACGTGCGCGCCAGCAACGGGAAAATGGTGCCCTTCTCCAGCTTCTCAACCGCGCAATGGGTTTATGGCTCACCGCGTCTGGAGCGTTACAACGGTTTATCTTCGGTAGAGATCCTCGGACAGCCCGCGGCGGGACGTAGTTCCGGTGAAGCCATGGCGCTGATGGAGCAACTCGCCTCTCAGTTACCTGACGGCATCGGCTATGACTGGACAGGCATGTCTTACCAGGAGCGTCTTTCCGGCGATCAGGCTCCTGCGCTGTATGCGTTGTCGTTAATTGTGGTGTTCCTGTGCCTCGCCGCGCTGTATGAGAGCTGGTCGATTCCTTTCTCGGTGATGCTGGTGGTGCCGCTGGGTGTGGTCGGTGCGCTGGCCGCGACGACGCTCAGAGGTCTAAGCAATGATGTCTACTTCGTGGTCGGCCTGCTCACCACCATTGGCCTGGCGGCGAAGAACGCGATTCTGATCGTGGAATTCGCCAAGGACCTGACGGAGAAAGAGGGTAAAGGCATCATCGAAGCCACCCTTGAAGCCTCACGCATGCGCTTACGCCCTATTTTGATGACGTCGCTGGCGTTTATCCTCGGTGTTATGCCGCTGGCAATCAGCACCGGCGCCGGCTCGGGTGCGCAAAACGCGGTGGGCACCGGGGTCATTGGCGGTATGGTCGCTGCAACGTTACTGGCGATCTATTTTGTGCCGGTGTTCTTTGTGGTGGTGCGCAGCCGCTTTGCTGGCAAGACAGATGACGAGGACGATGACGCGTAATTCTACTGCTGGTATTTGAATTCGACGCGGTAAATTATTCCCCGTGGCGGTGCCGCTGCCACGGGGAAGCATCAGACTAAATATTCTTATCGAAGAACGGATCAAGTTGGCTCATCGCCTGATCGACATAACGCGGCACCCAATAGGTTTCGATATGAGTGGCGCCTTCAATCAGATAAAGCTTTTTGTTCGCGGTTCCCGTTGCTTTGCTAAAGGCACTTTGCGTCATATACAGCGAATCTGCTTTGCTCCCGGCCATCATTAACAAAGGCTGATTGATCAGGTCCATATTGCTTTGCGCGTCAAAACGCATCAGTTCTAACAGACTGCTGGTGGTGTAGCGAAAAGTGGAGTTCGGATGCGCGTGGGTTTTCCAGTAATACTCATAGCCCTGACGATAGAGATCAAACGGCAGTTTGGCGATCTGCTCGTCCGTCAGATTGGCATCGCCGGAATAGGTTACTTCCCCGGTTAAGGCCTCTTTACGACGAGCATCACTGGCCACTTGCAAACGCTCTTGACGCGTCACCAGCTGTGAATCCTGATAACCGTTGCGCCGCACCAGGCCAGAATCAAACATACTCAGTGTGGCCAGTGCTTTAAACGTTTGTCGGTCTGGGCGGCTTTGAGTGAATATCCGCCGCCTCCACAGATGCCCAGCAAACCGATGCGTTCGCCATCTACACCGGGATAGCGACTAAGGTAATCCGCCATGCCGTGAATATCTTCGATGCGGTTAGACGGTTTATCCACGCTGCGTGGCATACCGCCGCTGGCACCCTGATAAGCCGCATCGGCGGTAATGGTGATGTAGCCGTGTTCTGCGAGTCGCTGCGCATATAGGCCAGCCACTTGCTCTTTCACACCGCCGTTGGGATGTGCCACCACGATTGCCGGATATTTTTTCGCTGGATCGTAGTTCGCGGGTGTGTAGACGTTGGCAGCGATTTGCAAGCCATGGAGATCATATTTCACCGGATGAATATTGACCTTGCCCGCCACGTTTTCCCTGATGTCGCCATCATGCATCGTGGCGATGTGTTCGCACGCAGTGAAAATGGCGTCAACACCTTCGGCCTGACCTTTGCTCTGACATCTGAATCTGGTCAATTTCCTGACTCAGCGCAGGCCATCTTGCCTGCTTTCTCACTGAATTCTGACAGCATTGTCAGTAAGCCGTCAGCCTGAGGACATCTCAGCCTCGTTAAAATCATTGCAACGCAGCCTTCGCGTTTAACTCATAAGGACGCCTTGCATGACAGCTAAATGGGGTTATCTCGGGCTTTTACTGCCCTTCATCACTTTCGCCTCTCTTCCTGGAGAGCACGACGTCCATATTGCCCCGGCAGGCAGCCAAAAATCGGTGACGGGCCCGGCCATCAACTTCACAGGTCAGGTTCGGGTTGATCCACTGTTTGTCGCCGATAACGCCATTAATGCATCGGCTGCGTATGTCACCTTCGAGCCAGGTGCGCGATCAGCCTGGCACACTCATCCCGCCGGACAGCGGCTCATCGTGACGTCAGGCGTGGGGTTAACTCAACAGGAAGGACAACCTGTGCAGGTTATCCGTCCAGGCGATGTGGTGACGTGCCCACCGGGCGTGAAACATTGGCATGGCGCCAGCGCCAACAGTGCAATGACCCATCTCGCCGTAACAGGCAATGTTGATGGAAAAAACGTTAACTGGATGGAGAAAGTGACCGATGAACAATACCGCGCGAATTAAGCAGTTGGCTGCCGGGTTAATGGTCATTAGCTGTTGCAGTCTGGCACCTTATTCGGCTGCTGCTGACACGCCCGCCCCTGCCACGACGATGGCTAAGGTGCTGTCCGTTCGCCAGCAAGCCATTCCACCGATCGCTGCTGCTATGGCAACCAGCAACATGGCAAAACTGGATATCGCACTCAAGCAGGGGCTGGATGCCGGTTTGACGGTGAATGAAGTTAAAGAAATTTTGGTGCAACTCTATGCCTATACCGGGTTCCCTCGCAGTCTGAATGCTTTGAACGCGCTGATGAAAGTCACCGAAGCGCGTAAACAGCGCGGCATCAAAGATGTGGCCGGCAAAGAACCCACCCAGCCAATTCCTGTAGGAGAGGCATTACGCCAGGTGGGCACCGACAATCAAACCAAAATATCAGGCGCGCCCGTTAAAGGACCTGTTTTTGAGTTTGCTCCGGTGATCAATGAGTTTCTGCAAGCTCATCTGTTTGGCGATATTTTTGCCCGTGACAACCTCGACTGGCAAAGCCGTGAGTTGGCCACTGTAGGTGCACTAGCCGCCACGCCGGGCGTAGAAGCGCAATTGCTTTCGCATATCCGTGCCAGCTTGCGTGTGGGGTTAACGCGAGAACAGCTGCATCAGGTCGTAGAGATATTACGGGCCGATGGCGACGAGCAGGCTGCGGCACGCGCAGAAATTGCGCTGAGTGCTATTCAATAACTTTCTGACCGATGGAGTGAAATGATGTCCGACTCACCGGATGCCCACCGAAGAATGTTGCTCACTGCGCTGGCGGGCGTGGCACTGTCCAGTTCTATACTCCCCCACGCAGAGGCCCGAACGTCCAACGGACAAAGCAACAACACTACGCTGGTGGCCTATTTTTCCCGAAGTGGTAACACCCGCGTGATTGCGGGTGTCATTCATCGTCATCTCAGCACTGACCTGTTCGAAATTGAACCGGCCACTGCCTATCCCGAAGACTATTTCGCAACGGTTGAGCAGGCAAAAAAACAAAGCGGTCAAAATTTCAAACCGGAATTAAAAAATAGTGTCGGGAATTTTGAAAGCTATCAAACCGTCTATCTTGGCTTTCCGATTTGGGGCATGACGGTGCCACCGATCGTGCAGACTTTTCTCAGTCGTGGTGACTGGAACAACAAACTGATTATCCCGTTTATCACCCATGGTGGTTACGGGGTGGGTCACAGTGAAGAGGTTCTCTCCACATTGGCAGCCACGGCAAAAAGAGAAAAACCGCTGGTTATCGAATGCAATCAGGAAAGGAAAACCACCGAAACCGTCACTCACTGGCTAACAGCGATTCGTCGCTGAGGTTATATATGAAGAGGGAAAATGTATGGGAAGAAAACTAAGTGCCTGGTGGATCTGTCTGTTGGTTACAGGCTTTGTCACCACGTCGAAAGCTGCCCCCTTGGTAATAGCGGAACAAGGAAGCTTTGCTGCTGGCGGCACGGTAGTTACTGCGCCAGGGGAATTTGATGCAAGAAAACCACTGGACTCTGCAGGCCAGACGTATCACGGCGACCACGCAGCGGTGTTTTATCAAATACCTCAAAATCCACACAAATATCCCATCGTCATGCTCCATGGCGCAGGACAGTTCTCGCGAACCTGGGAAAGCACGCCAGATGGCCGTGAAGGATTTCAGAACCTTTTCCTCCGTCGGGGATTCACCACCTATCTGGTTGATCAACCACGCCGCGGCAGTGCTGGGCGCAGCACAATAGCCGCCACGCTGACAGCGAAACCGGATGAGCAACTATGGTTCAATCAGTTCCGCCTTGGTGTATGGCCCACATTTTTTAAAGGTGTGCAGTTTTCTCAGGATAAAGAGGCACTGAACCAGTATTTCCGCCAAATGACGCCGAATACCGGACCGTTTGACGTCAATGTGATCTCCGATGCCATGTCCGCTGTTATCGACAAAAGCGGCCCTGCCATATTATTCACCCATTCACAGGGCGGCGGCCCTGGCTGGTATACCGCCATCAAGAATAGCAAGGTCAAAGCGATAGTCGCTTTTGAACCTGGAAGCGGCTTTGTTTTCCCCGAAAATGAACTTCCGGCCCCAATGCCTAGCGCGTTCGATACGCTCAAGGGCGAGTCAATTGCGCTTGATAAGTTTATGGCTTTAACCAGAATGCCCATTCTGATTATCTATGGAGATAATATCCCGGATAAACCCAGCGCAATGCCAGCGCAGGACAGTTGGCGTGTGCGGCTGGCAATGGCTCGCCAATGGCGCGATGCCGTGAACAAACACGGTGGAGATGTGAAAGTCATCCATCTTCCGGAGATTGGCATTACAGGAAATACCCACTTCCCCTTCTCGGATCTCAACAATGTACAAATAGCCGATCTGGTGAGTCAGTTTTTAAAAGAAAAAAATCTGCAGTAGCGTAACCGCCGGGGTTTATTAATGAATTGAACTAATAAACCCTAGCTGATTACAGGGTCTAATCAAATCAATCTCCTGACGTTATGCTTTTCGAAATTCACGAAAGGGTAATCTCATGCAGACAGTAAAACTTAATAACGGTCTCGATATGCCTCTGCTGGGCTTTGGTGTGTTTCAGATGACGGATGCCACCGAGTGCGAACGCGCAGTGATTGATGCTATCGAAACCGGCTATCGCCTAATCGACACAGCGGCCTCTTATCAAAACGAAACGCAGGTAGGTAATGCGCTCCAGCAAAGCGGCATAGCGCGCGACGAGTTGTTTGTGACCACCAAATTGTGGCTACAAGATACAAACTACGAAGGCGCTAAAGCACAGTTTGAACGCTCTTTAAACCGGCTGCAGATGGACTATGTCGATCTTTATTTGATCCACCAACCGTACGGCGATGTGCATGGCGCGTGGCGTGCGATGGAAGAGTTGTACGAAGCGGGCAAAATTAAAGCCATTGGCGTCAGCAATTTCCATCCCGATCGCCTGGCCGATCTCATCGCCTTTAATAAGGTTGTGCCCGCTGTGAATCAGATTGAAGTCAATCCCTTTCAGCAGCAGTTGCATGCGGTGCCATGGATGAAGAGTCGAAACATTCAACCAGAGGCATGGGCGCCCTTTGCCGAAGGTAAAAACGGTTTGTTCCAGCATCCGGTTTTGACTGCGATAGGCGAAAAGCATGGCAAAAGTGTGGGCCAGGTGGTGTTGCGTTGGATCTTCCAGCGTGGCGTGGTGTCTCTCGCAAAATCAGTGCGCAAAGCGCGTATGGCGGAAAATATTGACGTGCTCGATTTCGAATTAAGCAGCGATGAAATGGGCCGCATTACCGCACTGGATACCGCAACCAGCGCCTTCTTCTCGCATCGCGATCCGGCCATGGTTGAGTGGCTGACCGGTCGAAAACTCGATGTCTAATCCCTTGCTTCCAAACTTATAGGAGTGACCAATGCAAACACGATATCTTGGAAACACTAAGCTCGAAGTCTCTGCAATTGGCTTGGGGTGTATGGGCCTGAGTCATGGCTACGGCCCTGCGGTAAGCAAGCAGCATGCCATTGAACTGATCCGCAGCGCCTACGAAAAGGGCGTGACGTTTTTTGATACGGCGGAAGTTTATGGTCCTTATCTCAATGAAGAGGTGGTGGGCGAAGCGTTAGCCCCCTATCGCGACAAAGTCGTGATTGCCACCAAGTTTGGCTTTACCTTTGGCGATGATAATAAGCAGCAGAACCTCAACAGCCGACCGGATCATATTCGCCAGGCGATTGAAGGCTCATTAAAACGCCTGAAAACCGATGTGATTGACCTGTATTATCAGCATCGGGTTGATCCTGACGTACCCATTGAGGATGTCGCGGGGACGATTAAAGATCTAATTGCGGAAGGGAAAGTTAAACATTTCGGCCTTTCTGAAGCAGGCCCAGAGACCATTAAGCGTGCTCATGCCGTGCAATCGGTGACCGCATTGCAAAGCGAATACTCAATGTGGTGGCGTGAGCCGGAAGAAACAATCCTGCCTTTGCTTGAAGAACTGGGCATTGGTTTTGTGCCGTTCTCTCCGCTCGGTAAAGGTTTTCTTACCGGCACCATAGATGCGCAAATGACATTTGGAGAAGATGACTTTCGCAGCAAAGTGCCACGATTTGCTGCCGAAGCCAGGGAAGCCAACCTGCAACTGGTGACGTTGGTGCAAAATATCGCGACCGAAAATGGGGTAACGCCTGCACAAATTGCGCTTGCCTGGTTACTGGCGCAAAAACCGTGGATCGTGCCTATTCCTGGTACGACGAAATTGCATCGCCTGGGAGAAAATTTAGGGGCGTCGCAAGTAGCGTTAAACACGCATGAAATACAAAAAATCACCACAGCTCTTCAGGCTATCGATGTGGTTGGCGAGCGTTATCCAGAATCCCTTAGGGCGCGTGTAGGTAGATAAATTACTGGGGTGAACCTGGTTTCAATCCGTAATGTTTTCAAGTTGAGGTCAGATTATCGTTGGTGTACTGCATGGTTTTACCAGGCATCAACTTCTACTGCCCTCAACTCTTACTCAATGTGTAAGTAAACACCCGGCCATTCTTGGTTTGCACGGTAAGTGTCTTGCCTGCGGTAGTATCCAGCGTACGGGTTTCGCTGTATTTCCACATCATAAGGCGTTGCCCTTCCGGATAAGGGGATTCAGAGTCAGGCGGCCCAAACATATTTATCAACTCGGCTCTGGTGGTTTTACCGGTCTGTATTTTCTGAATGTTCGCACTATCGAAATTATGCCCGACGGAGCTTGAGCACGCTGACAGCATAAACATTAAAACCGGGATCCAATATGCTCTCATTAAACGCCCCTCAAGCTGTAAACCATAAATATAAAACCTCTACATTATAGAGAGTTAACGCCACTTTTAATCGGCGAAGAATCTTAATTATTTCCCACAAGTCCATTCATTTTATTTTTTTCGCAAAAGCTTAGTGCAATTCCTTGGTTCTCCTCGCGGGTGCGGCATTTGATGATGAAATCCGCCCGCCGGGCTATTGAATCATAAGGAATTCACCATGAGTAAGCATTTTCACTTGCAGGCATTAAGCTTAGCCCTGCTGACAGGGATATTTAGCGCGCACGCGGCGGACACTCCGGTCAAGGGAGGTACGCTGGTGTATCTTGAACAGCAACCGCATACCAACCTTTATCCGCCTGCTGGTGGTTTCTACCCCAACGGCGGTATCCTCAACCAGATCACCGATAAACTGACGTGGCAGAATCCAACGACGCTGCAGGTTGAACCCTGGGTAGCGGAAAGCTGGAGCAGCAACGCCGATAAAACTGAATACACTTTTAAAATTCGTCCGGACGTCACCTTCTCCGATGGCACGCCGCTGGATGCCAACGCGGTAGCCAAAAACTTTGATACCTACGGCCTCGGCAATAAAGCCCTTCGCTTGCCGGTTTCAGAAGTGATCAATAACTACGATCACAGCGAAGTTGTCGATCCGCTGACGGTGAAGTTCTATTTCAAAAAACCCTCTCCGGGATTTTTACAGGGCACCGCGACCATCGGATCTGGCTTAGTCTCTCTAAGCACTTTGCAACGAAGCTTCGATCAACTGGGTGACGCACGCCATATTATTGGCTCCGGTCCGTTTGTGGTCAGTGATGAAAAACTCGGGCGTGAAGTCGATCTCACCGCGCGTAAAGATTATCAGTGGGGGCCGAAAAATATCGCCCAGCAAGGCCCGGCCAATCTCGATGGCATCAAAATTATCGTCACGCCGGAAGATAGCGTGCGCATCGGCGCATTGTTGGCGGGCCAGGCAGACTTTATCCGCCAGGTGCAGGCCTATGACGAAAAACAGGCGCAGCAGCAAAACTTCCCGATTTATGCCGCACCCACACGCGGTGTAAACGACAGCATCAGCTTCCGTCCTGACAATGCGCTGGTCAGTGATCTGAAGGTGCGCCAGGCGCTGTTGCACGCTACCAACGCGCAGCAAGTGGTGCAGACACTGTTCTCGCCTAACTATCCGCAGGCCACGTCGGTTATTGCTCATTCTGCAGCCGGTTACGTCAACCTCGCCGACAAGCTGAAGTACGATCCCACCCTGGCAAAACAGCTGCTTGATGAAGCAGGCTGGAAGGTCGGTAGCGATGGCATCCGTGAGAAAGAGGGTAAAAAACTCGCCCTCGCCATCTACGAATCCCTGCCACAGCCGCAGAACAAAGAAGTTCTGCAACTGGTGGCACAGCAGTGGCGTCAGGTGGGCGTCGCCTTAGCGGTGAAAGCGGGCGATGCGGGCAGCGCCACGCTGGATAATCTCGATCCGCTGAAAACGCCGCTCAACGTCACGGAAGTTGGCCGTGCCGATCCGGATGTGATCAAAAGCAGTTTCTACCCCACCAACCGTAACGCGCTGCTGCAAAAAGGCGGCTCCAGCGACAAGGTGCAAAACTTCCGCGATGACAAGCTGAATGCACTGCTGGTGGATATCTCAGCGGAAGTGGATCCGGCTAAACGCCTAGCACTGACCGGTGATGTCCAACGCTATCTGCTCGATCAGGCTTACGTGATCCCGATCTTCGAAGAACCGCAAGTGTTCGCGGGTGCTCCCTGGTTCAAAGGCGTGAGCTTTGAAGCGGTGGGTCGTCCTTCGTTCTACGGCGCGTGGCTGGAAAAACACTAAGGCAGGCTGATGATGCAACGTTCTCTGCTGCGAAGAGTGGGTCAAAGCGTGCTGGTATTATGGACCGCGTTTACCCTGTCCTTCTTGCTGCTGCAGGTGCTGCCGGGCGATGCGGTGCTGATTAAATTCCAGAACCCGGATCTGGGCTTGAGCCCGGATCAGATCGCTGAGATGCGGCTGGCTTATGGCGCGGATAATCCACTGTGGCAGCAATATTTTCATACGCTGCTGGCGATGCTGCACGGTGATTTTGGCTATTCAGTACAGGCAGGCGTGTCAGTGAGCGATTTGTTGATCAGCAACCTGCCCGCCACCCTGCAGCTGGCGGTGCTGGGTTTTGCATTGGCCACGTTACTGGCCTTTGCGCTGGCGGCACTGTCTCGCTTGCCCGCACTGCGTCTGCTGCGTTCGTTGCTGCAATCCGTTCCTGCGCTGTTTATCTCGCTGCCCACCTTCTGGCTCGGCATCGCGTTAATTCAGCTCTTCTCCTTCCAGTTGCGCTGGATACCGGTGATCAACCCGTCGCCATTGCAGGGTTTAATCCTGCCGGTGATCACGGTGGCGATCCCGATCTCCGCGCCGCTGGCACAAATCCTGCTGCGTAGTATTGACCAGATTTCAACGCAGCCTTATGTGGCGGTGGCACGAGCCAAAGGCGCCAGCGCCAATCGCGTGCTGTGGCGACACGTGATGCGCAATGCGCTGCTGCCGGTGCTCAACGTGGCCGGTCTGCTACTGGGCGAGTTGATCGCCGGCGCGCTGATCACCGAAACCGTATTTGGTCTCAGCGGTATCGGCCAACTGACGCAGCAGGCGGTCAATAATCAGGATGTCGCGGTGTTACAGGCGGTGGTGATGATCTCTGCGCTGGCCTTTGTCCTGATCAATTTGCTGGTCGATGTGCTGATGCCACTGTTCGATCCCCGTTTGCAACCTATCGCCGGAGGAAGCCGATGAGCCTCGTCGATTACGCCACCGCCCGCCAGCGCGGCGCCACTCCACGTACCCAACGCAGCTGGCAGATTCAGCCCGGACTCTGGCTGGCCTGGGCGGTGATGCTGCTGGCCCTATTAGCGGCATTCGCGCCAGGATTATTGACTCATTACAACCCGACCCAAGGGGTGCCCGGCGCGCAACGTTTAGCGCCGCAGGCCGCGTATTGGCTCGGGACCGATCAGCTCGGCCGCGACCTGTTTGCCCGTATTGTTTACGGTGCTTCACAGTCACTGTCCGCCGCCTTTGCCGCCGTGGCGATGGGCCTGATTGGCGGCATCACGCTGGGCGTATTGGCGGGCGCGGTAGGCGGGCGTACGGAAAACACCCTGATGCGCCTGGTTGACGTGCTGCTGTCGATTCCCTCATTGCTGCTGTCACTCAGCGTACTGATTCTGCTGGGATTTGGCACAGTGCATGCCGCGCTGGCCGTGGGGATTGCCTCCATCGCCAGTTTTGCCCGCCTTGCACGTGGTGAAGTGGTGCGTGTGCGGCGCAGCGAATATGTCGAAGCGGCCTACGGCAGCGGCGGCAGCTTTTGGCAGGTGCTGTGGCGCCACATTCTGCCCAACTCGCTGACGGCGGTAATTGCCTTTGCCGCACTGCAATTTGGTCAGGCGATTCTGGCGCTCTCCACCCTCAGTTTCCTGGGTTATGGCACACCGCCACCTACGCCAGAATGGGGATTACTGATTGCTGAAGGGCGTAACTATCTGGCCACCGCCTGGTGGCTCACCACCTTCCCAGGCATTGTGGTGGTGGCCGTGGTGCTGGCGGCGAATCGCATTAGCCAACAGATCGCCGGAGGTGACGCATGAAAGCATTACTCGCAATAGAAAATCTTTCCATCAGCTATCAACAGAGCGGGCAGTGGCGTGAAGTGGTGCACAACGTGAGCTTCACCTTGCAGGCAGGCGAAATGGTGGCATTAGTCGGCGAATCCGGCTCCGGTAAAACCACCACCGCACAGGCGATCATTGGCCTGCTGGCCGAAAATGGTCGCCGCGACAGCGGCAAGATCGTGTTAAACGGCACCGATATTGCCGACTGGTCAGCCAAACGTATGGACAGCCTGCGCGGCGTCAGTATCAGCCTGGTACCGCAGGATCCCGGCAACTCACTCAACCCGGTGAAAACCATCGGCGATCAGGTGGGTGAGATGCTGCAACTGCATCAGAAAATCAGCAAGTCTGAGCGCCAGCAGCGTGTACTGGAACTGCTGGAAAAAGTCGGGTTGAGCCATCCGCAACAGCGACTGACGCAGTATCCGCATCAGCTTTCTGGCGGCATGAAGCAGCGGGTATTGATTGCGATCGCCCTCGCCTTGCGACCGCAAATTATCATCGCGGATGAGCCCACCAGCGCGCTGGATGTCACGGTGCAGAAACGCATTCTGGATCTGCTGGATGTGCTGCGCCGTGAGTCGGGCACTGCGGTGTTGTTTGTCACGCACGATCTGGCGCTGGCGGCTGAACGCGCCGACCGGTTGCTGGTATTCCGTCACGGCGAGATTCAGGAACAAGGGCCAGCCGCTCAGGTGTTTAATGCGCCTCAGCACCCTTACACGCGCCAGCTGCTGCAAGATGCTTCACCGAACCACACGGCGCTGGCGATTTCACCTGAAGCAAAGTTTTCGACACCCGCGATCCAGCTTTCAGCCATCAACAAGCAGTTCTCACTTGGCAAACAACAGCAGTTACAGGTCGCCAGACAGGTCAGCCTGACAGTGCCACGCGGCACCACGCACGCACTGGTCGGTGAATCCGGCTCTGGTAAAACCACGCTGGCGCGCATTCTGCTGGGATTTGAACAGGCTGACAGCGGACGCGTGGTGATTGACGGCATTGATGCCAGTGCGCTGCGCGGTGAAGCGCTGCGCCAACTCCGACGCAAAATCCAGTTCGTGTATCAGAATCCGTTTGCATCACTGGATCCGCGCCAGACGCTGTTTGCCATAATCGAAGAACCGCTGCGTAATTTCGAAAAACTCAGTGCCGATGATCGTCGCCAGCGGGTTGAAGCCGTGGCTCAGCGAGTGGCACTACCGCTGGAATTACTGACACGTAAACCGCGTGAACTCTCCGGGGGTCAACGCCAGCGCGTGGCGATTGCGCGCGCACTGATCCTGCAACCGGCGATACTGGTGCTGGATGAAGCCACTTCAGCACTGGATGTCACCGTACAGGCGCAGATCCTGCAGTTGTTGCAACAGCTGCAACAGGAACTGGGATTAACCTATCTGTTTATCACCCACGATCTCGCTACGGTGCGCCGCATTGCGCACAGCGTGACCGTACTGAGGGCGGGGGAAGTGGTTGAGCAAGGTGACACCGTCACATTATTTAACGCACCTCAGCATACTTATACCCGTGCACTCATTGACGCCATCCCCGCTATCCGTCCGCTGATTAAGGAGTCTGCATGACGCGTAAACGCATTGGCTTTTTCACCCGCCTGCTGGATGAGGTATCGGCGCAAGAGCGTTATCGCCTCGCCACCGAACAGATTCAGCACGCCGAACGTTTGGGATTCGACAGCGCCTGGATCGCTCAACATCATTTCCATGAGAAGGAAGGCGGTCTGCCTGCGCCACTGGTTTTCCTCGCCCACGTGGCCGCGCACACCCGCACGATTCGTCTTGGCACTGGCATTATTACGCTGGCGATGGAAAACGCGCTGCGCGTGGCAGAGGATGCTGCCGTATTAGACCTGCTCAGTCATGAGCGGCTGGAAGTCGGATTGGGATCGGGCGGCACAAAAACCTCTTTCCTGCCCTTTGGCTTGACCATCGATCAACGCGCCAGTGTGTTTGCCGACCAGCTGCACACGCTGCTTAGCGCCTGGCGCGGCGATACGCTGGCCCATCCGGATAATCATCTCTACCCGCCCGCGCCAACGCTGGCACAGCGCGTGTGGATCGCCACATTCTCGGTTGAGGGTGCCGCGCGAGCCGGCGCTGCTGGCCATGGCTTGATGTTGTCACGCACGCAACCGCGTCCGCCAGGCCAGCCTGATTTGCCGCTGGAGGCGATACAAAATCCAATGATCGATGCCTATCTGGCCGCGTTACCGGCCGGTATTGCACCGCGCATACTCGCCTCGCGCACCGCGTTTGTTGCCGATTCGAATGACTATGCGCGTCGTCTCGCAGAGCCAGGATTGCGGCGCCAGGCTGAGCAGTTTCAGGCTGCTGGCCACGTCATCACTGGCCATACACTGGAAAGCCATGCGCGCCAGCTTGATGCGCACTTTGGCGATGCACCTTCCGTCCTGGCGTCATTGCGCGCCGACTCCACCTTGCAACGTGTCACCGATATCACCTTCCAGGTGCACTCGATCGATCCGCCACACGCCGACATTCTGCGTTCCATTGAATTAATCGCTGATCACATCGCCCCAGAGCTGCGTGCTCTGGAACAGGCTTAACAGGAGAAGATGATGTCTCAACCCGTTGATTTACTCGCCGCCTTAGCGGATATCGATCCCGCATCGCAACTCGCGTTAGCACGCAACGAGCGCCAGGCTGCCACTCAGCACACGCAAGGGAGCTATGAGGTGCTGTTTGGTGAAGATGATGCGGATCTCCCGCTGCAATGGCGGTTTGCCTTAGCCGCGCAGGTCGCCGACTGGCACGGCGCCACCCGCTTACAGGCGCATTATCAGCAACAGGTGAACAACAAGGCACATGACGCGCGCTTTGCGGCCGGTCACGCCTTTGCCGAACTGCTCAGCTTGCACCCGGTGGATGCAGCGCCCAAACACATTCAAAACCTGCAAAGCGCTGGCTGGGCACCGCGTGGCATCGTCACCCTCGCACAGTTAATCGCCTTTGTGAGCTTCCAGAGTCGTTTACTGACCGGTTTACGCCTGCTCAACGGCGAGCAGAGTGACGCGCAAGCGCACGCCGTGGCTGGCAAGTGGCACGATGCACCGTTGACGTTGAGTGGCCAAAACGCCCTCACCGCCTTTACCCAGCAAGAGTTAGGCTGGGAACCCTGGCTGGCAGCCAAACCGCTCAACGAATTTACCGCCGATGAACAGGCTACGTTGAAGAAAAACGGCCACAGCGACTCCGATTACTTCCGCCTGCTGGCACGTCATCTGCCGCTGCTGGAACAGCGAACGCTGACCGACAAAGGCATCTTTTACACCGCTGGAGGATTGCCGCGTGCCGAGCGTGAACTGGCGGCCACCGTGGTCAGTAAAGTGAATGGCTGCATCTTCTGCGCCTCGGTCCACGCGCGTAAAGCCAGCCAGTTATCAAAAGACGATGCGGCAGTGCAAAAGCTGCTGAATGTTGCACCGGGCGCAGAATTGGCACACGGTCAGTCACCACGCTGGGCCGCGATTATTGACCTGGTCGCGACGCTTTCCATCACTCCCGCTGCCGCCAGCCTGCAACAGGTGCAGACATTACGCGATCAGGGCTTCACCACGCTGGAACTGCTTGATGTGATCCAGTCCGCTGCTTTCTTTGCCTGGGCAAACCGTTTGATGTTGACGCTGGGCGAGCCTTTTTTACCTGAACACTCACAAGGATGACCATGACCGGGCAAACCCACTCCGCGCAGCGTTTTCACATCACCCTGACCGGTAAAGGCGCGCATGCCGCACGGCCACATGAAGGCATTGATGTGATTGTGATCGGCAGCCATATCGTTTCTGCGCTCTATGCACTCCCCAGTCGTCATCGCCAATGGACGCTGGGTATTACGCGCTTAACGGCCGGTAACAGCTGGAATGTGCTGCCTCAGACAGCGGAGATCGAGGGCATCGTCCGCAGTCAGGATCAGCACACCGATAAGCAAATCACCACCCTGATTGCCGGCATTGCCGCCGGTTTTGGCGCGGAAACGCACGTCCACTGGCAGCCACTGTCAGCATCCGAACCGGACGCGCCAGCATGGGCGCGGTGACCATAAGAGCAAGGAGGAAAGCGATGGCGATTCCCGTACCGATTCCCCGGCTGGATCACGTGGTGATCAACGTGGCCGATCAATTAGATGAGGCCAGTGCGCTGTTTCGTCGGTTGGGGTTTCAGCTCACCAAACGCGGCCATCATTCGCTCGGATCCAGTAACCATCTGGCCGTGTTTGGTGATAACTATCTTGAGCTGCTCGGCTTCGAGCCGGGGCGTGCCAGTTTACGTCAGGATGTGTGGCAGTCACCGATTGGCCTGAGCGGGTTGGTGTGGAAGACCGAGGATGCCGATGCAGTATGGCGTTATCTTGAGAGCCAGGACATTGATGGCGCTCTGCCTGCCAGCTTCTTCCGTCCGGTGCAGTTGCCGGATGGCAATGAGGATCAGGCACGTTTCCGCACCGTGCAATTACGACCCGCGCTGGTGCCGAATGGGCGCAGTTTCTTCTGCCAGCACGAGACCCCACACGCGGTATGGCAGGATACATGGCGTCAGCATCCCAATGGCGTGACTGATATTGTCGAATTTGTGGTGGTGGCGCAGGATCCTGCGGCGGCAGCACAACCTTACAGTCGGCTGTTTGGGGCTAATGCGCTCACCGCCTGCCAGCAAGGTGCCTTCGTATTAAAAGCCGGCGTGGCGACGGTGCGCTTCGCGGCTGCCGGCTATGTCACACAACGTTTCGCCGGATTACCACCCGATTACAACGGTAGTGCACGCATGGCGGCGTTGAGCTTACGCAGTGTGGATCTGCGCAAGGTGAAAGCCAGTTTGCTGCTGGGCGATATCCCGTTCCACGAAGAGGAATCCGCGCTTATCGTCAGTGCTGAGCATGCTTTTGGCGTGGCACTGCGGTTTCAGGAGTAATCTTCACATTCAGGGCGGCCCTGAGGGCCGCGCCCTACCCAGTTAAATCCCGATCTTCAGCTGTGCACGCGCAGTATAGAAACGACGATACGACAAATACGCGGCAATGATGGTCGAGAGGCTGGCGGTACCGATCAGCATAAAGGTCACCATAATCTGGTATTTAATCGCTTTCACCGGATCGATTCCGGCAAAAATCAATCCTGACATCATGCCGGGAAGACTCACCAGCCCCACGGTTTTTGCAGCATCGACTGTCGGGATCATTGCCGCGCGGATGCTGTCACGAATCAACCGACCCGAGGCGAGCTTCACCGAAGCGCCCAGACTCAGCATCTCCAGAATCTTCTGCCGATTATCGCTAAACCTCTGATTGAGATTGGTGAAACACAGACCCACCGCCACCATCGCGTTGCCCGCAATCATGCCGGAAATCGGGATCACCTGCATCGGGATAAACTCAATGGCGCCACTCAACAGCAAAATGGTGAGGGTGAGCGCCGTGCCGGTGGTGATCGCCACGAAAGAGATCGTCAGCGCATGGTCAATATTACGGCTGCGTTTGCGCGCGTTCAGTGCCGCATTCACGCAGATAAACAGCACCATCAGGATGGTCAGCCAACGGTTATTGAGGTCAAAGATCGACTTCAACACGTAACCCACAATCACTAACTGCACAATGGCCCGGCACACGCTCCAGATGATGTCTTTGCTCATGCCGAGCTTCTCTTTCTGGCTGATGATCAGTGCGATTATCACCAGCATCAGCGACAGCAGCAGTGAGCAGTCGGTAATATTATGCTGACTCATGCAACTCTCCTCTTTCCGGTGCCGTCAGTCGCAGCACGTTCTCCGCATGCTGGATCTCATCGGGATCGTGACTGATCCACACCACCGCCAACTGTTGCTCCTGCACCCGCTGCTGAATCAGCTGCTGGACAACCGTCTTGTTCTCTTCGTCCAGTGCGCTCGTCACCTCATCTAACAGCAACACTTTGGGCAGGAATTGCAGATTGCGCAGTAAACCTACGCGCTGTTTCTCACCTCCTGACAGCTGTTCAACCGGTTTATCCAGCATCTCAGCATCCAGATGCACGCTCTCCAGAGACGCCATCAGCGCCTCGCGTGGCGGCTTCTGTTGCCGGATTTGCCACGGCAGCGCCAGATTGTCATACACTGTCTCGCCAAACAGCTGCGGCGTTTGAAAACAGTACGATACCTGCTGGCGATACAGCTCGGCTTTTATCATGGCGATATCACGGTTCTCAAAGCGGATCTGTCCAGCGGTGGGGGCCAGTAGCGAGGCCAGAATCTTCAACAGCGTGCTTTTTCCACTGCCTGAGGGCCCGGTCAGCAGCAAAAAATCACCTGCGTTAAGTTGCAGTGAAACAGGTGCCAGTAAGGTTCGCCCTTGCATAGCATAAGTAACCCTCTGCACTTCAAGCAGAGGAGAATCGCTGGTCATGTTCGCTTCCACAATAGGTTCAGGACTTGTTGGTTTTGCGCGCGCCGGGGCGCGTCAAGGCATTACTGATCTCATACAGTTTGCTCATGCTTTCCATGGTGGCAACCGGCGTGGTGGCCGCCAACCCCAGCACTAAAATTTCCAGACAGATCATTGGCGTGGCATGTACCGGCATTTTATCCGCGTCGCGACTGCGGGGGATCTCAATGGTGACATCAGAGCGTTGGGCAAAGATGCTGTCTGGCGCGCCAGTGAGCACAATGATTTTCATTCCCAGCCGCTGAGCCTCGGCCAGCGTTACCAGCCCTTCCGGATGCGCGCTACTTTGTACCAGCATGATCAACACATCGGCATGGCGCATCTCGGCAATTTGTTCGCTGAGGGCAATGCCGGTGCGATTCAGGACATATGAGGATGTGCCATTGCGTTTGAACAGACGGGCTGTGTAGTCGGCCAGTATTGCAGACGCACCAATGCCGAAAATAGCCACGCGATCCGCCTGCTGCAAAAGGTCGATCGCCTGCTGAATCGCCTGGCGATTGGCGCTGGAGGCAAGCATATCGCAGCTAATACGATAACTATCCAGCACAAAATCAACACTGCCTTTGGCATCCTGTGACAAGGCATTCACCGTGGAAGCCACGCGTGCCGGCGAGCGCTGTGTGACGCCCAGGAACTCCGCCATCACAATCTTCAAGTCGCGGAAACCGGAGAATCCTAACGCCTGAATGGCGCGGATCACTGTGGCATCCGAGGTTTGGGTATCGATGGCAATGCCCAGCGCGGTTTTATCCAGTACCACACTCCGGTGCTGATGGATGTAATTCGCCACTTTAAACAGGCGCGGCGTGAGCTGATGTTTAGCGGTGTGAAAACGCTCTCCGTAGAGATCGTAGGGCCGCTTGCTGGTTTTAGGCACGGAATCAGTCACGGTTAAAACACCTTGTTAATAAGTAAGTTACGCTGCCAAACGCGACCTTCGCAACGTCACGCAGCGCGAGAGTAATCCAGAACAGGTCACGAAGCAAAGCGTGAATGCGCCTTTACCCCTTCACAAAAGAGGCAGCAGTAAACGTATTATTCCGATGAAAATTAAGAATACCTTAATTTAATTAAAATAAATGAATGCCTCAAATATATTAACGACACTGGAGAGTGAGAGGCGAGCGTCGATAAAATGTAGTAAAATTAAATCATGATTAATGAAACTACATTCACTACTACATTTTTAGAATAATATTAGATAAAACAGTGCATTTAAAAACTACATATCAACGACAGTTGCATGAAGCAGGTGTTTTATGCCGCAGAATCCAATAAAAAAATAATCAATAAAATACGTCAATGAGATGAAAAATCGGCATTATTTTGTTGTAAATGGAAATCAATCTCATTACCATCCGCTCTTCTGAATATTTCCCTTTTTGATGCGGATTTAACTTAATGAAGTATCTTTGCTTATTTTCATCAGCGGTAAAATATACGCTCTCTGGCTCTCAGGTATTACTGGCTTCCACCCTGCTGTACAGTTATTCAGCCAGCGGCGCGGATCAAACCTTGACCGTGACAGCCGCTCCGGAAACCACCTCCAGCAGCTACAACCAGGACGATGCTGCGGCGACACTGCGCACCTCAACGCCACGCAACGAAACACCGCAGTCAATCAGCGTGGTGACGCCACAAGTGATGAAGGATTATCAGGTCACCAGCCTGAATGATGCGGTGAAATTCGTCAGTGGTGTCACCCAGGGCAATACGCTGGGGGGGACAGAGGATGGTTTTGTTAAGCGTGGTTTCGGCTCCAACACCGACGGTTCAATCTTCATCGACGGCGTACGCAGTAACCAGGGTCTGACCATGGATGCCAGCATCGATCATGTTGAGGTGCTGAAAGGATCCTCATCGCTGCTGTACGGCATTCTGAATCCCGGCGGCATTATCAATCTGGTGAGTAAAAAGCCGCAATACGAGTGGAACACCCACATCAGCGGTGAATCCAGCAGTTACGGCGGTGGCACTGGCATGGTCGATATCACCGGTCCACTCGGTAACGGCTTTGCTTTCCGCATGGTGGCTGAACGTCAGCGCGAGGATTACTGGCGTAATTTTGGCGTTAACGAACATACCCTGCTGGCGCCGTCATTAAGCTGGTACGGCGATCGCGCGTCCTTCAACGTCAGCTACGTCGAGTATAAATACGATGTGCCCTACGACCGTGGTACGGCGTTTATTGGCGGGAAACCGGTCGATATTCCTTATAACCGTCGTCTCGACGACAATGCGAACCATGCCTGGGGCAAAAACAAGCGCCTGAACGTCTCATACGGTTACAACCTGAATGACATCTGGGATACGCATCTCAACTACGGCTGGATGCAGCGCCGTTATGACAGTAACGAAGTGCGCGCCACCGCCATCAACACCACGACCGGTATCGTTTCGCGCCGTGCTGATGCTAACCGCGGCTTCAACCATCAGACGGAATATGTCTCCTGGGATATCAGCGGTTCTCCCACTATCGCGGGCATGCAGCACGACTTGTTGGTGGGTGTCGATTATGAGCAGAACGAAACCTATAAAGCGCGATCTTATCGCGGCACTGTTTCACGCACCTTCAATATGTACGACCCGGTGTACGGCGAAGAGCCGATCGTCAGCGACAGCACCTATAACGATGCGCTGAGCAATCTGCGCACCAATCTTTATAGCCGCTCAGTGTTTGCCAAAGACAGCATTCATCTGACGGA
The DNA here is from genome assembly GCF_009830025.1 of Pantoea sp. Taur. Lineage (NCBI taxonomy): Bacteria > Pseudomonadati > Pseudomonadota > Gammaproteobacteria > Enterobacterales > Erwiniaceae > Pantoea > Pantoea sp. Taur. Next base: position 372,756 of record NZ_SZZZ01000003.1, read on the forward strand.
TAAATGGATTGCAGTGTTGGGTGGCCGTTTCCAGCGCTATACCCAAACCTCCAGCAACGGCTTTATCGATCCTGAAACCACACTCAACGATCGCGGCAACGCTTTCCTGCCGCAGTTGGGGGTGGTGTACAAAGTATTGCCGGATGTCTCACTGTACGGCAGCTACAGCAAATCGTTTACGCCATCCACCCAAACCGACGATGACGGCAACGTGGCGTCCACCGAGAAAGGCACCACCTGGGAAGTCGGTTCTAAATGGCAGGTTGCGCCCAATCTGGCGGCCACACTGGCGCTGTACCGCATTGATGAAGAGGACATGTCGATTTTCATTAACGGCGTGACGCGCAACATTCCCAAAGCACGCTCGACCGGTGCGGAGCTGGAGGTTAACGGCGAGTTTGCGCCTGACTGGAACCTGATCGCCAACTACAGCTACGACAAAACTGAGATTGTTTCCGACAACGTGAATCCTGACAACGTCGGCAACCGTCTGGTGAACGCCCCGACCAATATGGGCAGCCTGTATCTCAGCCACACCCTGCGTTTCTCCTGGCTGCCGGGTGAACTGCGCCTGGGCGGCGGCGGACGCTATGTCGGTACTCGTGCTGGCGATCCGGAAAACAGCTTCGTGATGCCTGCTTACACCGTGGCCGATGCGTTTATTGCCTGGGACAGCCAGTTGATCGGTAAGCACACCCAGCTGAAGCTCAACGTGAAAAACCTGTTCAATCGCGAATACTACGAATCCAGCGCCGGTAATCTGCGCGTGATTGAGGGTGAACCGCGCGTTATGTACTTACAGGCCGCTGTCGACTTCTAATCTGTTGCGCTCCGCCTTTCAGGGCGGAGCCCACTGTGAGCAATGCGATGAAAAGAGTGCTACTGACTTTGCTGCTGGTATTGCCACTGGCGGCGCAGAGCAAAACCCTGACGGATAGCCTGCAACGCCAGGTGAAGGTTCCGGACAATCCACAGCGGATTGTGATTGGCGAAAGCCGGATGATCTATACCCTCGCCCTGGTGGAAGACGGCAACCCGGCGAAACGGGTGGTGGGCTGGCCTGCAGATCTGCGCAATCTGGATAAACAGACCTGGGATCGTTACGTCAAAGCCTTCCCGGAGATTGGCAAGATTACCCAGATTGGCAACTCTAACTTCTCGCAGCTGAACGTAGAGAAGATTATCGCGCTGCAGCCGGATTTGGTGATCCTGCCGGTGTATGCGCGTACTCCGCCCAATAACTCGCAGTTTATGCTGCAGCTACAGGCCGCGAATATCCCAGTGCTGTTTCTCGATTTCCGCGTTGATCCGCTGACGAATACCGTTGCCAGTCTGCGTACGCTCGGTGCAGCACTCAATGATGAAGCCAAAAGCGAACGCTTTATCGCGTTCTATCAGCAGCACATGCAGCGTATTCACGATCGCTTAGCCAACTGGCACGGTACGCGGCCGAAAGTGATGCTGCAATTACATCTGGGTAAGAAAGCCGAATGCTGTACCACGGTGGCGCATGGCAATCTGGCGGATTTGATCGCCTTCGCCGGGGGCGACAATATTGCCGCCGGGCGTTTCCCCGCCGTGTTTGGTCAGCTCAACCCGGAAGCAGTGATTGCCGCTAATCCCGATATTTATATCGCCACCGGATCTTCGGGCCCGGAAGAGACCAGCGCGCTGCAACTCGGGCCACTGGTGAATGCGGAACAAGCCAAAACCACCTTCCTGCGTGCGTTAGCCCAGGATAGCACGGTCTCGGCCCTGCCCGCCCTGCAACAGCAGCGCGCCGCCGCCTTCTGGCAAAACTTCTACATGAGCCCATGGCATCTGCTGGCCGCCGAATTTTTTGCCAAAACGTTCCATCCACAGCTGTTCCACGATCTTTCTCCCGACGACACGCTAAGAGAGATGAACCGGCAGTTCCTGCCGATTCCAGAAACCGGCACCTACTGGACCCACAATTGATTTTTTTGGGGCGGCTAACCGAAGCGCATCAGTCCTAAGGTTGAATTAATCTTGATTCGCGAAAATAGCCTCATGACCACGAGGATATTTTTATGAAATCGATGTTTGTTCGTCCCGCCAGCGAATATATGGCGCTGGCGCTGAGCCTGTTTGCCGTTGTGAGTTTTCTGACTATCTGGTTCACCCGCTAAAACGCCACACTGTGGCGTTTTTCTTTTTGTAACCCACTGAAGTATCTGCGCATCTGAAGATGACAAATTTGTCATCTGCCTCTTTCCATTCTGTTCGGTGGCCTTCGATAAACTTGTGAAAAATGACAACGCTCGTCGAGGCACCATGGCTTTTCAATCTAAACACTCCCTTCTGCTGATGGTCGGCTTGATCGTCGGCGGGAGCGGCTGGTATTTCTGGCCGAAACAACCGGCCGATGCGGCCGTGAAACCCGCCCACGCCCCGGTGCTGGTGAGCATGATCAGTGCCACGGTGAAACCGCTGCCGATTACGCTGGCAACACAGGGCCATGTGGTGCCACTCAACCAGGTGGATATCCAGGCGCAACTCACTGGCACGGTGAAAAGTGTCGATTTCCATGAAGGGGATTTCGTTAAAGCCGGGCAGCAACTGTTTACGCTTGATGATGCCAGCCAGCAGGCCGCCTATGATCGGGCGGTGGCCGCGGCAGGGGAATCCAAAGCGTTGCTGGTGAAAGCACAGAATGATCTGCAACGCGGTCGCCTGTTAAAAGCGAAAAACTACATCTCTTTGTCTGACTGGGACACGCTGCAAAGTAACCTTCAGCAGTATCAGGCTCAGTTCAAGGCCGCACAGCAAGATGTGCAAACTGCACAGGTCAACCTCGGCTATACGCGCATTACCGCACCTGTTGGTGGAAAAACCGGGGCGCTGAATGTGCATCCCGGCAGCCTGGTGCAACCCGGCAGTACCTTGCCTCTGGTATCGCTCATTCAGTTCGACCCGATTGGTGTCGCTTTCACCCTGCCTGAGAACGATCTAAAGCCCGTACTGGCTGCTCAGTCACAAGGCCCGGTGACCGTCTGGGTGGAGGATGCCAGCGGTAAGCCGACGCCAGGCACCCTCGACTTTATTGATAACAGCGTCAGCACCACCAGCGGCACCATTACGCTTAAAGCCCACTTCGATAACCATCAGCACCTGCTGTGGCCCGGTCTGTTCCAGAACGTCAAAGTTGATGCGGGCGTCACGCCCGATGCCGTAGTTTTGCCGCCGCAAGCCGTGCAAAACGGCCCCGATGGTCACTTCGTCTATGTAATTGATGGGCACAATCAGGCGCAAGCACAAACCATTACACTGCTGCGCGTGCAGCAGTCGCTGGCGGTGATCAATGGACTCGCGCAAGGCACTAAAGTGGTGAATGAAGGTGCGAATAACTTACGCCCCGGCATGACGGTGCAAATCGCCAGCAACATTGATAAGGCGGTAATGCAGCCATGACCTTCTCTGAACGCTGTTTGCAGCGGCCGATTGCCGTGCTGTTGTTTTGGATCGCCATCATGGTGGCAGGTGAAGTGTGCTGGCAGCATTTGCCGGTGGCCGCCCTGCCCACATTTGATACGCCCACCATCAAAGTGAACGCCTCACTGTCAGGTGCCAGCCCGGAAACCATGGCTTCCTCAGTGGCCACCCCGCTGGAGAAGAATCTGGCGACTATTCCGGGTGTGGCGACCATGACCTCGACCAACCTCGAAGGCGCCACCACCATCGTGCTGGAGTTCGATCCCTCGGTTAACATCGATTCGGCCTCGGTTGATGTTCAAGCCGCGCTGTATCAGTCACTGAAAAAACTGCCTTCGCAGATGACCACGCCGCCGACCTTCCGCAAAGTGAATCCCGCGGATGCGCCAATTGCACAGATCAGTCTGGATTCGCCCTCGATGACGCTCTCCGATCTCAACCGTTACTCGGACGATCTGATCTCGCCGTCGCTGTCGATGATCAAGGGCGTGGCGGAAGTCACGGTGATTGGTCAGAAGCGCTATGCCGTGCGCGTGGAAGTCGATCCCGCCAAGCTTGCTGCCACCAACATGACGCTGGAAGAACTGCACACCGCGCTGAAAGCAGCCAATGACAATTCTCCGGTGGGTGAGCTGGATGGCAAACGGCAAATGATGATGTTGCAGACCAGCGGCGACCTGCGTAATGCCAGCGACTTCAGTCAGGTGGTGGTGGCAACGCGCAATGGCCAGCCGGTCAGGCTTTCAGACATTGCCAGCGTGCAGGACAGCATCGAAAACACCCTGAGCCACAGTGCGGTGAATAATCACACCGCCATCGTGCTGAGTGTGACACGCCAGCCGGGTGCTAATCTGGTGGCGACGCTCGACACCATCAAGCAACTGTTACCAAAATTACAGCAGCAGATGCCCGCGTCGGTGCACATGCAGTTGCTGAATGACCGTTCGATCTCGGTACGCAACGCCATTCACGACGTCAACCTCACCCTGCTGCTGACCATTGCGCTGGTGATCATGGTGATCCTGCTGTTCCTGCGCCATGTGCGCGCCACGGTGATCCCGGCATTGAGCGTGCCGATTTCGCTGCTGGGTGCGTTTGGCCTGATGTATGCCTTTGGTTTGAGCCTCGATAACATTTCATTGATGGGGTTGACCATCGCCGTCGGGCTGGTGGTGGATGATGCGATTGTGGTGCTGGAAAATATCATGCGCTACATCGAACAGGGCGAAGATCCTAAAAAGGCTGCGCTGAAAGGCGTCAGGGAAGTCGGCTTTACCGTGATTTCCATCTCGCTGTCGCTGGTGGCGGTGTTTATCCCCATCTTCTTTATGCCCGGCACCATGGGCTTGCTGTTCCATGAATTTGCCTGGGTGGTGTCACTGGCGATTCTGGTATCGGCCGCCGCCTCACTCACCATCATCCCGCTGCTGGTGCCAATGTTGATGCGTCATGATCCTCATCACGCCAAACCTGAACCGGCATGGAGCCAGCTGTTTGAGCGCGGGTTTGAGAATCTGCGCCAGCACTATGCGCGCGGATTGAATTGGGCGGTGGATCACCGCGCGGTCACGCTTTCGGTGGCGGTGTTAACCGTGGCACTCACCGCCTGGCTGTATACCAGTGCCCCCAAAGGTTTCTTCCCACAGGAGGATATCGGCCAGGTCACAGCGAATATCGATACGCCGCAGGATATGTCCTACGACGCACGTAAAGAAGTGGCCTTCCAGTTGGGTAATACGCTGTTAAAGGACAGCGCGGTTGAGACATTGGTGACGAAAGTGGATCACGACACCACTCAGCTCAACATTACGCTGAAGGACGCCAGCCAGCGCCCGGCCATGGCGCAAGTATTGCAGCAGATGCGGGCTGAAACCCACTACATGCCGGGTATCCAGGTGTTCTTCAGTCCGGTGCAGAACTTTAAGGTTGGAGGCCGTGCAGCGAAAAGTACTTATCAGTACACGCTGCAATCGGTGAGCAGCAGCAGCGGCTTAAGCCTCAACGACTACACTAATCAACTGATGGCGGAGATGAACAAGAGCGGCGTGTTTGTCGGTGTGAACAGCGATGCCCAGCTCAACGGTTTACAGGCGCAGCTCACCATTGACCGTAACAAAGCTTCACTACTGGGCGTCGATCTCGACCAGATCCGCAGCAATTTGTACGCCGCCTTTGGCACATTGCAGGCTTCCACCATCTATGCACCGGAAGACAGCTATGAGGTGATCATGGAAGTGCAGCAACCGTTCCGTCAGAACGAGAGTGACCTGTCACAGATCTATGTCCGTTCTGCGTCGGGCGATCTGTTGCCGCTGTCGACCTTCACGCACATCAGCCGCGTACAGGGCGTCACCGCCGTGAACCATCAGGGCCAGTTGCCCGCGATTACCATTTCCTTTGACCTTGCGCCAGGCAAGTCTCTGTCCGATGCCACGCAAGCCATCAGCCAGGCGGAAAGCGCCATCAACCTGCCCGCCACGGTGTTTGGCAACTACGCCGGACAAGCGGCGCTGTTTCAGCAGTCTCAGAGTAGCCAGGTGTGGTTGATCGTGCTGGCGCTGGCGGTGATTTATGTGATTCTCGGCATACTGTATGAGAGCTGGATCCACCCCATTACCATTTTGCTGGGCCTGCCCTCTGCAGCCGTTGGCGCGCTGCTGTCGCTCAGATTGATGGGACTGGACCTGACCTTTATTGCCATGATCGGCATCTTGCTGCTGATTGGTATCGTGAAAAAGAACGCCATCATGATGATCGATTTTGCCTTGTCGGCGCAGCGTGAACAGGGGTTGAGCGCACATGACGCCATCATTCAGGCCTGTTTGCAGCGTTTCCGTCCCATCATGATGACCACCCTGTGCGCCATCATGGGTGCGCTACCGATTGCCTGCGGCTGGGGTGCTGGCGCCGAGTTACGCCAGCCGATGGGCGTGGCCGTGGTCGGTGGCCTGGTGTTTTCACAATTCATCACCCTGTTTATCACGCCGGTACTGTATCTACTGTTTGACCGTACCGGTTCGCGGCTGGATGCGCTGACCCACGCAACGGAGGAAGCATGAGACTGTTATTGGTAGAAGACCAGCAGATGGCGGCGGATTACATCGCCAAAGGCCTGCGCGAGAATGACTTTGTGGTGGATGTGGCCGCCAACGGTATTGATGGTCTGCACCTGCTGCTTACCCACGATTATGACCTGGCAATCCTCGATGTGATGTTGCCCGGTATCAATGGCTGGAAGCTGCTGGAGATGGCGCGGCAAGCCGATCGCGCCACACCGGTCATGTTTCTCACCGCGAGAGACGATATTGAAGATCGCGTCAAAGGGCTGGAGCTGGGCGCGGAAGATTACCTGATCAAGCCCTTCTCTTTCAGTGAACTGCTGGCACGCGCGCGGGTGATCCTACGCCGTCAGACGCCCAGTGCAGTGTTGAGCAATGACGAATCCCAGTTGCAGATTGGCGGGCTGGTGCTGGATTTTGTGAAGCACAAAGTCTCACGCGAGGGTAACCGCATCGAGCTGACGCAGAAAGAGTTTCTGCTGCTGAGCCTGTTGATGCGCCGCAGCGGTGAAGTGTTATCGCGAACGGTGATCGCCGAGCAGGTGTGGGACATGAATTTCGATCCTGAAACCAACGTGATTGACGTGGCGATCCGCCGTTTGCGCGGCAAAATTGATGATAACTACAAGGTAAAACTGCTGCACACCATCCGGGGTGCCGGTTATGTCCTGGAAGAAAAAGAGCATGCTGATACCCCGTAACGTCCCGATCACCGTTCGTCTCACCCTGTTCTTCTCTGTGGCGATGGCGATAGTCCTGTACAGCGTCTCCGGCCTGCTCTATCAAACGTTACGCGACCAGCTCAACAGCAAGGATGTCAATGAGTTGCGCAGCACGTTACAGTTCCAGAAAGAGATTGCCAGCACCATCAGCGAACGTCAGGGTCCGCAGGAGCAGTGGCAAAAGGAGTTGTTCGAGTTCATCGCTGAGCAGGATCGCCTGTCACTGCGCATTATCAGCCCGGATGGCAAGGTCTGGTCTCAGTCGAAAAATATGCGCGTACCGCAATCCGCCTATCCTGCCCCGACCAAAGACTTTAACTACCAGAGCTGGAAGCACCATGACGGTGAGCTGCACGAGAAGTATCTGATTACCGCCACCACTTTCCCGCTCAAAGACAAAGAGCTGTGGCTGGTGCAGGCCGCGCTCAACGTCTCACGCAATAATGAAATTATCGAAAATTACTGGGCGCGCATGCAGATTGCTGCTGCGCTGGCGATCCTGCTGTTTGCTGCCTGCGGCTATGGTCTGGCGCGTCGAGGCTTGCGTCCGCTGCGGGTGATCAGTCGCCAGATTGAGACCATCAACGTGGAAGAGCTGCACACGCGGTTGGCCACCGAGCGCTGGCCGTCAGAATTAGTGGTGTTAGCCTCTTCGTTCGACAGTATGCTCACGAGACTGGAAGCCTCCTTTGCCCAGCTGACGCGCTTCTCTTCCGACCTCGCGCATGAGCTGCGCGCACCGATCAATAATTTGATTTCAGCAGCCAGCGTGACCCTGAATCAACCGCGCAGTGCGGCAGATTATCAGGAGACGTTAGAGGCGATAGTGGAAGAAGGTGAACGACTGTCGCGCACCGTCTCCTCGATGCTGTTTTTGGCGCGTGCCGATAACAGTCGCGAGCCGTTGAAAAAGGAGTCGCTGAATAGCGCCAATGAGTTCCGTCGTCTGATTGGCTTTTACGACATTCTGGCGGAGGAGAAGAACATCACGCTGATACAAACGGGCGAAGAGTCATTTATCGCTGATCCGCTACATTTTCAGCGCGCCATTTCTAACCTGCTGTCGAATGCTCTGCACTACACGCCCAATGGCGGTGAGATCACTCTGCGCGCCGTCCGCGAGCCTCACTGGCTGCATTTTAGCGTGCAGGATAATGGTGAAGGCATCGAACCCGAACATCTTCCGCATCTGTTTGAGCGTTTTTATCGTGCCGACCCTTCACGCACCAGCACCGAAAATACCGGCCTGGGATTAGCGATTGTGAAAACCATCGCCGAGTTGCACGGCGGTAAAGTCGCGGTCATCAGCACACTCGGTAAAGGCAGCACCTTTACTTTCTCGATTCCGCAATAATATCGCCTGTCAAAATTGTCATCTTCAGGTTTGAGTGTGGTCACCACCACAGTGAGAAAATAACGCTATCAACACAACCGTTGTTATTAACCACAAGGTGACCACCATGAAACAGAAATTAGTGATGATTCTTTTAGCCGCGTTTTCCCTGTTAGCTGTCACTCAGGTTGAAGCCAATATCGGCGTCGAACGCACCGCCAATACCTGGCTATTAACTCCCGCCAGTTGGCATCCCGGCACACCAAATAAACTGTACGAGAATTATCCTTTCGATCTCGGCGAGCGCAAAATTAATATGGGAGATGAGGATCAACCCCGTCATTTTGATAATGACAGCCAGCAACACCCTTTGACCGATAAATCGGTGCATTCACCGGTCTATCAACAGCAATAAATCTACTCAATAGCTTGAGTAAGTTTAGCTAAAAAGGGCTTGATGCTAATGGCCATAACGCCTCTGCGGCTGCAAGGGCTATCCGCAGCGCTGAGGCTTTTACGTTGGGCCAGGAGCCTGGCGCAGGGATGCGCAAGGCAGTTCGGGTTGGCCAGGACGGCCTTACCCGAACGTTCCGTTGGCACGACGTGGAAGCCGAAGGCACCGCGCTAGCGGCGCGAGGACGGCCCGGCAGCCGCAGAGGCGTTAAGGCCCGCACCCCGCGACTATGACTGCCACCGCAACCACCACCACACCGCCGGCAAACTCAGATACAGCGCGATCATAATCGACGTAAACAGATCCCCCGGCCAGTGCATACCCAGTGCCAGACGGCTGATGATCACGCCATAAGCCCACAGCAGCACCCCTCCCGCCAGTAGCCATCTCCCCCGCGCCACCAGCAGCGCCACTGCCATGAGTGCCCAGGTAGCAGCAAAAATTGTATGGCCGGAAGGAAACGCCGGATCGACCTGCTGCAGCCAGTGCTGCTTCTGCCAATCCGGAATCTGGGTGTTATTAACCAGTCGCTGGGTAATCAACTGCTGCCGCTGGACAGGAGCATCCTGATAAAAGTGACGATCGATCTCAGTGTCCGTCTGACTCAGCCACACCACATAGGGGCGTGGCTCCTGGTTAGTCTTTTTAATTTCGCTCACCGCCACTTGCCCGACAATCACCGGCAACAACATCACCAGCGCAAATTTAAGCCACTCTCCCCGGCGAATATTTAAGGTATAAATCAAAACAAACAGCATTAACGCCGAAGTGATAAAGCCAAAAGGTTTACTCACGGTCTGCGTCAGCAAATAAAACCACCATAATAGCGCGGATTGATCGTTGGCATTCCAGTTCCAGTGAATGCCCCAGGCAAACAGCGGAATAGCAAACAATGATGCACAGCAGATTATCAGCGCAAGATAAGGGCGCGTTAAAAATCGCATCGGTTTATTTACCCTCAAATTAATGTTTGGCGCGCGTGAGCTTTAAATAGCCGAATACATAAGCATTCAGATCACTGAGTTTATCAAACAGTGGAATGAGTAACGGTTCCGCTTTATTAACGGCGAAGGCACAACCTAATGCCACCAGAACGGAACCCAGCATATCGCCAGGGAAATGCACCCCCATATAGATTCGGCCCCAGGCAATAAAGCCACTTAATATCAGCAATACAGCACCCAATATCAGCCGTTGGCTAAAGAACAAGCTAAAGGTCACCGCGCAGGCCAGGGTCATATGATCGCTCGGGAATGAAGAGTCTGAGACGTGGGAAATAAAGGTGTGGCCAATCGGCACCATAAAGGGGCGTGGATGCGGGAAGAAATCCCCGATGATCACGTTGATACTCAAGGCTATCAGTGACGTCAATAAAGCGGACAACGCCACCTGTTGATGATTGCGATTAAAACTAAACCAATAAATCAGTAACGCCAGCGGGTAGGTAAATATCAGCCACGACGCGCAGGCATTGCCAAAACTCAGCATTGCCGTCGATGCATGTGCCGGCGCATTTAACAGCAGAAAAACCGTATCGTTAATATTTTCCGCGTTCTCAGATGTCAGAAACATCGCTATCTCCTTGTAATCAATTAAGCCAGTGGCAGGGAAACACTTACCTTTAAACCTGACGGGAAGCGTGAGGCGGGAGCGAGTACCACCTCACCCTGCATACGAACCAGCATGGCGTGGACAATCGACAGACCTAAGCCTGAGCCGTTGGCGTCATTGCCTTCCATGCGATAAAAAGCGTCAAACACTCGCGTGTGTTTATCAGCGGGAATACCGGGGCCGGAATCTTCGACGGTGATCAACACCTGTCCGTGATGCTTTTCGATAGCCATATCGATGCATCCACCTTCCGGCGTGTATTGAATAGCGTTGTGCAACAGGTTGCGCAGCACGGTATAGAGATCAGAGGGACGAACCCTCACCACCGCATCACTGATGCTGAGAACTCCCAGATCCTGGACTTTGTGCTCCGCTAACGGGTGCAGATCGGAAATCACCTGTTTCACCACCGCGAACACTTGTATGCGCTCGACCGGCGGCAGTGCCACCGCTTCCCCACTCTGGGCGCGGCTTAAGGTCAGCAGTTGCTCCACCAGCCAGCTGGCACGCTCCATACCGGCACGTAGATCGCGCAGCCGATGCTGGCTCTCAGGTGGAAGTTCGCTGCTTGCCAGCCGCTCGGATTGCAGCATCAGCGCGGTTAATGGGGAGCGCAGCTCGTGAGCGGCATCGGCGACAAAGCGTCGTTGCAACGTGATAGCGTCAGAAGAACGTTGCAGCAGGCGATTGATCGCCGTGATAAAGGGCTGGATTTCACGGGGAATGGTTGCGCCATTCAGCGACATCGCGGCACTGTCGCGCTGCTGATCGACCTCTGCGGCCAACTGTCTGATGGGCCTGAATATCTTCTTCACCAGATCGGCGATTAAATACAGCAATACCGGGAACAGAATGCCAAACGGCACCAGTGTGCGTAGCGCGGATGAGAGCGCGACACTTTCCTGTACTGAAGCACGCTGTGCCACCGCGACGCGCACGCCACCCGCCATATTTTCTATCAGCACGCGGTAGCTTTGTTGATTCACTTTCAAGGTGTGAAAACCCACATCCAAATGCGTGGGCAGCGGAAAATCAGCAGCTGGCGCAGCATCAGGCATGATAAAGTGCACCACAATGCGTGAGGCTTCTTCATCCTGTAGCGGTGGGCTAATGAAACTGCTGTTGCCGGGCGTCAGCATGCCGTCTTTGGCGAGACTGGCGATTTGCTGCAGCGAGGAATCCTGCAACTCATGTGCTTCATCCCACGCAGAGAGAAATCCCAGCACACCGCTGAGAAAGGCGATGCTGCCAACGGCGACACACAGCACCAGCGACAACCGCAACTGCACGGATTCACTCAGGCGTCTTTTGAGACTTTCCATCCCACGCCCCGCACGTTCTGAATCGCATCGCTACCAAGCTTTTTCCGCAGCGAGTGAATGAAATACTCAATCGCGTTACTCTCGACTTCCTCGCCCCAGCCGTAGATTTTGCTTTCTAACTCGCTGCGCGAAAAAATCTGACCGGGCTGGGCGATCAGCGCCTGCAACAGCGCATACTCACGAGCCGACAGCGTGTGGGTTTCGTCACGTTGCAGATGACACACCTGGCGGGTCGCCGGGTTCAGCGTAAACCGACCATTGCTCATCAACGGCGCGGCATTGCCTGCTTTGCGCCGCATCACCGCACGCGCACGCGCCAGCAGTTCACTCATGGCAAAGGGCTTGAGCACATAATCGTCGGCACCCGCGTCCAGGCCATTCAGACGATCTTCCAGTGCATCGCGCGCGGTCACGATCAGTAGCGGTACCTGGTTGCCCTGTAGACGCAGTTGTTGCAGCACCTCCACGCCATCGCGACGCGGTAACCCCAGATCGAGCAGCACCAAATCGTAGCTGTGCGTGGCCAGACTCAGCAGCGCCTGTTCGCCATCACGAACCCAGTCGGCGGCGTAGGCGGCATCCTTTAGCGCCGCATACACCGCATCCCCGATCATGCGGTCATCCTCGACCAGCAGCACTCTCATGACTCTTCCTGCTGAGCAGGACGTATCACCGCAGTCAGCACTGGCAGCAGTGAAACGCCAATGATGCCGAGCGCCAGCCACTCGCGGTGATCGCGCACCCAGGGCATATCGCCAAGGAAATAACCGAGCGCAATAAAACCGCCACACCAGGCCAGTCCTCCGGCGAAGTTCCACAGCAGGAATGTCGAACGAGGCATGGATGACAGGCCGGCAATAAACGGCGCGAGCGTCCGCACAATCGGCACGAAGCGACCGATAAACACGGTGGCGGCGCCATATTTGCCAAAGAAGGCTTCCGTCTTTTCACGATGCTGAACTTTCAGCCACTGGCGGCGTAAAATAAACCGCCCCACCGCACCTTTGCCAATATGGTAATTCAGCGTATCGCCGATAAACGCGGCAACGGTTAACAGGGCGATCACCGTGACAGGTGAAAGAGAGGTGGCCGGTAAAAAGGCGCCTGTGGTGAATAACAACGAATCACCTGGCAGAAACGGCAAAATGACTAAACCGGTTTCGCATAAAATCATCATCGCAACGATCGCCACCACCCACAACGGGTCGGCGTTAACCAGGGCAATCAGGTGACTGCCCGAGAGATAATCCATCAGATGCTGAAGCATATATTCATTCCTGATCGGGTTAGAGTTTGGATATCTGGCGCGAAGAGTGGCCGTAGAGTGTTGATGCGCCGATTAATATCGCCATCGCCAGCAGGAAAATAATATTGACCGGCGTGGTGCCGTAACCCAATCCGCCCTCTTTAATCGGTTGAGAGAACAGATCGGCGAGGGAGGCGCCTAATGGGCGCGTCAGCACATAAACCGTCCAGAAACAGGCCACGCTGCTGAGCCTGCCGATACGCCAGAGCGCCGCAGTTGCCGCAATCAGCACCGCAAACAACAGGGTGGTGGTCAGGTAACCGAGCGATAATCTTTCCGCTAACGCATCACCCAGCGCCGTACCAAACGCGAAGGTGATCATAATGGCGAGCCAGTAATAGATTTCACGACCTTTGGTATTGATGGATGAGAATTCCAGCGTGCCTTCAGTGCGATGCCAAAACATCAACACCATCACCAGGCCCGATCCAAACATCGCCACTGAATAGAGCAGTGGCACCTGCATTTGATCGGTCAAATAGTCAGTAAGTAAGGTCCCGGTAATGCTCACCATTAACACCGTTAGCCAATAAAGCCATGGGATATAACGGGGTGCGCGCAGCTGAAATAGCAGGATAAATAAAAACAGCAGTGCAGAAATAAGGGACGTGCCGGTAAGCCCAAAGCCCAGCCCAAAGTTGATCCAGTCAGCGCCGGTTTCACCGACCGTCGTAGACATCATTTTTAGCACCCAAAACAACAACGTGGCTTGCGGTACTTTCGCTTTTAATTCTGAGAAGGTGTCAGTCATGATCGGTTTCCCCGTCAACATATTGCGCTCATGATGACCGGGTAAACTTAAATCTCCCTTAAAAGGGAAAAATAGTTTTTCCGCTTGTGATTATCTTTTTCTGAAAACTTAATAAATGAATCTCTTTCTTAATGTTCAATTAAGGATTTCATGAGCGCATCACTGAAAAATGATTTATTAGTCCAATAATGAGAGTGAAATAATTTATCGAAGAAATGAATAATTTAACTAAGGTCACAAAAGCTGTAAAAACTTTACAGAGCGGATTGCATCGGGGTCGCAATGGGTTACTGTTAAATTCTTGTAACAAATGTAACCAAAAGGATCTGTATGAAAACCTCACTGCGTTTTTTAACAACCTCTGTAATGGCCGGGCTCTCCTTCTCTGCGATCGCTGCTGTGCCTGCTGGTTATCCTGCTGATTATCAGAAAATTATCGATGCCGGTACCAAAGAAGGAAAAGTCGTGGTCTATTCCACGACAGATACCAAAGCGGCGGGACCGTTGATCAAAGGCTTTGAGTCGCTCTATCCGGGCATCAAAGTGGAATATAACGACATGAACAGCACCGAACTCTACAACCGCTATATTAGCGAGCAGGCTTCGGGTAGCGGCAGCGGTGATGTGGTGTGGAGCTCATCAATGGATACCGCGTTGAAGCTGGCCACCGACTACGCTGCGGAATATGCCTCTCCTGAGCAGGGAAAAATACCAAAATGGGCAGTGTGGCAAAATAAAGCTTACGGCACGACCTACGAACCGGTGGTGTTTATTTACAACAATAAACTCATCCCAAAAGACACCGCGCCTGACTCTCACACCGCACTGGCTAAAATGATTGCAGCCGATCCGGCTAAATTCAAAAATAAAGTGACCACTTACGATATTGAAAAATCAGGATTAGGTTTCATGCTGACGGTTCAGGACAGCAAAGTGGATCCGCACTACAAAGAAAATCTGGCGGGGATGGCGAAAGGCGGTCTGACGGTACAATCTTCGACTGGCACGATGATGGAGCGCGTCTCTTCAGGCGAGAATTTGATTGGCTTTAATATTCTCGGTTCTTATGCCGAAGCCCGAGCGAAGAACGATCCGGCTTTGGGCATCGCTTATCCGAAAGATTATATCCTGGTGCTGTCTCGCGTTTCGTTTATCACCGAAGAGGGTGAGCATGAGAACGCCGCTAAATTGTGGCTGGATTATGTATTGTCAGAAAAGGGACAGAGCATTCTGGCGAATCAGGCGGACATCCCTTCCCTGCGCAATGATATTGAAGGCAAAAACGATATTGACGGTATGACCAAAACGTTGGGCAATGCCTTGAAGCCGATTCCGGTGGATGAATCTCTGCTGGAATATCTGGAACCGGCAAAACGCCTGGAATTTATTAAACAGTGGCGTACCGCCGCCGGGAAATAATGCTCCCCACGTTATGCGCCCGTCGCGGCGCATAACATCTCCTTTCGCCTCCGGTGTTTGATAGGGTTGGCATATGAGCAGGTTACTGAAAAAGTGGCAGAGTTTGCCACGTGCATTGATTGTTCTGATCACGGCATTGGTTATTTACGTACCGCTGATGTTTATTGTGGTGCAGAGTTTTCTCTCCGCGCCATTCTTTGCCAAAAAGAAAGAGCTGACTCTCGGTTCTTTTGGATTTATTTTCTCCGATCCTGATTTTTATAAGGCGCTGGAGTCGGGCTTTATTCTGGCGTTTGGTCTGGTGATCATTGCTATTCCACTCGGCGGTATTTTGGCCTTCCTGATGGTCAGAACCAACCTGCCAGGACGCCGCCTGATTGAGCCGTTGATTCTGGTGCCGATCTTTGTGTCACCGATGGTATTGGCCTTTGGCTATGTGGTTGCCGCCGGGCCGGTGGGATTCTTGTCTCAATGGGCGAATCAACTGTTTGGCGTGGTGCCGTGGAATATCTATTCGATGACCAGCATCGTGGTGATCGCCGGACTCACTCACGTGCCACACGCCTATCTCTATATTTCATCGGCACTGCGCAGCGTCAGCTCCGATGTAGAGGAAGCCGCGCGCACAGTCGGCGCTTCACCGTTGCAGGTAATGACTTCGGTCAGCCTGCCGATGGTGCGCCCTTCGATTCTGTATGCCTGTGTGCTGCTATTCTTCCTGGGATTAGAGGTGTTCGGCCTGATGCTGGTATTGGGCGATCCGGAAGGCAACATGGTGCTCGCCACCTATCTGTATAAGCTGACTAACAAGCTCGGCACCCCTTCTTACCACCTGATGGCCGCTGTTGCCGTGGTGCTGATCTGCTTTACCGTGCCGCTGGTGATGCTGCAGCGCTGGCTGATGCGCACCACCAACCGTTTTGTCACCATGAAAGGCAAAGCGTCACAAGCGCGCGCCCTGCCTCTGGGCAAATGGCGCTGGATTGCCGGTGCGGTGGTGTTGGCCTGGCTGACCATCACCATCGGCGTGCCACTACTGGGCGTGGTGATGCGTGCGTTCATCTCGCATTGGGGCGTCGGCGTCTCACTGTGGGATGAAATATCCTTCGCGACCTTCCGCAGTATCTGGGATCAACCCAATCTTTTGCGTGCCATCGTCAACTCGATGCTGATTGGGGTGATCGGTGGCGCGGTGGCGGTGATCTGTTATTTGTTTGTCGGCATCGCCATGCATCGCAAGCAGGATCAGGTTACACGTTTCCTGGATTACAGCGTGCTGGTGCCGCGTGCCGTGCCGGGTCTGTTAGCCGGTCTGGCTTTTCTCTGGGTGTTCCTGTTCATTCCGATGTGGCTCGATCAGTCCCTGAAAAACGGCTGGCTCTCCAGCCTGCTGGTTGCTGACTGGCTGCGCGAAAACTTTATTGTTTGGCTCCGCTCGTTGCGTCAAACCATCTTTAGCGTCTGGCTGGCTTACACCGTGGTGTGGATGGCTTATGGCTTGCGCCTGATCTCTTCAACGCTGTTGCAGGTCGGCCCGGAACTGGAAGAAGCTGCACGCAGCGTGGGTGCCACCCCGGGACAAACCACGCGTCACGTGACCGTACCGCTGTCTCGCCACGGCCTGATTGGCTCATGGTTGCTGATGTTCCTGATTTTTGAGCGCGAATACTCAACCGGTGTGTATCTGCTGTCACCCGGCACCGAAACCATCGGTTCAATGCTGGTCTCACTGTGGTCAGCGGGCGCCATTGATATCGTGGCTGCGCTCTCCCTGATTAATATCGTGCTGGTGGTGATCGGCCTCGGCATCGCGTTACGCTTTGGAGTGAAATTACATGATTGAATTATCGGTAGATAACTTGCATCTGATGTACGGCGATAATCCTGTATTGAGAGGCGTATCGATGCAGTTGAAGAAAGGCGAAGTGGTTTCACTGCTGGGCCCATCCGGCAGCGGCAAAACCACCTTATTGCGTGCCGTGGCTGGTCTGGAAAAACCGTCACAGGGGCGCATTACTATCGGCAAAAATGTGGTGTTTGATGGCACGCCGAAAAGTGAAATCCCAGCTGAAGAGCGCAATCTCGGCCTGGTTTTTCAGTCCTACGCGCTGTGGCCGCACAAAACCGTATTTGAGAACGTGGCCTACCCGCTCAAGTTGCGCAAAGTGGCCACAGCAGAGATTAATCAACGCGTTCAGGCGGTGTTGGATCAACTGGGGCTCGGGCATCTTGGCAAACGCCACCCGCATCAGCTTTCCGGCGGTCAGCAGCAGCGCGTGGCGATTGGTCGTGCGCTGGTCTACAACCCGCCCGTGATTTTGCTGGATGAGCCGCTCTCTAACCTCGATGCCAAACTGCGTGAAGAGGCGCGCGTGTTCTTGCGTGAGCTGATTATTCGTCTCGGACTGTCTGCCTTAATGGTGACGCATGACCAGAACGAAGCCATGGCGATCTCTGACCGTATTCTGTTGCTGAATAACGGCGTGATCGAACAGCAAGGCACACCGCAAGAGATGTACAGCCAGCCCTCAACGCTGTTTGCCGCTGAGTTTATGGGTAGCAATAACCGTCTGCACGGCAAAATCACCCACGTTGAAGGCGGCCGGGCGCGCATTGCCGGGGCAAAATGGGCGCTATGGGGTAAACCGAGTGGCGATGTGCGGGTTGGACAGGATGGGACAGCGGTGATTCGCGTCGAACGTATGAATATCGCTGACACCGCTGATGACAACGCACTTGAGCTGCCCTTGCTCACCAGTATGTATTTAGGCGATCGCTGGGAATACCTGTTCCGCACCGAAGGGGATGATTTTGCGCTGCGCGCGTATGGCAAGGAGTTCCGCGGGAATCAGCGCTTCCGCGTCTCACTGCCGAAAGAGGATCTGTGGATTTTCGCTAAAAGCTAACCCTTCCCTTAAATAAA
Source organism: Pantoea sp. Taur (assembly GCF_009830025.1). NCBI lineage: Bacteria > Pseudomonadati > Pseudomonadota > Gammaproteobacteria > Enterobacterales > Erwiniaceae > Pantoea > Pantoea sp. Taur. The sequence goes on from NZ_SZZZ01000003.1 coordinate 391,109, forward strand.
TTGTCCCCCTACTGCGCATCTGCGGTGGGGGGAAATTAACGCACCTGTATTACACAAATTAACCAGAAATTCTTATCGCGTTGTGTAAGCCTGGCGAAAAATTCTATTTAGGTTGCTGGCGTGCTCCATTTATAGAATACTGTCGCGCCATGCATGTTTTAATGTCCAGGACGGATTTATGTCAGCATTCCCTTATTATGTCGCTTTAGCTCTACTGGTTTGTGTGGCGCTGGTTTGGAGCGGATTAATCCTGGATCTGTTTGGTATGCGATGCTGGATGCACCATGTGACTGATTTTATGGAAACCCAATTAAAAGGCTCAGAATCCTTGCAATGAGGGAGATTTAACTGAACTTATACCAGGATATTTCTTTATCATGACAAGTTTGTCATCTGGGCATAAAAGAATACGGCTTTAAGCTTTGCTTAAGAAATTGATGGTTGAATCACCTCCAATAACCCGGAGGTAATAATCGTGATCACAACGACGTATTCATTACTTAAAGAAAAAACCCGCTATTTACAGGCATTTTTCGCCAACCCGCGCGCTTTTGGTTCTATCGCACCTTCCTCTTCTGCGCTGTGTCGCACCATGTCTGAAGCCGTAGATTGGCAGCAGACGCAACGGATTGCGGAACTCGGCGCTGGCGATGGTGTGCTGACGCGTCATTTACTACATAGCATGAGAGCCGATGCAACGCTGGCGGCATATGAAATCAATCCGCATCTAGCCCATAAACTCAATGCGTTCAACGATCTCCGTTTGACGGTACACGCGGATTCCGCAGAAACACTCGACACAGGCTACGATGCGATTTTCTCGGGGTTACCGCTGCTATCCCTGCCGCAGGCGCTGCGTGAAAGGATTTTAATGCAAATCAGCCGCGCGCTGACTCCCGGTGGCGTGTTTGTGCAATTTCAATATACGTCGCTGTCGGAACCCCTCTTGTCACAGCATTTTTACTGGACGCGCACACGCGTGATGCGCAACCTGCCACCGGCATTTGTTTATCGGTGCCAGGCTGCGTTTTATCCGTGAGTGATTATCCTTCGCTTACCTGATAGCGTTCTGCCCAGTGCGCATAAGGCGCTGGCGGATTGATCACTTTAAACACGCGCACAGCAAGCACTGAACCGGCGTGAAGCGAAAATATAGGGATTATTTGCGCGCTTTCGCAGCCGCGACCAGTCCATCCAGCCAATCCTGATGACCGTTGATCATCGGATTGGGTTTCGCGCTCGCCAGCTCAACCGCCGGTTTGCCGTTTTGCGTTTCCTGGGTCAGGATGCGCACGCGATTGTCAGAGAGATCTTCAATCAGCCAGGCATGCAGAACATCTAAACGGTCCTCGCTACCCACCTCGCCCGCCCAGCCGTGCCAGGAAACACGGGCGGCTTCACCCGCTTCGGGTGCTACGTACTCGGTGACCTGCGCTTCCACCGGGAAGCCAAAGGTTTCAAAATAGAAGCGGACGCCCTGCGCCAGTTCGGGGCCTTTGTTGTCATAGAAACGCGCATTCGCCGAGTTCTGATAATAAGTCGGCCAGAGTGACGGCGTGTTCAACAGCGGCCAGATATCCTGGGTACTCAAACCTGCAACGATCACTTCGTTGGAACAGTAGTTATCGCTAAAGCCCGGTACAAATCCCTCTGGCCAGTTAATCGCGTTCATTTTCATTTCATTCGTCTCACCGTGGATAAATCGTAGGTGAAGTATCTGACTCCCTATGAAATAAGACCAATTGCCATTATTTATTTTTAATATACGTTTTCGTGATATCTGGAGGCAGCGTAAGATGAAGCATTGCCTCGCCATCGCCGGAAGATGATGAAAACCGATATCCGCAACCTCGACCTCAATTTGCTCAAAGCGCTGGATGCCTTACTGGATGAGCGCAGCGTCACCCGCGCGGCTGAGCGTTTAGCCCTGACGCAACCCGCAGTCAGCGGCATGCTAACGCGTCTGAGAGAGTGTTTTGATGATCCGCTGTTCACGCGGGTGCAGCGCGGCGTTGTCCCAACGATGCGGGCACTGGAGTTGGCTCAGCCCGTGAAGGCCATACTGGCGGAAGTGTCAGAACTGTTGCAGCCCAAAGCCTTTGACGCTGCGACCGCCGAAATGACCATCAAAATCGCGGCCACCGATTATGCTCTCCGTGCGGTCATTGTGCCTTTTATGGCCGCATTACGAGTGCAGGCACCGGGTATCCGCGTGGCGGTATTGCCCGTTAACAACGAGCAGTTATCTGCGCAGTTTGAACGAGGTGACATCGATATCGCGTTGATCACGCCAGACAGTGCCCCACCCGATCTGCACGCCCGCTCGCTGTACGATGAAGAGTATGTGTGTCTCATGCGCGAGGACCACCCGCTGTCTGCGCAGAAAGATTTAACGCTCGACAGTTTCTGCGCACAGGACCACGCCTTAGTTTCCTACTTGGGAGGCAACTTCAAGGGCGTGACGGATGAGGCGTTAGCCTCGATTGGACGTTCACGACGTGTGACACTTTCGGTATGCAGTTTTTTAGTCTTACCTGAGATCTTACGCGTCAGTGATTTGATCAGCGTGGTGCCACGTCGCTTAACGCACGATTTACCTGGTTTGAAGGTCTTGCCTCCTCCGTTAGCAATCCAGGGGTTCAACAAAATCGTGGTCTGGCATGAACGCACGCACCGCGATGCCGGACACCGCTGGTTGCGTGAATTACTGTTTTCCACTGCTGTTTAAGCGTTCCATCGCCTAAGATCACTATCCCGCTTTACTTCGTGGTGTGATGGCGCATGCTAGTCATTTTTAGCGCCATGACAGTCGATAGTGATGATGACCTCCAAAACCGGATTTACCCTTGCAGCGCTGGCAATTTTTGCCGCGCTCGCCGTGCTGTTTTCCCACTGGACGGATTTTCTCGCCTGGTCACTGCAAACGCAGATCCAACTCCACCGCCTGCTGGTGACGCATCTGCTGCAAATCAATAGCGGGCAATACAGCGCGGGGTTGTGGTTGATCGGCGTGACTTTTATTTATGGCATTTTGCACGCGGTTGGCCCCGGCCATGGCAAATTTATCGTTACCACCTGGCTTACCACTCATCAACCGCCGCGTGGTGTCGCCCTCACCGTGCCGTTTCTTGGCAGCCTGGTGCAGGGCCTTAGCGCCATCGCCTTTGTGTTTAGCCTGGCCGTTGGCTTTAACCTGACGACCGGCGATCTCAGCACCAGTCGCTGGTATCTGGAAAAAGCCAGCGCGCTGTTTATCGCCGCGCTGGGCGTGATGATGATGGTGCAAGCCTGGCGAGCCCGCAATAAGCATCTGCACCAACATGAGCATGAGCATGAGCATGAGCATGAGCATGAGCATGAGCATGAGCATGAGCATGAGCATGAGCATGAGCATGAGCAGCATCATAACGGCTGCGGCCACCATCACGGCATAACTACGGAATCAGTGGATAACTGGAAAGCGTGGATCGGCATTATTATTGCCACGGGTGTACGCCCTTGCAGCGGCGCACTCACGGTGCTGCTGTTTGCTAGCGTGATTGGTATTACCCGTTGGGGCATGTTTGCGGTGATGACCATGGCACTCGGCACCGGTATGGCACTGGTCGCGCTGGCCCTGTTTGTACGCCATTTTCGCCATCGCGCGGGAGAATTATGGTTGGCTGAGTCATCGCCACGCACGCAGCAAATACTGGGGATGGTACGTATTGCCGGAGGCGCTTTGCTGATCTTATTTGCGCTGGTGCTGTTTTTAACCGTGGTGCCGATCAGTGCAAACGGGGATTATATTGCGGCGGGATGTTGAGAATTTATCAAGTCTGATGTGAAGAACGCCGGGCCGGCATCCTTGCCGCCCCTGCCATTAACTCACAAACACCCGCGTGAATACTGGCAGAGCACGCATCGCTGCGTGCCCGGTTGGTTGAAATCAGAAACGATAAGACGCGGTAACTGAGAAGTTGCGCGGCGTACCGTAAACGATACCGCCGTTACCGACGTTTTCGTCATACTCTTTGTCGAACAGGTTGTTCAGGTTGGCCTGCAGGGTGACGTTTTTGGTCACGTCGTAGCGCGCGAACAGATCCACCAGCGCATAGCTGCCCTGACGTGCACGCCATGTGCCCACACCTTCCGGACCGGTAATATCTTTGTAGGTCTTCGACTGCCAGTTGACTCCACCACCCAGCGTCAGCTGATCCAGCATCGGCAGACGATAGCTGGTGAACAGGTTAAACGAGGTGCGTGGCAGCTGTGAGTTGTAGTTCTCACCATCACGATCTTCAGCCACATAAGTGGTACCGCCGAAGGTCATCTGCCAGTTGTCTGTCAGCGCACCGTTCACTTCGAACTCGACACCACGGCTCACCACGCCATTCTTACCTTCAAAGATTTCGTTGCCTGAAGCCGTGTACGTTCCGGTGCTCACTGGCGCGTTATCCAGTTCAGTGCGGAATATCGACACCGAGGTGGTCAGACGGCTGTTCAGCCAGTCAGATTTCACACCCGCTTCGTAGTTTTTACCAATGACAGGATTCAGGAACTGGCCGGAGGCATCCTGGCTATCCTGTGGCTGGAACACCGAAGTGTAACTGGCGTAGGCTGACCAGTTATCATAGAAGTCCCAAATCAAACCACCGTATGGCGTGATGTTGTTTTCTTCCTGCCGGGTGGTTAAACCTTGGCGATTCCAGTTGGTGTAACGTGCGCCTAAAATGGCATGCAGCGGATCGGCTAAAGTAATGCGAGTGGCAAGGTAGGCCGATTTCTGACGCACCAGTTGCGTATCAGACGCTGGGGTACGAGGGTTCCAGTCGGACTCAGGATAGTTCCCATTGTAGTCGTAGAAATTACCCAACTGGTCAGGTGAAATGTTGGTCCAGGCGCTGTAATACTTGTTGTCCTGACGGCTGTAGTTCACACCGAACATCAACTCATGCTGACGGCCAAACATTTCGTATGGACCACTGGCAAACGCATCGACGGAATCCACTTTGCGTTTACCGGTGTTATAACCCGTCCCGCCAACCGCATCATAGGCATAGGAAGGATCGTACTGGTTAACCAGCAGACCAGAATCTTTATTCACATAGCCGTCGATATACAGCTGCTTACTGTCGAGGAACATTTCGTTATGCGTGCCGTTAAGCGTGATGTTCCAGCCGTTATCGAAGTTCTGCTGCAGGTTAATAAAGACTTTTTTGTTTTCTTTGTCGTTATACGCCCAATCCGTTGAGGTGTTATAGCCGCGACGCAATTTCACCTGAGAACCATCAGTATACCAACGCGGTGAACCACCCCACATCGGCGAGTCGGTATTCACCTGCGTGAACTCATAGCCCACAGACAGCTTGGTTTTATCGGTCAGGTCAGCATCCACCACACCGTAGATGAATTTCTTCTCGAAGCCATAACGCTCGATAAAGCTGTTTTTATCTTCGTAACCCGCCACCACGCGACCACGCACGTTGCCTTCAGGCGAAAGAGGCGCGGAAAGATCGGCGACGTAACGTTGCTTATCCCAACTGCCGTAGCTCGCTTCCAGGTTGCCGGTAAACTCTTTGCTGTCGGCGTGCTTACGCACCATGTTAATCGCAGCAGACGGGTTACCTGGGCCAGTCAGCAGGCCCGTTGCACCACGCACCACTTCAACGCGCTCATACAGCGCCATATCGGTTTGGGCATCCCCCAAGTTCCAGCGCGAAGCAAACGCCGTTGGAATGCCGTCGATCATGTAGTTATCGATGATAAAACCGCGCGAATAATAGTTCGTGCGATCCATGTCGCCGCTGACGCCTTTGATACCTGTGGTATTCGACAGGACGTCATTCAGGGATTGCAGTTGCTGGTCCTGCATGCGTTGCTTGCTGACAATGCTGACCGATTGCGGAATATCACGCGCGGTCAATGCCATTTTGGTACCGGCACGGGTGACCGGGACGCTGTAATCTTTTGCTGCCTGCTCTTGCGCATCGCTGCTGGCGCTGGCATCCACAGTCAGAGTTTGTTCTGTGTTGCTACTATCAGCGGCCTGGGCAATACCTGACGCCACCATCATAGCCAGCAGAGAGACACGCAAGGCACGTTGCGGCGCACGGCCAGATTCCCTGACGCGCTTTTCTTTGAAAGACATAATATTCCTCAATCAACTTATCGTTATTTTGTGTTGGCGGCATAGCTGCTGACGTCTGTTAGATCCAGCCATAAATAACGTGCTGAAAAGGGATATCAGGATGAGGTATTTCCCGACCGTGCCGTCCTGGCACAAACAGAACGACCGTAAAGATGCCGTTAAGAAAGCAAATGAGAAATATACGCATTAAGATTACTATTGCAAGAAATTGTTACCGGTTATCCGGCAATTTTACATTTGGATATTTCCTTATTCTTCAATGATTAATAATACAGGTGGGTTATTTTCGGACATTATCACGCAGATTATTGGAGCAAACCTGTGATAAATCACAGGTTCTCGTCGTGATGGTATTCAACGGATCACCAGGGCCAGCGTTTTTCCGCCAAATCCACCAGAAGACGTGACGCGGGGGAAAGCTCACTGAGAGAGCGGAATTGCCAGCCAAAGGTACGCGGCATCATGACCAGTGGCAGCGGAATTTCAATCAACTCACCGCCCTCACCTTTTAATAAGCGGCGGGAAAGAAAACTCAACAACTGGGTTTGCGCCAGTACGGCGCGCAGCGGGGACAGCGTATTACTTTCCATTTGCGCACGCGGCGCCGCATAGCCACCGCTGCGCAAGCGTTGTTCCAGCCACTGACGCGTCGCAACGTTATCGGAAGGTAACAACCAGTTATATTCATCAAGCTGTTCAGGCGTCGGATGAATGTTCGCCAGCGGATGGTGACGGCTGGCGGCAATCACCACCGGATCCTCAATCAGCGGACGGGTAATAAACTCGCTGTTCCCCTGTGGCAGAAAACCAAGAATCAGATCGACCTTGTTCTCACGCAGTAACTTTTGCAGCAAATCATTCATCCCGACCGTCACTTCGAGTCTGGCGGTTGGGGCTTTGTGCAACAGGTCTTTACTCAGTACTGGCAGCATAAATTCCGCTGCCGTGGCCGCCACGCCCAACCGGATTACACCCGCCGTTCCCGCACCCAGCGCCTGTAAATCCTGTCGGGTGACCTGCATCATGTGCACGACTTTTTGAGCACGTTCACAAAGTAGTAGTCCCGCTTCGGTGAGTTGCATCCCACGCCCCACCTTGAGAATTAACCGCGTGGCGTAAAACTTCTCCAGACGTTGCAGACATTTGGTTAAAGCGGGCTGAGTGATACCAAGGGATTGCGACGCTTTACCCAGATGTCCTGTTTCCTTCACCGCCAGCAGATAATGCAGATCTTTCAGTTCCATTCATTCCCACCAGGAATCAATTGATAAAATTCAGAGAATATAATTTATCACTCTACGCTGCCAGGATGGAATGACATTAACAACAGAGCAACACGCTGTTCGCGTCACCTTGTGGCGCTTAACAAGGGAGTAAAGGATGAAACATTCACTGAAAGCACTGGTCGCGATGATCGCTTTGGCCAGCAGCGCCCAGGTTTTGGCACAAGACACGCTGCCCGTGACGTTGCCAACGCAACAGGACAGTCGTCTGGAGCAGGTCGCCACCTCACCACGCGTGTGGAATGGCATTACCGTCAGTCATGACAACCGTCTGTTCGCCTCGTTAACACAATCGGAAGGGACGGGTCTGCAACTGACAGAAGTGATCAACAATCAGCTGAGAGCGTTTCCCGATGACAGCTGGAACCAGTGGAACGCTAACGATCCGGAGCATCATTTCTACCACGTGAATGCGTTGCGTATCGGCCCAGATGGCAATCTGTGGGTGATGGATTCGGGCAATAAAGGAATTGGTACTGGCGATCAGGCCGTGCCCGGTGGCGCTAAGCTGGTCCACATTAGTCTGGCCACTGGCAAAGTGTTGAACAGCTATGTGTTCAAGGCACCGACGCTGCAACCCACCAGCTATCTGGATGATGTGCGTTTTAATGGCGATTTTGCCTATATCACCGATCCGGGTGCGGTGGGATTAGTGGTGCTGAACCTGAAAAGTGGCAAAAGCTGGCGGGTGCTGGATAACCACCCTCTCTCGATTGATCATCAGCCGATTTATGCAGATGGCAAGAAGTTGATTCTGCGCGATGGCCGTGAAAAACGCGTGGGTCTCGATCAGCTGGAAGTTTCGCCGGATGGCAAATGGCTCTATTACCAGGCGATCCCGGGGCCGCTGGCTCGCATTGAAACCCGTTATCTGAACGACAGTGCCCTATCGGCTGCAGAAGTGGCGAAGCATGCGGAGAAAGTACGCGAAACCTGGAGCACCGGCGGAACAGCCATTGATGCCGAGGGCAACATTTACGCTTCGGATATCAATACCCGCAGCATTAAACGTATTGCGCCCGATGGCAAAGTGACCACCGTGGTGCAGGATCCACGACTGGTATGGATTGACGCGATGTGGGTATCCAACGGCGCACTGTGGATGCCGTCCGGACAGATCAATCGCACGCCCGCGACCACCGGCGGTAAACCGTCAACCGTGGAATATCCGGTGAAGCTGTACCGTCTGCCGTTACCGATTAAGCCTTCGCCGCGGGATCATCAATAAGCCATAACGTGCCGATTAAAGCTATTTAGCGCGGTAGTAACGCCGCGCTTATTCAACGATCTCTCTATTGATAAACAGGTGGAAATAACACTCAGATAAATCATCACCGTTCGCTATTTTAAATTTATTAAAACTAAGAGGTTACGCACAACTTTCGCGTATACCTAACCTTGTGCCTGCCGAAAAAAACGCTGGATAATATTGCCAGATAGACGAGGTTGCAGAAGGTTAATTTGAACAATAAATAATCATTCGCTGTTTTTTATTTATTCCGAACACGTTGCGTTTGCTACCCACAAACGTGCTCTATCCCTCTGGACAGGAACCCTCGTCATGCTGCTGATCATCAGTCTGCTTATGATAATCTGCTTTATTGGCTTATTAATGAGCAAAAAGCTTTCCGCTCTGACTGCATTAATCCTTATCCCTACGCTATTCGCACTGTTATCTGGCCATGGCACGGATATGGGTGCCATGGTGATCAAAGGATTGCGTACCGTTGCGCCCACTGGCGTCATGTTGATATTCGCGATGCTCTATTTTATGAGCGTAACGGATGCCGGGATGTTTGATCCGATTATTAAAAGAATCGTTTCTGCAGTCGATGGCGATCCGGTGAAAATATTTGTCGGCACCGCACTGCTTGGCTTTATTGTTGCCCTGGATGGTGATGGCGCGACCGTATATATGATCGTGCTTTCCGCGTTTATGCCGATATATGAACGCATCGGATTATCAAAGCTCAGCGTTGCCGCTCTGCTATTACAGTGCACCGGGCTGGGCAATATGTTTCCGTGGGGTGGACCCACGGCGCGTGCGGCCGCCGCCGTTCAGGCTGACGTCTCTGCTCTGTTTGTCCCGCTGCTGATTCCGCTGCTGGCCTGCGTGGCATGGACTTTTATCCTCGCGGTGATGCTCGGCAGAAGTGAACGCAAACGTCTGGGTTTCCAGCCGCATGTCCCGCTGGAACCTGCCGTACTTCAGTTCGAAGAGAAACACTGCGTGGCCTGGCGTTTCTGGTTTAACTGGGCGCTGACCATTGCATTGATGACCTTCCTGGTGCTGGATGTCATGCCCATGGCGTACCTGTTTATGCTGGCTACTGCCATCATGTTCGTCGTCAATTATCCGCAACTCAGCCAGCAGCAGGAGCAGATCGGCCGCCATGCGCCCGCCATTCTTGCCGTGGCAGGCTTGATTTTCGCTGCGGCGGTGTTTACCGGTATTTTTGCTGAAACCGGTATGGCGAACGCGCTGGCACAGGCGATTGTGCACACTATCCCTGCGGCGCTGGGTCCTTACCTTGCGGTGATTACCGCCTTGATCAGTATTCCCGTCACCTGGATGGTATCGAACGATGTGTTCTATTTCGGCATGCTGCCGGTGCTGGTGCAGGCTGCGGGACATTATGGTATCGAACCGATTGAAATGGCTCGCGCTGCCCTGGTCGGTCAACCGGTTCATATTCTTAGCCCACTGGTCGCCTCGACCTATTTATTGGTCGGCATGCTGAAACTGGATTATGCACAGACACAACGGTTCACGCTGCGTTGGTCGTTTATCACCTCAATTGTATTATTAGTGGTCGCACTGATCACCGGTTGCTTCCCGTTTTATCGCAGTCTATAGAATATATTTATACCCTTGTAGCCGCTATTTTCCGCGGCTACACCCTCGACTGGCTTGAGTGAAATATCTGCTTTATGTCTTATTGTTCGATATTGACACCACTCTGCTGAAAGCTTATTTTCCGGACAATTCTGCATTATGGGTAATATTTTCATTTGATTAAAATTAACGTAGAATGCCCACTTTCATCTTCGTTATAAAAGTTATAAGGGTTTATTCATGAGCGATGCACTCAAAGCATTGAACAATCTTCGTACGCTGCGTGCCCATGCGCGTGATGTTGAGATTGCGGTATTAGACGAAATGCTGGAAAAGTTCGCCGTGGTGGTTGCAGAACGCCGTGAAGAAGCGGAAGCAAATAATGCCGCTCAGCGCGAAAAAGAAGAAAAACTGGCGCTGTATAAAGAGATGCTGCTGAATGATGGCATCGATATTAGTGAATTAACGAAATTAAACCAGAGCGAAACCAAACCGAAAGCGAAACGCGCTCCACGTCCGGCGAAATATAAGTTCACCGACGAAAACGGTCAGGAAAAATTCTGGACTGGTCAGGGTCGTACACCTTCACCGATCAAATCCGTATTAGATGCGGGCGGTTCGATGGATGAGTTTCTGATTTAAACGATCCGCATGGATATTGTAGGGTCGCCAATCCTGGCGACCGATTAAATCCCTATTTCAACGCTGCACAGGCCGTCGCAATGCGTTTTCCGGCTTCGCGCACGCTTTCAATATCCGTGGCAATCGACAAACGGAAATACGGTGACAAGCCATACGCACTGCCCGCTACGCCGGATACGCCGCTCTCCAGCAGATAATTCAGCACATCCTGTTCGCTTTCCAGCGTACGTCCATCAGCACGCGATTTGCCCAACAGGCCAGCACAGCGACAGAAGATAAAGAACGCCCCTTCGGGATTCAGCACCTCAATGCCTTCAACCGGGCTTAGCTGCGCCATAATCGCATCGCGACGTGCCTGATAGGCCGCACGTTGCGGTGGCAGGAAATCCAGGCCGCCGTTCAGCGCCGCTACCGCTGCCGCCTGACTGATGGCGCTGGCACCAGAACTGTTCTGCGACTGCACCACCACCATGGCATCAATCAGCGCTTGCGGACCGGCACCAAAGCCGATGCGCCAGCCGGTCATGGCATAGGTTTTCGATACGCCGCCCACCAGCAGAATGCGCTCGGCTAAATCTGGCGCTACCTGCAACAAGCTGACGTGTTCACGTCCATCAAACAGAATGTGTTCATACAGTTCATCCAGCATGATCCATACGTTGGGATGGTCACGTAGCACCGCCGCCAGTGCAGTTAATTCTGCGGCGTTATACACCGCACCGGATGGATTGCCGGGATTATTCAGCACCAGCCAGCGGGTTTTGTCGGTGATCGCTTGCGCCAGCTGCAGCGGCTGCAGCTTGTACTCTTGCTCCAGCGGGCACTCCAGCAGCACAGCTTCGCCGCCGTTAAAACGCACGCTATCCGGGAACGTCGGCCAGTATGGCACCGGCACAATCACCTCATCGCCGTCATTCAAGGTGGCGGCGAAGGCGTTGAAGATGATCTGCTTCGCCCCGTTGGCGATACAAATCTGCCCCAACGCATAATCCAGCTGATTTTCACGTGCCAGCTTGGCCTGCACCGCTTTACGCAGCGGCGTGGTGCCATTGGTCGGCGTATAGCGCGTCTCACCATTATTCATAGCTTCAACGGCAGCATCACGGATGTGCTGTGGCGTATCAAAATCCGGCTCACCAGTGGTGAGATCCAGAATATCTACGCCCTGCTCTTTCAGCTGGCGCGTCAACTGGCGCGCCGCGGCATTGGCAGAGAGCGACACAGACTGCACACGCTTTGATAAGGTGACCATGTTCAGCTCCTAAAAGGTTTACAGCGCGGGCAAACCGAGGTTCTCGCGCAGCGTGGCGAATTCGTAATCGTCGCGGAACAGACCACGGCGACGAAGTTCCGGGATCACCAGCTCGACGAACAGATCCAGTTGCTCTGACATGATGGCAGGCATGATATTGAAACCGTCAGCGCCGCCCTCTTTCAGCCACAGCTCAAAGTCATCGGCGATGTCTTCTGCGGTGCCGACAATCACGCGATGGCCACGCGAACCGGCTGCCACGGCGGCCAGCTCACGCAAGGTCAGGTTTTCGCGCTTCGCCATATCCGTCATCAGCTTGACGCGGCTCTGATTACCTTCGCCGAGCGGCACTTCAGGAACCGGACCATCCAGCGGATACTGGCTCAGATCCATGCTGAAACGCAGCGATAGCTGACGCAGACCGTTTTCGATATCCACCAGCGTGTTCAGCTCTTTCCACAGCGCTTTGGCTTCTTCACGGGTACGTCCGACAATCGGCATCACGCCCGGCATGATCACCACATGATCCGGATTACGCCCGGCGGCAATCACCTGATCTTTCTGCGAGCGGTAGAAGGTTTGCGCCTCTTCCAGACTGGCGGCAGCGGTGAAGATCACTTCGGCGGTTTCGGCCGCCAGTTTTTGACCGTCTGCTGATGAACCGGCTTCGATGATCACCGGACGTCCCTGCGGAGAACGCGTGATGTTCAGCGGACCCTGCACCTGGAAGTGCTCGCCGTCATGATCAATCGACTTAATTTTGTCATTAACGAAGTATTCACCGGTCTCTTTGTTCGGTTGTACCGCCCCCGCTTCCCAACCTTCCCACAGCTTGTTGGTCACTTCGAGGAACTCACGCGCACGCGCATAGCGCTCGGCATGGTTTGGCATATCGTTGCGGCTAAAGTTACGCGCTACGTCGGTGGAGAATGACGTCACCACGTTCCACGCTGCGCGACCACGGCTGATGTGATCCAGCGACGAGAAGCTGCGCGCCATGGTGAATGGATCGCTAAAGGTGGTGGACGCGGTGGCCGCCAGACCAATGCGTTTGGTGTTCACCGCCAGCGCCGACAGCATGGTCAGCGGCTCAAGACGTGCCATGGTCGAAGGCAAACGGTACATGCTGGTCGCCAGCGCATCACCGACGAAGAACAGATCGAATTTACCCGCTTCGGCTTTTTTTGCGATGGTGATCAGCCAGTCAATGTCAGTGGGATCGCCGAGTTTTTCCGTGAGACGCCAGCCGCTGACGTGCTGCCCTACGGGTTGTACGAAGAGGCCCAAGCGGATGCGTTGTGGTTGTGCAGTAGCCATGAAGTTGTCCTGGTCGATAAAAGAGTAAAAGTTAGAAACGGTTTTCGGTTGCCAGCAGCGCCTGTTCTAACGCATCCGCATGAATGCGGAACGGCAGACGTTCAGCGCTGGCCGCCGGGAATTTAATTTGTTCCGCAATCGTGCGTATCGCCGCCGCGCGGTCGCCAGTCAACGGCGCTAGCGTCAGTGGCATCGCATACTGACGCAGCAGTGCCAGCAGTTCTGCATCCGGCACGCCATCGTTTTCAATCAGCGATTGCACCAGCAGGCTGTAGCCAACCTTCTCGCCGTGCAGCCAATGATGCAGCTCGGGCTGGTGAGTGAGACGGTTATGAATGGCATGAGCAAAGCCGGGGGTGGGAAGTTGATCGCGCACGCTGTTGGCCAGGCCTGCCAGTACGATGTTGGCATCAATCACCTTTACCAACTCCGGCGTGACTTGCTGTTTTTCATTGGCGCTGACGGCGGCTTCACCCAGTTGGCGATAAACATCCAGCGCACGTTGCGCCGTCATCACTTTGAGATCGAGCGCCAGATCGTGCGGGTTATTGCGCAGGTATGGGGCGAATTCGTAGTACTTCGCCAGCGCATCCACAATTCCGGCTTTGAGGTAGCGTACATCGCTGCGGGCGATCACTTCACTGTCCACCAGCACCAGCTCCGGCATTTTACCCAGTGGCTGGCTGCGCACGTGGCCGCCCTGCTCGTTATAAATGATGGCAACCGGCGACCACGCAGCGCAGGTCGCCGCCAAAGTAGCGAAGTTAATCACCTTAAGATCGGGTAACTGGCTGCCCACCGCTTTAGCAGCATCCAGTACGCGCCCACCGCCCACGGCAAACAGCAGCTCGGCTTGCTGTTGCTCAACGTTGTTTCTCAGCGTTTCGATGGCGGCATCAGTGCATTCACCTTGCAGATACTCCAACTCCCAGCGGATACCGTTGGCTTCTAAACTCTGGCTTAATTCCGGATTAACGGCTTGCCAGGCGTTGGGAGAAGTGAAGATGCGGATATGTGTGGCATAAGGTTTGATAAATTCACCGGCACGCTTACGCAGGCCAGCTTCATGTGCATAAGCACGCGGAGATTTGATCGCTAACACGTCGTCACCCTGATTAAGAATAAGGCTATAACGAGAAAAGTTATTTTATTTCATGGGGTTAATGCGAAATAGTTATAGCGCTATGTAATTTATGCATACTACGGTAAATCGCGATATAAGCAATGGAAAAGCCGCCATTTCATTTTCACAAATTCGCATTAGCTTAGTCATTTTTCACATATAGAAGCACAAGGCATTACTGATATTCTGAGTTGCTTAGCACGCTGGGTATTTTGAATTAGCGCTTTAAATTGCGCTGTTTCAACCGCTATGCGCTGCTCAATCTGCATTCAATTTACCGCTTCCAGGCGGTTTTCCGGGGATAGTTATGTCACTTGAATTTCGTCAGGTTAGAGAAGATGAGGTTGAAACCTATCAGGCGCTGATGCACGCCGCGTATGCGCCGACGCTGGCACTGGGCATCAAATTTGATGCCGCCACAGCAGACCGTGAAAAGACGCTGCGTCACCTGCAAAGCCACGGCGTTTATGCGCTTTACGCGGAGGGTGTGATGGTTTCCTCCGTTACCGTGCGCTATCCGTGGGGGCCGCTGCCAGGCCCGTTTGGTCTGCCGCATATTGGCTGGTTCGGTGCCCATCCCGATTATCCCGGCAAACAGTATGGCCGCCAGGTACAGGACCGGCTGGAACACGAGATCCTGCTAGGCAAACTGCGCGCCCCTGCGGTGTCACTGGGCACCGCCACCAGCCATCCGTGGCTGATCGAGATGTATAAAAAACGCGGCTTCCAGTTGATGCATACCACCGATCTCGGCAAAGGCCACATCACCCAATATATGAAGAAAGTGCTGGATGACAGCGCGCATGATGCGTGGATGACACGTCAGGCCGCACAACAAGGAAGCAAATAATGAGTTTTGATGAGAGCGCATTGGGTCAACATTTGATTGCCTTCCGCCATGAGTTACACCGTTTTCCAGAACTCTCCAATGAAGAGTTTGAAACCACCGCGCGTATTCGCCAGCAACTGGATCAGCACCAGATTCGCGTTTTGGATCTTCCGCTGAAAACCGGATTGGTGGCTGAGATAGGTCCTGTTGATGGGCCATTGATCGTGCTGCGTTCCGACATTGATGCACTGCCTATTGAAGAGCAGTCTGATGTGACGTTCCGTTCAGAACGTCCGGGGGTGATGCACGCGTGCGGCCACGACTTCCACAGTTCCGCAGCCTTAGGCGCGGCGATTCTGCTGAAACAGCAGGAAGCGAATTTATCGGGCCGCGTACGTATTCTGTTCCAGGCCGCTGAAGAGACCGGCCAGGGCGCGCCGGATGTGATTGCTACCGGCGCACTGCAGGATGCGATAACTATTTTCGGCATTCATAACGATCCTTCATTACCACCGGGCGTGATTGGCAGCAAAGCCGGCCCACTGACCGCCGCCGTCGACCGCTTTGATATCAAAATTATCGGCACCGGTAGCCACGCTGCGAAGCCGCATCAGGGCAACGATCCGATTGTGATCGCCGCGCAAATCGTTTCTGCCGCGCAAACGCTGATCAGCCGTAATGCCCCTTCCGGCGACAATGCGGTGGTCTCAATTACCCAGATTCACAGCGGCAGTACCTGGAACGTCATCCCGGACAGCGCCTGGTTGGAAGGCACAGTGCGTTCGTTCTCGCAGGAGACGCGCGAGCGACTGGAGCAGCGCTTCCGCGAGATTGTGCAGGGTATTGGCGCGGCCTTTGCGGCCAAAGTCGAATTCAACTGGCACGCAGGTCCACCGTCGGTGGTGAATGATGCACACTGGGCCGATTTCGCCTTGCAGCAGGCAGCGGCCAGCGGCTTTGAAGCGCGCGTGGTAGAGGCCAGCCCGATTGGTGAAGATTTTGCTTTCTATCAACAGCAGTTGCCGGGTGCCTTTATGATGATTGGCACCGGTGAACCTTATGCGCTGCATCATCCGGCGTTTCGTATTAACGATGATGTACTGCTGCCAACATCACGCTATCTGGCCAATCTCGCCGTAGCGGCACTGAACAGTGTGGCGCCGCAATGAGTATAACCGCTGCCCTCGCTGAGCTAATCATCCACAGCCAACCCGATGCCGCTGCACGTGAAGCGGCGCGCGAAGGGGTAAAGGATTTTCTCGCCGTCAGCTGGCCGGTACTGCAAGGTCAGGTGCCGGATAGCGGCTTGCCGGCACTACGAACCGTTTATGGCGATGGTAGTCCGCGATCGCAGGCGCTGCTGCTTGGTTACGCCGCTCACGCGCTGGATTACGATGATTTCCACGCTGATTTTCGCGGTCATCCCAGCGTGGTGATTTTGCCTGCGCTGTTTGCCTGGCAGCAGCAACAAGCGGCAGCGATTGATGATTTCCTTGATGCTTATGCCATCGGTGTGGAAATGGCCGGACGACTAGGGTTGGCCGCCAGCCAGCAGCATTATGCGTTAGGTCATCACAATACCGCGACGCTGGGCACCCTGGCCGCCGCCGCCGCGCTGGCTCGTCTATTAAAACTGGATGTCGGCGCAACGGCCAACATGCTCGGCATCGCCACCACTCAGGCCAGCGGGCTGCGTGCGCAGTTCGGTTCCGCTGTCAAACCGCTCCACGCGGGTCTGGCGGCGGAACGTGCGGTTACTGCAGCCCAGCTGACGCTGGCCGGTTTCGATGGCAAACAGGATGGCGTGGTTGAGGCTTTCCTTACGGCCAGCAGCAACGGCGCAGCTCAACCTGAAAAATTGGTCGCGCATTGGGGCGAGCCGTGGCGCATTGTGTCACCTGGTCTGGAGTACAAACCCTTCCCGACCTGCGCCGGAACGCATAGCGCAGCGGAAGCCGCGCGCATTCTGCGTGATGGCTGGTTAGCCAGCGGCAATTCGCTGGAAGCGCTGCTGGATACCATTACCGATATCAGCGTAGCTTTCCCGCCAGGGGGCGATATTGCCGCTTCCGTCACATCGCCCACCAATGGGATTGAAGCGCGTTTCAGTCTGGAATACGTGATTGCCGCAATGCTGATCTATAACGATCTGCGGCTGGAAGATTTTGCGGAAGGCGATCTTAACCGTGCTGTGATGCCACTGGCAGCCAAAGTAAGACGAGTACCTGACGACACCGCACCGCCAGATGCCATTAATCCCGCATTACGTTTTCATCTGGTCACTCTTACCTTGCGCGATGGCACTCGGCTGCAACAGCGACGCACCCGTCAGCAATCGCTGGCCGATGGTGTGGACGTTGAAGGTAAATTGCGTCTGGCACTGCGTCAGGAATCGGGCGAGCGACGGCAACAGGTGCTGCAAAGCAGCGCATTGCAGACAACCGCTGATCTGGCAGTGCTGCAGCAGTTATTACGCGTTTAATATCACGTCCGTTGCAGCGCTTTTAGTTCACCACATTACAGACGAAGTTGCGTCTATCGGGATGACGAGTGCCGTATTAAACTACAGGTCTTATCGCCGTACTTGCGCTGGAATCCACTCTGGGCGTGCGGCCTGAACCGCTCCTGACTGCCAGACTCTTAGCTTAGGCACACACCATGACCAAAACCCAGCGACTGATGGAGCTTGTGCAATTGTTACGTTGTCACCGCTATCCGGTGACTGCGCAGCATCTTGCGGAGCAACTCAGCATTAGCGTGCGCACCGTCTATCGCGACATCATCTGCTTGCAACAGCAAGGTGTTGAGATTGAGGGCAGCGCGGGTTTGGGCTATTTGTTGAAATCGGATGGGCATCTGCCGCCGCTGATGTTCTCGCGCCATGAACTCGATGCGCTGGCGTTGGGGTTGGACTGGGTCAGTCGCCATACCGATGCCGAATTGAAATCTGCCGCACAACATGCGCTGGCTAAAATCCACGCCGTATTGCCGGAACATTTATCTCACGCGCTCGATCATCAATCGCTGCTGGTTGCCACACGTGGTGAAGTGCTGTTTGAAACTCATCTGCCCGAAATTCGCCAGGCAATCCATACGCGCAACAAGATCACCTTACGATACAAAGATCTGAAAGACGCCACTTCAACCCGGGTGATTTGGCCAGTGGTGCTGGGCTATTTTGACCAAGTGCGCCTGCTGTGCGCTTGGTGCGAACTTCGCCAGGAATTTCGCAACTTCCGCGTCGATCGCATAGAAGAGATTGTAGTGAGTGAGGAATATTATCCTGGCACTCGTCACCAACTGCTCAAACGCTGGAAGGATTATCACCAGGTGCGGCTGGAAAATGGGTATCGTGATCCATGATCATCCTCAGAAGCGACCATTTTATGCCATCGCCTTGAGGGCAGTGGCTGAATCTGCAAAAGAAAACTACCCGAACGGCTGATTATCGATCACTCTTCAATACATAGATTCGTGATAGTTATTTTACTCGCTATCACTATCTCACCCCTTAAAGGAGGCACTATGTACTGGAAAACTGGCGTTAGCACACTGCTGGTGATGATCTCGTTTCTCGCGGTGGCGAAATCCCCTTATAGCAACCTGTCCTATGCGTTGCGCGAACAGCAGATCATTACTGACCTGCGCGCTCACTGCCATCTGGCGCAGGATATTCCTGACGATCGCATTAAGCAGGTGTTTCTCAACAGCGCGGACAATCACGATGCCATCGTGAGCGCGGCGGATGCGCTGAAAAAGAAAAATCAGGCGGGTTATCATCAGCACATCGAACAGGTGAGTTGCCCGAAAATAGCGATGTTTGCGCCCGCTAAACCTTAATTTGTTGAGTGGTGATGCGCGACTCCTGAAGCGTCACCGCGCAATACCATTGCGTCCGGCTTGCTTGGCACGATATAGCGCCGCGTCGGCTGCGGCGATAAGGGCCCTGGCTGGCGTATGGCCTGTTGAAACAGCGATGCCCATGCTGACGGTGACCACTGAACTAACGTCTGATGCTGCATGCGGGATCGCAGTGGCAATCAACCTTGCTTTAATGCGTTCCGCCACCGTCATAGCCTGTGACATTGCCGCTTCCGGCAGTAACAAGACAAACTCTTCACCGCCGTAACGCGCCACCAAATCCTCTGGTGTGCGCACAGAGAGATTAAGCACGTCAGCAATCTGGCTCAGACAACTGTCGCCGGCCTGGTGACCATAGTGATCGTTAAAGCGTTTGAAGTAATCGACATCGAGCATGATCACCGCCAGAGGCTTTTGTTGAGACAGCATTAATGCAAGGTAATCATCGAGTACTCGTCGATTGGCCACCCCCGTTAAGGCATCCTGGTGTGCCAACATGTCCAGACGTGATATCAGCAACTGATTGTCACTGTGCCGCTGCCAGGCTAACGTAAACCATCGTTGCAGCAACAGACTGCCGGTGATCAGAATCACACCAAAGAACATCCAGATCAGCAGAAAATGGCTATTAATCCCCTGATTTAGATGCAAACTCGCCAGCAGCAGCGCCAGTAAAATCGGCATAATAAACAGGAATAATGCGAGGGGATAAACATACAGCGCAGCCATCGCGGACAGCATCAACATCACGCTGAACGGATAAGCAAACGGTAATTGCCACTCGGCAACAAACTGATAAGCACAGACTGACCAGAGCACACCTTGCCAGCACAACAAAATGGCAAGAATGAGTTTGCTGGTGATTGGGGGTAATCGTCGGCTTTTAACGACCAGGATCGCAAACAGTACCAGGACAATAATGCACAGCATGGAACCGTCAACCACCCATAGCGTGTGATGGCTGGCCGGTAGATTTTGGTCGTAGCCGGGAAACAAGCTATTGCGTAGCAGAATAATGACGGCAAAGCCGGTACTAATGAAGCCTAACCAGAGCAAATTCAGCGACAAGGCGTGAGCAACCATCTCGTCGCGTGTGTGCCAATCCTGTTTAACCCAATCGTCTTTCCTGCGCTGCAATGGAGCCATGGTGTTATTCCTGACGACCTTGTGCACATTGAGTGTATGTCAGAAATCGGATAACACCTGCCATTCCGAAGGATTAGAGTAAACCGCTATACAATACCGGCCCCGTTGGTAATCCCGTCGGCGAGCCACCTTGTGGTTCCAGACTGATAGCAATGGTGCTCCCTGCCGCCAGCGTTTTGTTGTCCAGCTCAATTCGGGTCGCCGCATTGTTAGCCAGCAAGCCTAATGATATTGGCTGCTTGCCAGCAGGAATCAGCCAGAGTTGCAGGCTATTTGCCGCGTTGAGGACGACAGGTTTGAGCGGCGTTAGCTGTAATAAATGACTGTCGCTGCTGCGGCTCACGACCCATTGCCCCTGCTGCTGGGCATCGCCCAAGATAATCAACGGCGCAAACTCATCCGGTCGATGGTTGTAGTATGACACCAGCGTGAACGCCGCCAGCCCCGCGGCAACCAGCCAACCGACGTAAGGATTGGCGCGTTTGACCGGTGTTTTGGCGGGCAGGCTTAAGGTGATTTTTTTCCAGACGCGTTCAGGCGGCGTTTGAGGCCGCAAATGCGTATCTAATCCAGTTAACATCGTCTGCCAACTGGCGACTTTCGCAGCGAGTTCAGACTCCTGCTGTAGTCGCCGTTCAAAGCGCAAACGGGCATTGCCGCGCAGTGTCCCCAATGCATATTCGGCCGCGAGTGCGTCATCATGTTGCTTGTTGTTGTTCATAGGCCCACGCACTCCCGAAGATGCTCCATCGCACGACGGATCCAACTTTTCACTGACCCTACCGGCTGTTGTAACCAGGCGGCAATATCGCTGTGCGACATCCCCTGGTAGTAAGCCAGCGTCACACTTTGCCGTTGCTCACTGCTGAGGTGCTGCAAGCAGTGTTGTAAACGAGCCGCCTGCGAATCATCGAACGGCTGCTCTGTATTATCAGTATCCGTTTCCTGAGTACTGTCACTGTATTCCTCTGACGCCAGCGTTTCACGCGCCTGCCCACTGCGCAACCAGTCGATACAGCGGTTACGCACAATATGCGTCATCCATGTCATGGGTGCACTAAGTGCGGCATCATAGCTGTCGGCACGATTCCAGATGGTGAGGAAGCAATCATGCAGCACTTCTTCTGCCCAGGCTGGCTGGCGTAAAGTGCGCAATGCAACTGCAAACAAATGCGGAGAAGTGAGTCGATACAGTTGTTCAAATGCCGGGCGATCGCCTTGTGCAATCGCCCGCAATAATTTCACCTGCTGTTGAGCCAAAACGTTATCCATGTTTTTCCCGGAAGGCATTGAAATGCCTTCCGAGTATAGACAATTACTTAGGCATCAGGACGGTGTCGATGACGTCGATCACACCATTTTTCTGGTTCACATCATAAGTGCTGATATTGGCCACATTGCCCATGCCATCTTTCAACTGAATATTGTGAGGACCGTTGCTCATAATCCATAAAGGCTGACCGTTAACGGTTTTCAGTTCCGCATGACCGCCGCCTTGTTTGATTTTCATTTCCAGCGCTTTCATATCGTATTTACCGGCCACGACATGGTAGGTCAGGATGCTGGTCAATTTGGCTTTGTTTTCCGGTTTCACCAGATTATCCACGGTGCCAGCAGGCAATTTCGCAAACGCGGCATTGGTTGGCGCGAACACGGTAAAGGGACCTTTACCCTGCAGTGTTTCCACTAATCCCGCCGCTTTTACTGCTGCAACCAAAGTGGTGTGATCTTTAGAGTTGAGGGCATTTTCAATGATGTTTTTCTGCGGGTACATGGCGGCACCGCCGACCATGACAGAATCAGAATTCATGGCAGCGAAGGTGGTGGCAGTGAACATTAACGCGCCTGAGATGACTGCAGTGGTGATTAGCTTTTTCATCATAAATCCTCGTTGTAGGGGAGCGAAGGAGTTGCTCACAACGGGATATACGTAAGGAGGGGCACAACTGGATGCAGGGTAGAGAAAATATTTTTAAAAAAAATCACAAGACGGCCAAAACAGCCGTCATGTGTGCAGTCACCTGCGGTTAAATCTGGTCTTCTGGCTCGAGCGCGTCCTGAATCGCATCCGCCAGGTTGGAGATTTCATTGGCAACTGCCTGAAGATCCCACGACGCTTTTGAACCGCTGGCGGAGGTTGAGGCACTGACGGATTCCTTCGCCACAGCTAAAGCGGCCGCCACAGCGATGGTCCGCTTGTGTTGTTCCGGCGTCATACCCATTGGTGGTGGTGCAAAGTAGTCATTGACCATTTCATCTCTCCGTTTAGAGCGTTCAATAAATTAAATCCTGCGTGCATTATCAGGATATTGAGCGCGAGTGCGACTAAAAGTTCACGCCGGGCGTCTGCCCCTTGCTGTCGCTGAGTCAAAACGTCCCTCTCTTATCATAGAAGAAGCCTACATCAGATTCGCGGGAAGCTTATTTCGTTGTGAGTCATGCAAATGATGCTCGTTTGCTTATTTAAGCGACGGCATAACCTGGCAGATACTGGTGGTAGTGAGGGAGTGAGGGAGTGAGGGAGTGAGGGAGTGATAAAACATCAATAAATTCGATTATGTTTATTTCGGCACATAAAACCCTAAATTGCCCTTGGTTAAAGCGCTTATCGAGGCTGGCAAATTATTAAGATTATATGAATTTCATCAAAAATCTGACCGGTTTGATTTCGAGCACTTTACTCCAGACATTTTCGAGATCAACAACACCCGCCAATGCAAGCAGCATAAGGATGATGATAGCCAGCAGAGCTGTTAAGACAATAGTCAGCCTGAGGATATTATTTTGAACCTTTGCCTGGTGTTTACTTAAGGACAACTCTTTTTCATAATCCACAATAGTGTTGATCGACTTTCCTTGAATATAATAAATTCCATCAGACTCACTTAAGTCGCCCGTTATAACTAATGATTCCAGTAGTAACCTGAGCTTAACTTTATATTCCTCCTGCCGAATGTGTTTATACCATAATCGGCCATGAATAATACTTAAAACATCTTGCTCGCTAAAACCATTAGTTCGACGACCTGCTCTAAGTTTAATGTGCTCGTTGAGCATTATTTTCAAAATGGCGCAACGATTGTGACTCAGGCTTAAAGTGTTAGAGGTCACAAGTGAAATAACCCCTCCCTTCCCCCTGGATATCGTTCTTTTTAAAAAAAATAACTTAGTGTATCTGTCCAGACCAAAGGAGATTATGTTGTAATAGACTGAAGAACTGTTTTTCTTAAAATGAGTGATTTCACATTTCATTTCTACTAGTGCTGGCAACTTAACTTCGGCCATGTTTTTATCTTTTTCCTCCAATAATAATACATGTTGTATTTTTTTCTCATGATCATAGTTGGCCCCAGAGAGAAGGTAACAGGCGTCATCGGTGTCTCTAAAGTAAACGGAAAAGTAGTTGTAGGGGTCTTCATTTTTACAGCCTAAGTGATTGGCAAATATGGGGATAAACTTCTCCCAGAGTTTAATCTCCAGACTATTAATTCTATTGAGCAACATACAACCCTCCTTAGGAATTGTCTGATTTTTGAAATTGTGATTGATCAAAATTTTTAGTACCGATCCTCATCATTATCAAATGAATAAAAAACCGACCTAAAAGTCCAGCAGCGAAAAGCCAACGCATTGAAATAATGAAAATATATACCACAACATGGCTTAGTGATATTTTCATAAAAAACAATTGAAATGTAAATAGATTGTTAAATAATTCGTTTTCTCTGGAACTGCGCCACCCAATAAATCTACCACCCCTTCAAAATTTAGTAGCGAGAGATGCGAAAACAACCACTTAAATTTAATGTGATATTATTACAACAAAGTTGCATGGTAAGTGCCATTTTCAATCCATAGCATTGAAAAATCAGAAATAAAACACTCAGAATTGCGATGAGATTTAATTGTAATTAGTTGAGCGCCGTCAACATTTTAAATTAAATAAATTTAAATCCATCACTAACATTTGATTAAGCACAGCGGTGTACTACGTTTAAATCGAAATGTTTCGAGTAATTTCCCATTTCGCCATGTACCACCTATCAGGAGCATGGAATACCTCCTGGTAGGCTCATCCTTCAGTCATTAAATTCAAACTGTTAGATATTTTATCTTTGAGGACAATTATGAAACTGAAGCCTTTAATGGTGTATATGGCACTTGCCGCATCACTGAGCTCAATAACATTTGTTCAAGCAGCAGACGAGCTA
Organism: Pantoea sp. Taur; assembly: GCF_009830025.1. NCBI lineage: Bacteria > Pseudomonadati > Pseudomonadota > Gammaproteobacteria > Enterobacterales > Erwiniaceae > Pantoea > Pantoea sp. Taur. The sequence goes on from NZ_SZZZ01000003.1 coordinate 415,739, forward strand.
AGAAAAGATGCAGCAGGCCCCACGCAACAAGCGAATAATGCGTTGTATGACCAGTTACCTTTCTCTGATAACACTGATTTTACTAATGCGCACAAGGGGTTTATCGCCCCACTTCCAACGGAGGTCATCAAAGGCGAAGCCGGCAATGTCATCTGGAATCCTGCCCAATATGCCTTCATTAAAGAGGGTGAAAAAGCACCGGACACGGTCAATCCCAGCCTATGGCGTCAGTCTCAGTTAATTAACATAAGCGGCTTGTTTGAAGTGACTGAAGGCGTTTATCAGATCCGAAATTTGGATCTCTCTAACATAACAATCATTGAAGGTAAGAACGGGATCACTGTCGTTGATCCCCTCGTCTCTGCTGAAACAGCAAAAGAAGGTATGGACCTCTATTACAAAAACAGAGGTAAGAAACCTGTCATCGCCATTATTTATACCCACAGTCATGTTGACCATTATGGCGGTGTGCGTGGCGTAGTTGACGAAGCGGACGTTAAGTCCGGTAAAACCAAAATTTATGCCCCTGAAGGATTTATGGATGCGGCGGTCGCAGAGAATATTATGGCGGGTAACGTGATGAGCCGCCGTGCCAGTTATATGTACGGCAACCTTCTCAAAGCGGATCCTAAAGGGCAAGTGGGTGCAGGGTTAGGTACGACAACATCAGCAGGTACTGTTACGCTGATTGCACCGACCGATTACATCACCAAGACAGGTGAAAAGCACACCATCGACGGGCTGACCTATGAATTTATGATGGCACCGGGTTCAGAAGCACCTTCTGAGATGCTGTGGTATATCGAAGAGAAAAAGATTATCGAAACCGCAGAGGATGTCACTCACACCCTGCACAATACCTATTCACTGCGCGGAGCGAAAATTCGAGAACCGCTGCCATGGTCAAAATATATCAATGACGCCATTAATCGTTGGGGCGGTAAAGCTGAAATTATTCTTGCTCAGCATCACTGGCCAACCTGGGGCAATGATAACGTCAACAACTTACTGAGATCTCAGCGCGACCTTTATCGTTATATCAATGACCAGACACTGCGAATGGCTAATGAAGGCCTGACGCGAGACGAAATCGCGGCCAAGTTTAAACTTCCTCCAGCACTGGCTAACACCTGGGCTAACCGTGGATATTATGGTTCCGTGAGTCATGACGTTAAAGCCACCTATGTTCTTTACCTTGGCTGGTTCGACGGCAACCCTGCTACTTTGGATGAACTGCCACCAGAAGAAGGCGCGAAGAAATTCGTCGAGTATATGGGCGGTGCTGATAGCATCATGCAGAAGGCTAAAACTGATTATGAACAGGGCAACTATCGCTGGGTCGCTCAGGTCGTCAGTAAAATTGTATTTGCAGATCCGAACAACAAAGCCGCGCGCGAACTGGAGGCGGATGCCCTTGAGCAGTTAGGATATCAGGCTGAATCAGGTCCGTGGCGTAACTTCTACCTTACTGGCGCGCAGGAATTACGCAGCGGTGTGGTGAAAGGCCCGACGCCTAACACCGCCAGCCCGGATACCGTCAGGGCAATGACTCCAGAGATGTTCTTTGATTATCTCGCGGTACATATCAATGGCGAAAAAGCCGCTGACGCTAAAGCCACATTGAATGTGGATCTCGGCAAAGACGGCGGTAAATACAAGCTTGAACTGGAAAATGGCGTGCTTAACCATAGCGCTAACTCTCAGGCTGATAATGCTGATGCAACTTTGACCTTGAGTCGTGAAACACTGAACAAGATCATTCTTAAGGATGAAACTTTACAGCAAGCTCAGGACAAGGGTGAAATCAAAATCACTGGCGATGCTGACAAGCTTAATGTGTTGCTAAATTCAATGGATAAATTTGAATTCTGGTTTAACATCGTCACCCCTTAATGGTAAGCGGGCTATTTCGAAAGAAGTAGCCCGCATTCTAAAAACTGTTTGTTTGATAATTATATCAATAGTGTGTTTAGGACTGCTTAAAGCGCAACGCGATTCTTTTCAATTACCCTCTGCTTCATTTAATCCTGGATGATCTGGTGGAGAATTTATAATGTCGAACCTCAGAGACGAGAATAACCAACATGTTTTCTGGAGAGCACGGAAAAGTCTAAGGTGGTATCGATCCTTAGCCCTGATTTTGCTTTTCTTCGCATGCTTTGTTTATGACTACCTTAATAATAATGCGGGGCTTCAGGCTTGGCTTATCTTCGCCCGACCTCTCGTTGCTGCATGTTTGCTGGTTTTTGCTGTGTTAGAAAACCTAACACTGAACCTTTCATCTCCCAACACGTCAGTTTCATCTGAAAAATCCCCAGAGCCACGTTTTGCCCAACGATACTGGAGGAAATTGCAGTCGCCGGGCATCAAAACCTCGTTAACCTATGTCTACCAACATATGTTAACCGCCGCATGTTCGGTCCTGGCTATTTATATGCTGGTGACAAACTTCAGCAATACCTTTTTATTGACGCCGATAAAAACTGGGATAGTTCCTGTTATTTGCATTTTACTGGCCGCTTGTTTTTCCGTGTTGGTCGGTGAGCGCATGCTCAGTTTCAAACCCATACGCCAGTGGCCACTCCATTCAATGCTCACAGGACTGACGCGAGCGTTATTAAGCATCTTGTTGGCGATCACCATAGCGTTAGCTTTTTACACTTACATTCCTAAAGTCTCACTTGTGGTTCTTTATATAGCTGGTGCGATTTTATTCGCTATCGCAACCGAATTTGTGCTGCGCACTGTTACGAGTATTTTTACTCTGCCCAGGGCAGGATGGCGTTCGCCTTTCCTGAGTAAAAGTATCGTTGCTGAATATTATCGCTGGCCACTTCATCCACTATTGATAGTCAGAAAAAAGATTTATCAGCATTTCGGTGTAGATATTGGAAAGATCCAGGCATTTGCATTGATAGCGCGCATTTTTACGCCTGTGCTGCTGAGTATTATTGTTGTGGGTTGGTTAATCAGTGGGCTCCATCAGATACCGCTTGCTCAGCGCGGCATTTACGAGCGATTTGGACAGCCCGTCAAAGTTTTATCCTCGGGTTTGCATGTCGGTTTGCCATGGCCATTTGGTCGAGTGCGTCCGGTAGACTTCGGAGCCGTTTATGAGTTGCAACTGAGTGATGAGCTTCCACCGGTTAAAACCTCTGCACCCAAAATCGACGACCTCATTGAGGGGCCACCCCCTCAGGAGAGTTGGCGTCTGTGGGACAACACACATGCCACCGATCAGGCGCAAGTCATCGCCAGTGCTGCAGGTGAAAAGCAAAGCTTCCAGATAGTTAATATGGACATTCGACTCATCTGGCGTGTTGGCATGAATGATACCGATGCCATGAACAGCCTGTATCAAGCGGACGATATCCCTACCACCATTCAGCGTGTGGCGAGGCAAGTCCTTACGCAATATTTTGCGCACCAACAACTTGATGTCTTGTTAAATGAACAACGTGCTGGTATGTCGGTTATTCTGAATAAAGAAATTCAACAACGTCTGAATAAAATGAATATCGGTGTGGAGCTACTTTTCACACGCGTTGAATCTATTCATCCCCCCGCTGGCGCTGCCAATGCTTATCACGGCGTTCAGGCAGCACAAATCGCAGCCAATGCGCTGATTGCGCGAGAGAAAGGTTACGCTGCCGCACTCGCCAATGATTCCCAGCGTGTTGCCCTGACCGCCATTAATACCGCCCAGGCCTTTTCTCATGAACAGCAAGCGATGGCAGATAATGCGCTAACGCGTGCTAACGCTGAAAATGATTCATGGAAGATGAATCCGGAAGCCTTTGTGAATGAAAGACGCTACCAGATTCTCAGCAAAGCCCTGTCGCATACGCCACTTCTTATTCTGGATGATGAAATTTCGAAGCAGCACGCTCCCATCCTCGACTTAAGACAGTTCTGGCAATCCTCAGACGTGAATAATTAAAGGGCGGCGCATAATGAAAATTCGAACAATCTCATCAGCTGTCGAATCCGACAAAATTGGCAAAGTTTTTAAAAACAATGGCAGTACACGTAAAAATGAAGGCGGCCTGAAACGCTATTTAGTTGCGGCTTTACTTCTTGTACTCACACTGCTGATAGCCTGCTTAGTCCAGGTGCATGCAGGAAGTGCCACCGTTATCACCCGCTTTGGCAGCCCAGTCAGGGTCATTCTGAATCCCGGCCTTGCATGGCGTTTACCCGCCCCATTTGAAACGCCAATGGAAGTTGATTTGCGTAGTCGTTCGACCTCAAGTGGTCTACAGGATGTGGGGACCCGGGATGGACTGCGAATCATCGTTCAGGCGTGGGCCATCTGGAAAGTCTCGCCTGACGCGTCACATGTCCTGCGTTTCATTCGCGCGGTCCAGAATCAGCCAGATGAAGCCGCACGACAAATCCGTACCTTCATCGGATCCTCTCTGGAAACCACCACCAGTAATTATGCCCTGTCAGAAATCGTGAACACTGATGGTAAACAGATAAAAATTCCACAGCTGGAACAGCAAATTAAAGCGCAATTAAAAGAGCAGCTATTGAATAGCTACGGTGTCGAGCTGATTGATGTCGGCATTGAACGGCTGACTTTACCCGCGGTGACCCTAAACGCGACGGTTGACCGGATGCGCGCTGAACGCGAGACGATAGCAACAGAACGCACCGCCGAAGGGAAACGCATGGCCGCAGAGATCCACTCTAAAGCGGATCGGGATGCACGCGTTCTGGAAGCTGATGCATCTGTTAAGGCCGCAACTATCACGGCTCAGGCTCAACGGGACTCTGCGACGATTTATGCAAAGGCGTATTCACTGGATCCACAGCTCTACAATCTGCTTCGTTCTCTGGATACGTTGAATGATGTGGTCAATAAAAGTACGCGCATTGTGCTGAGCACAAATGCGGCGCCTTTCAGAGCGTTGGTACAGCAACCCAATGACGGGGAGCGGCCCGCACCATGAAAAACCCGTCAACCCTCTATTCCCCTTGGGGACAATCTTATCGCATCGCCTTTTTCGGTCTGTATGCTGCAACGTTACTGGCTGCTCTGGCCTGGCTATTTTCGAGTTTTCATCAGATTCCACCGGATAGCCAGGCGGTAGTGCTGCGTTTTGGCAAACCCATCGCCGTAGAACATTCGGGTGTGTTATTCGCCTGGCCAAATCCTGTCGATAACGTTGAGGTCATTCCAGGTCCAGCCCGAATTCTTCAGCATAATGTGCTGCCATTGCAGCGCAGTCAGCAATTGAAGCAACTTTCACCTGAACAGTATGAATCCGATGCGGGAGCTGGAGCGGGTTACCTGCTCACCGGAGATGCGGGGGTGGTCCAGCTCAATATGCAGATTTTCTATCGCATCAATGACCCATTGCGGTTCGTGATTCAACGCCCCCATATCAATGCGCTGATCGATCGTCTGGCGCTGCATGCAGCAACCATTGTCAGTGCCAGTCGCGATCTGGACACCATTTTGGTTGCTCGTCCGGAAAGCGTTCAGAATGATAGTGATTCAGCGCAGGCCCGCTCAAAACTGCGGTCAGACTTAAAGCAGAAAATTCAGCAGGACCTCCAGCAGCTTGCGACTAACGGCAACGCGTCAGGCATTGAAATTGAGCGCGTTGACATTGCGTCATCCTTGCCCTTCGATGCCGTTTCCGCTTTTGATTCAGTTCTGACTGCCAGTCAGCAAGCCGAACAAAATATCGCTCAGGCACAAAACGCAGCCACACTGCGATTACAGCAGGCTCAGCAACAATCCGATCGATTGTTGCAACAGGCGGAGGCGACCAGCAGTGAAACACGTGCTCAGGCGGAAGTTTCCACCCAAACCATCACCAAACTGGCGCAGGCTCGAGCTGAAGGTTCAGCGGTGGGACTGCTACCAAGGCTCTGGCGGGAAAATATTACGCACATTCTCTCTTCTGCCGGTCAGGTCATTACGGTTGCACCGGGTAATAGCAGCCAATTGCTGCTGCAGGGCCCCGCCCCAGGTGCTTCGACTTCAACCCCCTCCTCGCAAAAAATTTACGGGAGCTTCCCATGAGCCACCACTGCAGTCATGGTCATATTCATCCCAACTTCAGTCAGGGTCTGTTAACACCCGAAGAACGACGCCATATGGCCATCCAGCTAACCCTGGCAATGACCACGATTGGCCTCATTCTGTTGAGCCTGCTGTGGAGAACTTTTTCACCTGAACAATCTGCGATAAGCGATCTGCTGGCGGGAGTCGCGTGGCTCATTGTGGCGGTGCCGGTTTTTCGGGCAGGCTGGCATAGCCTAAGACATCCCGATTTGCATGGCGTCACTGATTTATTGATCGTTCTGGCAATGCTGGGTGCCTGGGCGCTGGGCGATTTGATCACCGCCGCACTACTGCCTGTTTTGATGATCTTTGGCCACATTCTCGAAGAGCGCAGCGTGATGGGAACACGTCAGGCTATTGCCGGGCTGACCCAATTGACGCGGAGCCGAACCCGACGATTGCACAGCAATGAAACCTTTGAAGAGGTGGACAGCTTATCGCTCAAGGTCGGCGACATTGTTGAGATTCGTGCCGGAGATAGCGTCCCTGCTGACGGGAAAGTATTGAGTGGCTATGCCAGCCTTGACGTTGCTTCGATCACGGGAGAATCCGTCCCTCAGGAAGCGGTGCCCGGCAATATGATTTATGGCGGTGCCATTAATCTGAATGGTTTGCTGCGCATGGCGGTCACCCATACCGGTGATGAATCTACACTGGGAAAAGTGATCGCATTGATGAAGGATGCGGAACAGGCCAAGCCTCCTGTTACCCGATTACTTGAACGCTACGCATCCCATTACTTAATCCTTGTGTTGTTGATCGCCGCCAGTACCTGGTTTTTAACCTATGACAGTCAGGCGATGCTGGCCGTTTTGGTCGCCGCTTGCCCCTGTGCGTTGGTACTTTCTGCCCCCGCAACGTCCATGGCTGGCATAGCTGTTGCCGCACGTCATGGCATCTTGATCCGTAATGCCGCTTTTCTTGAAGAGTTGGCGGATGTGGATGCCCTGATTATCGATAAAACCGGCACACTGACTCAGGGCCGCTTGCGCGTTATGGATTCACGTTTGGTAGACGGAGTTATCTATCAGGATGTGTTGGCTCTTGCTGCCGCGCTTGGTGCCACCAGCAGCCATCCGGTGAGCCACGCATTGGCTGCGAGTGTTGCTAAAGAATACTGGCCAGAGATCAGCGATGTCGAAGAAAAACAGGGGTTGGGTGTTGTTGCCAGAACGGAGACGGGTATCGCATTACTGGGTAGAGCAGATCTCTTCGCTGCGTATTCAGTTACCCCCACAGCCACGCCGGAACATGACGGCCCCATTGTAGGGTTAGCACATCAAGGCCATTTTTTAGGATGGTTGCTTCTTGCTGATACCCTCCGACCGGAAGCGTCAGAAGCGCTGGAGTCACTGGAAAAACTGGGCATTGAGAGGCGTTTATTGCTCACCGGTGACCGGCATTCAGCCGCAAACCAGGTGGCGCAAACTCTGCGAATAAAAGAAGTGGTTGCACAGGCGCTACCCTCCACAAAATTGCTTGAGGTACAAAAAGCCGTCAGCGAAGGATGGCGTCCACTGGTGGTAGGAGATGGAATTAACGATGCTCTGGCCCTTAAAGCAGGTGCAGTGGGCATGGCGATGGGCGCAAACGGCGCTGATATTGCCATGGTTTCTGCTGATATCGTCTTAACGGGTAGCGACTTAAGAAGATTACCGACAGCGATAAGATTAAGTCGCAAATGCCGACGGACTTTAGTGGTGAATGTTTTTATCGGTTTAGGTTGGACACTCCTTATTGTTTCGGCGGCGGCTCTGGGCTTATTAGGTGCAGCTGGCGCGCTGATTGCAGCTCTATTACACAATCTGAGTACCCTAATGGTACTGGCAAATACAGGACGTTTACTGCAATTCGATGAAACTAAAGGGCCGGCCAAGCCAGTTATCCAATACGAAATATCATCAGGTTAGTCGCAAGAAAAGATTATTCAATAATTTCGTCCATCATGTTGAAACTGAAATCAATACTCTGGAGGTTTTTATGAATTCACTGCTTAAAAAAATATTTCTCTCAAGTGTAATCGCACTTCCAATAACGGTCTTTGCCGCTGAAGGGGGTGGAGATTCTGCGCAAGCAAATAACCCTTTGGCGAATATGACTGCATTTAATATGCAGAACTACTATATAGGTGATGTGAGCGGCAGTGATAAAGATGCCAATCAATTCTGGTTCCGCTATGCCCAGCCTTTCTCTCTGGGTGAAAGTAACTGGCTATTGCGCGCCTCTCTGCCGATTAATACCTGGCCTTCTGCTCCAACAGGAGGACACCAGACAGGCTTAGGCGATCTCAACCTGTTTACCGCATGGTTAATCGATACGGGAAATCCGGCTGTCAGCTTTGGTTTTGGTCCGCAATTGACCGCACCAACCGCGACACAGGACGAATTAGGCAGTGAAAAATGGTCTGCTGGTTTGGTGAACGTGCTTTTCGACGCCAGTTCACCTCAATTCCAATACGGCTATTTGGCTTCCTGGCAGCATAGCTTTGCAGGAGAGAGCAACCGCAGTGATGTTAACGTCGCGGCTTTCCAGCCTTTCTTGTTTTTCCAGTTGGGCGGAGGAACCTATCTGAGATCGGCTCCCATCTGGAACTATAATTTCCAGAATGACAGTTACGGCGTTCCTTTAGGGTTAGGTATTGGGCAGGTGATTAAAAGTCAGGGAACGGTTTACAACTTCTTTATCGAACCGCAGGGTTCAGTCGCCGATCATGGCCCAGGTCAACCTCGATGGCAGATATTTGCTGGCCTGAACATTCAGTTTTTAAATTGAGATAAGCGAGTAATAAATAAAGTCATAAGCAGAGGCGATAATACTATGAAAATGTTTATATTAACGACCTTATTAGTTTCATCGATGTCTGTATGGGCGTCACCTTACGATACGCTGGCCCATGCATTAAACGAACAGGTCATGATTAAAGACCTGCGAACGCATTGTGATATTCCTCAAACTGTCCCCGATGAGAAAGTGAAATCCGTCTTTCTTAACAGCCAGATTAATCATCAATCGCTCAGCGCAGCGGGCAGTGCATTAAAGGGAGGGCGTCAACAAGAGTATCAGGCAATGATTGGGAACATTCGCTGCCCAACCTTTGAAAAACAATGAGGATGCCATGATGGACAAGAACGCACACCAATCTTTGCTACGTATCCTCACTCTTTCAGGTTTTATTTATGCCAGTCAGGCTCACAGCAGCGGTTTATATTTATATGAAATCGCGACGGAAGACACAGGCCTGGCGGGTGCGGGACAAGCGGCACGTGCACAAGATGCCTCAACCTTGATGACTAACCCAGCAGGCATGACACGCCTGCCGGACAACATGATTACCGGGGGATTGCAGGCACTTTACGGTGACACACCCTACCGCCTTGATAGTGATGCCGGCTATCAGGGCAAAAGCCCCGGCAATACCATCGGCTGGTTCCCCGGTGCCAGCCTGTTTTATCACCATCGTCTGACGGATGACCTTTCTGCAGGAATAGGCCTTTATGGCAATTACGGGCTGGGGCTCGACTTTGGTGAATGGGCTGGCGACCGGCTGATTAAGAAAAGTACGCTGGTTGGCATGACGCTCAGTCCCGCCCTTGCGTGGAAAATTAACCCACGGTTGTCATGGGGTATTGGTTTAGGCATTAACTACGGATATTTGTCATTAACACGCAACGTGGAGGGCGTGGACGAGAAGGCGAGCGATCATGACTGGGCATTAAATTTCCGTACTGGCCTGTTGTTTGATGTGACGGATAAGACACGCGTCGGTCTCAATTACACCAGCAAAACTGAATATCATTTTAGTATCGATGGAAAGGCACGTTTTCCTCAGTTGCCTGATGTTGAATATAACCTGCCGCTTTCTGCGCAAATCAATACACCGGATCAACTGATGTTGAGTCTGGTGCATGATTTCAATCAGCAGTGGTCAGTGATGGGCGATCTGGGTTGGCAGAACTGGAGTCAGTATGGCGAAAACCAGATCTACGTATCAGGTGATGCCCTTCAACGCGATAACCGGTTAAAGGATACCTGGCATACCGCATTGGGTGTCCAGTATCGCCCGAACGATCGCTGGCGCTTAAATACGGGTGTTGCGTATGACAGTAGCTTCTACCGTAATCAAAATGATACTTCTATGACGATGCCATCAGGACAAGCGTGGCGTTTCGGTGTAGGCGCACAATATCAGGTCACACAGTCCAGCAATGTCGGAGCTGCGTTTGAATATCTAAAAATGGACTCCTCCAGCGTAGCCAACCCCTTGCTGAAAGGCACTTATCATAATCCTGATATCTATTTCTTCAGCATGAATTACAGCTACACATTTTAACGCTAAAGATACTTAACCTTCTGGGGGTTATATGAAACCAACGGCTTACTGCATTATTTTATCTCTGCTGGTTTTTATAAGTGGCAGTGCTCTGGCACAGGATCTGATGATTAATGTAGTTCAACACAGCGGCGAGTGGTTCTTTAACACAGGCATTGTCTACTCGTAGTAGATGTTAAGGTTGATGCCCTATTCCCTTAATATCGTATATTGCGCACAGCGAGGACTAAGAACGGAGTTCAGACAACCCCGCTTTCTTACGCCATTCCACTACTGTCGCGACAACTTTTTCAGGCGTGAGGTCATCGTCATAATTGTAATAAATCAGGTCCGATCCATCAGGATGCTGAGTCACCGCAATGAAGTTTTCAAGTAGTTCGTCCTGATAACTGTCACTTCCTTCAGCGCTAAAGATCTCACTCACCAAATGAGTGAATTCTGCTTCTGTGTAGTCTTCAAACCTGTTTTTTAAGTCCATTTTTCACCTCCACTCCATTTTGTTATGCGGATTTTAACTCAAGAACTGAGCGTAATCATTTAGACCGACTCAAAAATCGAGACCGTTTGAAAAGGACTTTTTGTTAAGACATACGATGACGAAAAGATATCTGTATACCGTAGCTGACTACTGACAGATTCTGTCACAGCCCTCTCGTACTCTGCAGCGGTAAACACACAAGGAGAAAAACCATGTTCACTGCTGATATGACCATTCTGTACGTCCCGAACGTTGTGAAGAGCACCGACTTTTATGCATCGCTGTTTGATATCAAGCCAATCAATGTCACGCCCACTTTTGCGATGTTTGTTTTTGAGAACGGATTCAAACTGGGTTTGTGGTCGAAATACACCGTTCTGCCGTCTGTGGATACCCAGCAGTTCACGCCCAACGGTGAAATCACTTTCAAGGTGCAACACAAAGCGGACGTGGATTTCCTTTACAACGAATGGGGTGCGTTCCGGGAGATCACTATCATTCAGTCTCCCGCTGAGATGGATTTTGGCTACACCTTTACCGCCATCGATCCTGATGGACATCGTCTGCGTGTGATGTGGTTGCAGCCTGAAGAGTAACTAAAGCGGGCACAAGCCCGCTTTGTTGTTTATTGCGGCGGGATAAATGCCTGCACCGGCGTCAGTTCACCGGTGTATTTGCGCACCTGAACTACGGTGATCTGTCCACTGCAACCCTGAGTCAGCGACGACGTGCCAATATCCAGCGTCAATACGTTGGGATTACCATGGCGGCATAAAGGCCGCAGCGCGGTGGGATCGACGGGGTCGTACCAGGCACCCGTCGGTAGCTGCACCACGCCGGGCATCACCGTGTCGGTTACACGCGCGCTGGCGAGTACATGGCCGCGCTGGTTGTATAGCTCGATAATCTCTCCGTCGGTAATCCCCAGCGAGGCGGCATCAGCAGGATTCAGGCTGCACACCTCACGCCCATCACGTTTACCGCTCAAGCTGTAATCACCAAAATCCAGTTGGCTGTGCAGACGCGTCGCGGGCTGGTTAGCGATAAGCCAGAACGGATGGTCGGCATCGGGCTTTTGCTGCGGCTCTCGCCACACCGGATGTCCGGGGCAGTTTTCATAATCGAAACTGGCGATAGTCGCCGAGTAGATTTCGATTTTCCCGCTCGGCGTTGGCAGTGGTGCAGCATCCGGATCGGCGCGGAAGGCATTCATCATCCGTCCACCGTCTTTAAGCTGCGGCAATTCCAGCACGCCCTGCTGCCAGAATTGTTCAAAATCGGGAATGTCGACCTGATGCGTTGCCAGCTTTTGCTGCAATTGCGCGTAATGGTGTTTCAGCCAGCCACGCGTATCGCGACCTTCAGTAAATGCCTCTTCACGTCCCAGCCTGCGCGCCAGCTCAGCAAAAATGGCGTAATCGTCTTTGGCTTCGCCGTGCGGTTGTGCGACCGGCTGCATAGCAAACAGATGGCGATCGGTTGGCGCACCGCCGATATCTTCTCGCTCCAGCGTCATGGTCGCGGGCAATACGATATCGGCATGCCGTGCACTGGCCGTCCACGCAATCTCATGCACAATCAGCGTATCCAGCTGGCAAAATGCCTGACGGAGTCGCGCTAAATCCTGATGGTGGTGGAACGGATTACCGCCCGCCCAGTAAGCCAGACGAATATGCGGATAGGTCAGGCGGCGACCATTGTAGTCGAACGGTTTGCCGGGATTGAGCAACATGTCTGAGATGCGCGCCACCGGGATCAGACGATCGATGCCATTTTTGCCCTGCGGTAACGCCGGGAAACTCACCAGGTTGTGATGCTTACCGTAGTGACCCAACGCGCCCAGCGCATAGGTGTAACCGCCGCCCGGTAAACCCGGTTGGCCCAGCGCCGCGGCCAGTACCAGCCCAAGCCACACCGGTTGTTCGCCGTGCTCCGAACGTTGCAGCGCATGCGCAACGGTGACCAGCACACGCTTACCGGGTAAGTGACGGGCAAAATCAGCGATAAAGGCCGCGCTGACGCCGCAGATCTCTGCCGCCCAAGCGACATCGCGTCGCGTGCCATCTTCTTCACCAAGGATATAAGCGACCATTTCCGGCCAACCCACGGTATAGCGACTCAGGAATGCTTCATCCGTTAGCTGTTCTTCAATCAATACGGACAGAACACCGAGAATAAAGGCGGCATCGGTGCCTGGACGCAAGGCCAGCCACTCCCCTTTAGCTTCGTCGGGTAGATCGCTTTTCAATGGGCTTACTGAGATAAAACGTGTGCCGCGTTGTGCAGCCTGCTGCATAAAACCGCGCTCGGTGTGTTCACTTAATCCACCGCTCGCCACCTGCGAGTTTTTCAGCGCCAGGCCGCCAAAGGCGATGACGATTTCACTGTGCTGAGCAATCTCTTCCCAGCTCACGCCGCGCCGCGCAATCTCATTCATGTCGCCGACGATATGTGGCAGCAGTACCGAAGCAGAGCCCGAACTGTAACTGTTCACTGAACGTACGTAACCGCCCAGTGTGGTATTGAGAAAACGGTGCACCTGGCTCTGTGCGTGATGAAAACGGCCGGCGCTCGACCAGCCATAAGAACCGCCAAAAATGCCTTCTGGGCCATAAGTGTCGCCCACGCGCTTCAATTCACGCGCTACTAATTCGTAAGCCTGCTCCCAGCTAACCGCAACGTATTCGTCATTGCCCCGGCGCTGATCGGGGCCGGGGCCCTCTTCCAGCCAGCCACGACGCACCATCGGGCGCGAGACGCGTGCCGGATGATTTAAAGCGGTGCGGAAATTTTGCAGCAGCGGGCTGGGATCGGGATCGCCTTTAAAGGGTTCGATAGTGAGCTGGTCGCCCGATTGCTGGGCATGAAAAGCGCCCCAGTGGGCGCTGTGCATTACCGGTTTTTGCGTCATCACTGTTCCTGGCTGTCAAAAATGAAAAACGGTGCTTAGAGCACCGTTGCAATAAAGTTTCTTACGCGCCCGTTTTCCGGGTCGTCGAGGACTTGTTGAGTGGGTCCAGCTGCCACGATTTTGCCGTCTTCCATAAAGACAATGTTGTCGGCAACCTCGCGCGCGAAACCAATCTCGTGCGTCACAATCACCATGGTGATGCCGGAGTGCGCCAGTTGCTTAATCACTTGCAACACTTCGCCCACCAGTTCTGGATCCAGTGCCGATGTCGGCTCATCGAACAGCATCACACCCGGGTCCATCGCCAGCGCGCGCGCAATGGCCACACGCTGTTGCTGTCCGCCGGAAAGATTCTGCGGCCACTCCTCTTCGCGCCCTGCCAGCCCCACCTGCTTAAGCAGTGACAGCGCTTTGCTGGTCGCCTGTTGGCGGTTCTGCTTTTTCACGCGCATCGGTGCATCAACGATGTTCTGTAACACCGTGCGATGCGGGAACAGGTTGAACTGCTGGAACACCATGCCAATTTGCGCACGCTGACGCGCAATCTCACTGCTGCTTAACTCATGCAGCGCCTGGCCTTTCTGCTTGTAGCCAATGATTTCGCCACCAATCCGAATGGTGCCGCCATCCAGTTTTTCCAGGTGGTTGATGCAGCGCAGCAAAGTGGATTTCCCCGAACCAGAAGGCCCAAGAATGACCGTGACAGAACCGGCAGGAATATCGAGATTCACTTCGTCCAGAATCGTGACGCCAGAGAAGCGTTTAGTGACTTTACGTAAGGCGATCGCTTCAGCCATTGCTCACGCTCCTTTCAGGTTTCTGCGCGCTAAAGCCCGGCAATGATTTAAACAGGCTGCGTTTTTCACGGCGCGTTACGCCACGGCCAAAATAGCGTTCAACGTAGAACTGACCAATCGACAGCACCGAAGTCATCAGCAGATACCACAGCGTCGCCACCAGCAGCAGCGGAATTACTTCATAAGTACGCTGATAAATGATCTGCGCGGAGAACAATACGTCCTGCAGGGAAATCACCGACACCACCGCCGTGGTCTTCAACTGACCAATAATTTCATTTCCCGCCGGGGGCATAATCGCGCGCATTGCCTGTGGCAACACCGTGTGTCGGAAAATCTGCGCGGGGCGGTAACCCAGCGCACGTGCGGCTTCCAGTTGTCCGTTTCCTACGCTTTGGATACCGGCACGCACAATTTCTGCGGCATAGGCAGATTGATGCATCACCAGCGCGATCACTGCCGCACTGAATGGACTCACCAACGCATTAGACTGGGTACTCCACAGCTCGCCCAATCCGGGAATAGAGAGTGAAATCGTTGGATAAAGTGCGGCAATGTTGTACCACAGGAATAGCTGCACCAGCATCGGCACACCTCGGAAAAACCAGGTGTAGAACCAACTCACGCCCACCAGCACGGGGTTGGATGAGAGGCGCATCAGCGCCAGCACCGTACCAAACGCAAAGCCCAGCACCACCGAAATCGCCGTCAGTTGCAGCGTCATTAATACGCCCTGCAGGATCGATTCGCCGGTGAAGTTTTCCGCAATCACGCTCCATTCGAAGCGTGGATTGTTAATCATCGAGTGCGCCATTGCCACGACGCACAACAGCACCACCAGCGCACTCAGCCAGCGTCCGTAGTAACGTTTGCCGACAATTTTCAAATCATCGGTGTGGTCACGTACATCACTCATTGAAAGATTTCCTGGTTACGTTTGGATTCTTTAACCGCGCCAAAACCGATGCCCCAGTTGTCGAGGATCTTCTGGTAGCTACCATCTTTGATCAGCGAGTTAAGTGCCGCTTGCACCGCAGGCTCAAGCGCAGAATCTTTCGGGAAAGCCACAGAAACGGGCGCGTCATGCACGGTGATTTCGCCGCTCAGGGTGATAGGTTTAATCACCTTCGCCTGCCACAGCAGACCTTCGTACGGGCCGAGGAACATCGGTACGCGACCGCTGACGACAGCCTGAACACCGGCTGGACGATCCGGGAATACGGATACTTTGATCGGTTTTTTACCCGCTGCTTCACAGGCTTTGCTGGCTTCTTCCAGACGCGTCACCTGCGTGGTGCCTGAACCTGCGCCAACTTCCAGGCCGCACACGGCGTCCAGGGTTTTGAACGGTGCCACATTGGCATCTTTGCGCGAGATAATGCCCAACAGACTGGCATCGTAATAGCTCACGAAATCGATAATTTTGGCGCGGGTCGCGGTGGCATTAATGTTCGAGAGCGCAACATCGTAACGACCGGTTTTCAGGCCGGGAATGATGTTGTCGAAACCGCCGGTGTCACGCCACTGGACCTGGATCCCTAAGCGTTCGCCCACGGCGTTCATCACGTCAATTTCACGTCCGGCCAGGGTTTTGTTGTCTTCTTTATAGAAGGTGGTCGGCGGCGTGTTGGGGTTGGTTCCTGCCACGATGTAGCCGCGCTTAACCACATCCGCCGGCAGCAGGCTTTTCAGCGCAGGGTCGTCCTGAACATGGAGTGAGCTGTCAGTTGGGACGGATTGATCGGCGGCAAACGCGGTGTGCGCACTCAATGCAAGTGCAAGCAAGGTGATACCTTTGGCGAGTTTCACTGGAACCTTCTCCTGATATATATAAATGTTTCCCTGTAGGGAAAAGGCGTTGAGGTAGCGATGTATTTTTCTTCTTTCTCACCTTACGGCGGAAAGAAATTTTCATCCTCTGAACGTCCCGCAGCCATTCTCAGTAAGATGTGCAGCGATCACAAATGCGAAAAACGGATATCTATTGCCAGATTTCGGGAATAGAACTCGGCACCCGTGGTGACGGGGATGACCGCGCCAGCGATGGCGCGGTATCAGGTAAGGTATTCAGATTTTGTCAGGTATTCGGCAGCCTGCTTTAACCATGGCTTATGATCGTTTTCTTCTTAGCAAGACACTATCGTTCTAAGCGTTTGCGTATAGGCTCAAACTCTTTCGTCGCATGGCGTGGAACGGTATCGGGTAGATTCCGCTCCGCAGCCTGCCAGTATTGCCACGGTACTTTCTTGTCGCCCAATTCGTAATCCATCCCATCCCAGCTGTCTTCCCGGAAGCTGTAAAACGCCCAGTGCGACTGCTGCTGATCCAGCACCTTTAACACATCCTCCAGATATTGCGTGCACCCTGGTAAGGTGCGGACACAACCGAACTCACCAACCACCATTTGATGGCGGGCCACATCGTGCGATTTCGCCCACTCAAACGGTAGCGCTAAATATTCTGCTACGCGTTGTGCATCCCACTGTTGCTGCAATCCCGCAAACGGGACTTTACCCGGGTAAGGCCAGGGCGCTTTGCGTTTGGCATTCGGTGCACTGGTGGCGGAATAAGGCTCATACATGTGCACGCTATATAACACCCGTTTATCTTCGAGCGGCTGTGGCCAATACGTGAAGGCATCGGCGGCAGCGTACCAGCCACTGTCGACCATCACCGGCGTCTGCTGATCGACTTCGCGAATCGCCGCAATCACGGTGCGGTAAAACTCCGGTAAATCCCGCGCGGTACCCTTGTGCTGCAGATACCAGCTTTTCATGGTTGCGGCAGACGCATGTTCGTCCAGACCGCCCATTTTCTCCGGTGCGGGTTCATTAATGATGTTGTATGCCGCTACTGCAGGGTGGTCTTGCAATGCAGCCGCAAGGTCACGCCAATAACGGGCACTTTGCTGCCAGAAAGCGTTGTCTTGCCACAGCCGGTCGTCGAACTGTCCGCCGTTATTTTGTGACCAGCGCATGCCGGGTAAGGAAAGCGGCGTAATCACCACTTTCAACCCTGCTGCCTCAGCGTTATCCAGCACATTTCTCAAAGTGGCGACATCTTCCGCCACTAATCCCTGGTAGCGATCCGCACTGCCCAGCAGAAAATCACGCTGTTTGGTGGGCCATTTATCCCAGGAGAGCCGCACCCAAGAGGCACCGTAAGTGTGGAGAGCATTGAAATAAGCAGTATTGGGTGGAATGCGATTAAAACTGTTGCCGCCATGTTGAGGTTGCAGCCAGAAATCCATCTTATCGGCGGCTCTGGCAACAGAAATAGTGAACGAAATCAGTAACAGGAATGTAAAGGTTTGTATGATCTGGCGCACACTTTCTCCTTGATTTATGAGAGTCCCAGGCACCCTTTTTGGTGCAGGCTCGAAGCTAAACGGATTCCCATGTAGTTACTGTGCGTTATCACTGATTTTAGTCTACTGATTTGCAAGGAATTGATGACAGTTTGATGAACGCTTTTCCTCCGCAACGTTTTTTAAGCACAAACGTCACTCTGGCTTTACGTTTCTTCACGTTTTCCCCGCATTTAGCACCAATCATGGAGAAAAAAAGGAGACGCCGGTTTGTCGCATATACAATGAGAAACATTCTCATTATCATGCGCATTTGCTTACATATGTTAATACTTCAGGGAGAAGATTTAAGTGAATGTAACTTTGTATGTCAGGAAGCGCCCTCTTGCACTGATTGTGGCAGCCTTGCTCACCTCACCTGCTTATGCCGCAGAACCCACGGAAAAACTGGCTGACGATGAATCGATGATCGTCACTGCAGAACAGGGGCTGAAACAACAGCCTGGCGTTTCCACCATTACCGCTGAGGACATTAAGAAAAGTCCACCGGTTAACGACCTCTCCGATATCATCCGCAAAATGCCGGGCGTCAACCTGACCGGTAACGGGGCCAGCGGTAGTCGTGGCAACAACCGCCAGATTGATATTCGCGGCATGGGCCCGGAAAACACCTTAATCCTGATCGATGGCGTGCCAGTGAGTTCGCGTAACTCCGTGCGCTACAGCTGGCGTGGCGAACGTGACTCGCGTGGTGATACCAACTGGGTGCCCGCGGAGATGGTAGAACGTATTGAAGTGATTCGCGGCCCAGCCGCCGCGCGTTACGGTTCCGGTGCAGCGGGCGGCGTGGTGAACATCATCACTAAGCGTCCGACCAATGACTGGCATGGATCGCTGTCACTGTTCACCAATCAGCCTGAGAACAATAAAGAAGGTGACACGCGTCGCGCCAACTTTAACCTCAGCGGCCCGCTGGCAGGCGATGCGTTAACCATGCGTCTGTATGGCAACATCAACCGCACTGATGCGGATGCGTTCGACATCAACACGGCAGAAAATGGTTCATACGCGGCCGGTCGTGAAGGTGTGCGCAATAAAGATATTAACGGTGTGTTGTCCTGGAAAATCACCCCATTGCAGGTGATTGATTTCTCATACGGCTACAGCCGTCAAGGCAACATCTACGCCGGTGATACCCAGAACAGCAACAGTAATGCCAGCGCCGGTGGATTGGTGGAATCACTGTACGGCGATGAAACCAACCGCCTCTATCGTCAGACTTACGGAATTGCGCATAACGGTATTTGGGATTGGGGTACGTCTAAACTCAACTTCAACTATGAAAAGACCAACAACACCCGCCTGAAAGAGGGTACTGCTGGGCGAACTGAAGGAATGATCAATACTGACGAGTATGCAACCAGTCGCCTGGAGAGCTATCGTGCAGGAGGGGAAATTAACTTCCCGCTCCAGTTGTTGGTCGACCAGACTGTTACGTTGGGCGCGGAGTGGAATCGTGATGAACTTAACGATCCGGCATCAATGCTTTCCGCTACCAGCACCGACACAGATATTGGTGGTATTTCAGGTGATCCTTCGCAGCGTAATAGCAAGAACAGCGCGACCATTAGCTCCCTCTATTTTGAAGACAATATCGCCGCAACGGATAGCACCGAAGTGATTCCAGGTTTACGCTTCGATTATCACGATAAGTTTGGTGCTAACTGGAGCCCTAGCCTGAACATATCCCAAGGTTTGGGTGACTACTTCACGCTGAAAGCGGGGATTGCACGCGCCTTTAAAGCTCCCAATCTTTACCAGTCAACTCCAGGTTATTTGCTCTCAACACGTGGCAATGGATGTCCGATTGGCATTGCCTCGCAATGCTACCTGATTGGCAGCGATGAACTCGACCCTGAAGTCAGCGTCAATAAAGAAGTAGGACTTGAGTTCAATAACGCGGGATATTCCGCAGGCATTACTTATTTCCGTAATGACTACAAAAACAAAATTATTTCAGGAACCGATCGTGTTGCCGTGACTGACAGTGGCTATAACGTACTGCGTTGGGAAAATGGCGGTAAAGCCATCGTTGAAGGGCTGGAAGGAAACCTCACCATACCGTTAATCGCTGACGTGTTGGAATGGCGTTCGAATGCAACGTACATGTTCCGCTCTGAAAGCAAAAAAACAGGTAATCCACTTTCGGTTATTCCCGAATTCACCATTAACTCGCAGTTAGAGTGGCAGGCCACTCAAGATCTAAGCGCCAACATTAACTGGACGCAATATGGTCGCCAAAAACCGCGTCAGAATGCTGAAACGAATATCGACACGAGCAACATGACCACACAGGAGATCAGCCCTTATTCCGTTGTTGGCCTGAACCTCAATTACGATATCACCAAAAGCTTGCGTGCTAATGCGGGTATCAACAACCTGTTTGATAAACGCATCTATCGCGAAAACTCAGGTGCATCGACCTACAACGAACCGGGCCGCGCCTATTACGCTGGCGTCACCCTGTCGTTCTGAGTCCTGATGGGTGGCCTTCTAAAGGCCACCTCTATTGACTTGCATTCCTATCTCCCTGTTAACCCATCAATTTCCATCCAAAATCACATCAATATTTTTTTGACGTTTAGCCTGCAAATTTTGATGGTTTTACGTCAAATAACCGCTCGCCGCTGCACATCGCATCCGCTAATTTCATCACTATCTCCCCTACAGGATATAACCGATGATCAAAGAAGCGTTTTATCGCACAGGTCACCCCGCACCTCAACTCGGCGTCAGCCCACTCTCCTGGGTTAATGAAGTGCTGCAATACCTCGGCGCAGGGACCTCGGCCGAACACTGTTTGAAGGAAGCGAAACAGGCCGGATTTCAGGGCGTCGAGCTAAGTCGCATATTCCCGCGCGAGCCGGGTGCATTGAAGCAGCTGTTGGCACAACATCAACTGCAACTGGTGTCAGGCTGGCATGACGGATTTCTCACCGAACGCAGCGTTGAGCAGGAGCTGGATGCAGTGCACAACCATGCCGCCCTGCTGCAGGAAAATGGCGCCAACGTGATGGTGTACGGCGAATGCGGCTGGATGGCTGACAACGCGCTGGATGTGCCACTGAACACCCGACGCTTGTTGCCGGAGAGTCAGGTCGCCGACTATGCCGATCGTCTTTCCCGCTTTGCCGAAGCCCTGTTTGATCGATACGGTTTACGCCTCGCCTATCACCACCATCTCATGATGGTGGCCGAAACACTGCCGGAAATCCGTGCGCTGATAAATGCCTGTTCGCCCGCCGTTGGCCTGTTACTGGATACCGGTCACGCCACCGCTGCCGGATTCTCCTATATGCAACTTATTGAGGAATTCGCCGACCGCATTTGCCACATCCATCTAAAAGATGTGCGGTTGGATCGCCTGCAACAAGTACGGGCCAGCGGTATGACCTTCAACGAAGCCGTGCTCGCAGGGATGTTTACCGTGCCAGGCGACGGCGGTATTGATTATCGGCCGCTGGCAGAGTTTATCGCTCGCAGCGGTTATCAGGGCTGGATGGTGGTGGAAGCCGAGCAGGATCCGGCGAAAGCGCCCCCATTGGAGACCGTGACTCGCGCACAACGTTTTGTTGCCCAACACATTTTACCTGCAAACGCTTAAGGAGCCGCTGATGGCTGGAAAAACACTGAATGTTGGCCTGATCGGTTCAGGCTTTATGGGCCAGGCACATGCCGATGCATGGCGCCGCGCGGGTTTACTGTATCGCAACCTGGCGCTACAGCCGGTTCTGCATACGCTGGCGGATGTGACACCTCCGCTGGCCGAGGAAGCAGCACGACGTTACGGCTTCCAGCACAGCACGGCGGACTGGCAGTCGCTAGTGAACAACCCTGAAATCGATATTGTTGATATCACCACGCCTAATAGCATGCACTTCGACATGGCGCTGGCCGCGATTCGTGCAGGTAAACATGTCTACTGCGAAAAGCCACTCACCGTTTCGCTGCAGGAAGCGCAAACCCTGACCCAGGAAGCTGAGCGAGCAGGTGTGAAAACCATCATGGCGTTCAATAACATCAAAACGCCGGCAGCGCAGTTGGCGAAGCAGATGATCGATCGCGGTGACATCGGCACACCGACACGCTTCCGTGGCTGGTTCGATCAGGGATTTTTCAACGATCCCGAGCTGCCATGGAGTTGGCGTTGCTCACGCGAACAGGCCGGTTCTGGCTCACTCGGTGACTTAGGCTCACACGTGGTGAGCGTGGCGCAATATTTGATGGGGCCAATCAAGAGCGTGGTAGGACAGGAGCAGTTGTTTATTGACACGCGTCCTGCTGCGGGTGGTGGTTCAGGCTATGGTGCCCAGGCAGATAAACAGGCGGCGCGTTTGAAAGTGGAAAACGACGATCAGTTCCAGGCGCTGGTCACTTTCGAGAACCGCGCCGGTGGCGTGATTGAATCTTCACGCATCTCCGCAGGAAAAGTGTTCGGCATTGCCTGGGAAATCTCGGGCACCGAAGGCACCATCATCATGGACGGTGAGCGCTTTAACGAACTGAAGATTGCACGTTATGGCGATGCGAAACACGATCGCGGCTTTAAAACCATTTATGCCGGTTCTCAGGTCGAGCAGTTTGGAGGCTTCTTTGGCTTCGATTTCGCTGGCGGTGGCCTGGGATACTTCGATGTGAAAGTGATCGAAATTTACGACCTGATTAAAGGCCTCAGCAGCGAAGCCGGTTGTTTCCCGGATTTCCGCTTTGGCCTGGAGAATCAGCAAATCATTGAAGCGATGGTGCGCTCATCTGCCAGTGGTCAACGTGTGGAGATCGCCAGTCTGCGCAACTAACTAAAAAACTCGCGCAGTGCTTCAGCCAGCGCCTGCGGTTGCTCATCCGGGATGAAGTGACCGCAGTGCGCGATTTTGATGCCTGAAACCTCAGCCGCAAACTCCTGAAGCGGAATAGCCATGTCGGGGATCGAACCCTGATCGGCACTGACCGCCAGCAACGGCACCGTCAGTTTGCCGTTATCATGCAGCCATGCACGGTTTTGTTCCGCCGAGACGCTCACTTCGCGATAGGCCGCCATGCCTGCGCGCAATGCCCCGTTCTGTTGCAACAAGCGCACATATTCCGCCATATCTTCCGCGTCAAAAACCATTGGGCTGACGGCTTTGCGTTTCAGGAACCAATCCAGATAGATCTCTTCGCGCCCGGCAATTAAGGCTTCAGGCAGATCCGGCAGCAGATGGAAGGCGAAATGCCAGGTTTTCCAGGCCTTATCGGGCGTGGCAGGCAGCGCATCCGGCAAGGTCACGCCCGGAATGCCGGCGTCAAGCAGTGCCAGTTTTTTTATCTGATTGGCATAACGCAGGGCAAACGGCCAGGCCACCCACGCACCGACATCGTGCGCCGCAAGATAGTAGTGATGGATGTTCAGTTGCAGCAGCAGGCCCTGTACTTTTTCTGCCAGAGAAGTGGTGTCATAGCCGCTGTAAGGCTTATCGGAATCCCCCTGACCGGGGAGATCGGGCGCGATAATGGAGTAACGATCGCCGAGCAGAGCCATCACCTTGCGCCATGCAAACCAGCTTTGCGGGAACCCGGCTAACAGCACCAGGGTTTCACCTTGTGGGTTGCCGCCGCTAACGTAGTGCAATCGGACTCCGTCTACGGTGGCGTAGTGATGGGAAAAATCAGGCAGGCCGTCAACGGGCTGCGACCAGCGTGACGTTGATTTCAATTCTGAGGCATTCATCCGTTACTCCTAAAATTGGAAATGGTTACTTCCTAATTGGTCAAATTTTTGGTCGGATAGGTCGAAAACATAATCGTTCCTGGTTAGCATGGTTGGCCGCGTTCTCGTATCAAGATTTGAGTTTGCGGTAGGGGAAATACCATTTAGGAAATGATCGATTCCCAAATGGTACAGGATGGTAGGAAGAATTGACAAGCGGTGTGAGTGAAATTGCTGATTAGGGTGCAACACGGTATTGCACAAAATCAGTCTTCGTCGCGACCTGATCATACAGCGCTCGGGCGCGGTAATTATTCTCGCGCGTCATCCAATACACTTTCGAGCAGTTCAATGCCTCAGCGGCAGCATTCACCGCTGCGATCAACGCGCGACCCGTGCCTTGTTTACGCCCGTCTGGGCTGACGAACAGATCCTGCAGGTAACAATAGTCACCCAGGGTCCAGGTGCTGCGATGGCAAATAAAATGCACCAGCCCAGTCAATTTTCCCTGCTCCTCCGCCACCAGACAATGCATCGGTTCGCCTTCCGCAACCAATCGTTGAAATGTCGTATTGGTGACTTCTTCCGTGACCTCACTGACATAAAAGTCGAGATAGCCCAACCACAGCGATTTCCACTGTGCGTAATCCTCTGCAGTGAGTTTTCTAATGACCTGTTCCATTTCTTTCTCTCCATTGTTGGCGTGTGATGGTGAACATCAAACTGGCGGGCGGATCTTGCGGATTAAACACCCTTTCGAGGAAAGTCATCCCGACCTTTTCCAGTACGCGGCGTGATGCGGTGTGGTTTTCTCTCACCACACCGACAATTTCTTTCATTTTTACATCTTCAAAACCGTGGCGGATAGCGCGATGCGCGAGTTCTGTCGCATAGCCCTTTCCCCAGGCATCCGGTTCAAAACGGTAACCGAGATTATTGGTTCTGCGACCGTTAAATTCGCTAACGAAAACGCCACCGAAACCAATCACGTGTTGAGGATCGCTTTTCTCCATGATGACCCAGTCATCGAAACCATGAATAGCGCGGTCTTTGATTCTGCGTAATAACACTTCTCGCGCATGATCAAGGCTTGGATAAGGCCCGCGTGGGTTAAATTGATGTGTTCGTGCATCGCCATAGATGCGAAAAAGCGCCTGCAAATCCGTGCGCTCAATCGGCCGATACAGCAGCCTTTCAGACTCCCAATGCATTCATTTCCTCGCCGTTTGTTTTGTGATGCAGTGAAGTAACATAGCACCGCGACATCGCTTTGAGTGTTAAGAATTTTTGCTATGATGTCAGCCCATCTTGCTAATGATTGAATCTGAACCATGCGAACATCGGACTCGTTGCGACTTTTGCTGCTGGCGGCTATCTGGGGAGCCAGTTTTCTTTTTATGCGTATTGCCGTTCCCGCGCTGGGTGCGATAAATACGGCTTTTTTGCGCGTGTTATGTGGCGCATTGGGTTTAATCATCGTGATGGCAGTACTGCGCATTCCGCGTCGCTTCGAAGGCAAACTGGGTTGGGCAATGTTGCTGGGTGTGATTAACTCAGGATTACCTTTCCTGATGTATTGCCTTGCCGCTCGCGTGCTGCCCGCAGGCTACTCCGCAATACTCAACGCTACTGCGCCGTTAATGGGTGTCGTGATTGGTGCGGCGTTCTTCAATGAACAACTTACAGTGAGTAAAGTGCTGGGCATGGTGGCCGGTGTTGTCGGCATTATGTTAATCAGCACCACTGGCGAAGGGGTGCTCTCACACGCGCTGGTGCTCGGTATCGCGGCTTGTCTGGTCGCCACCACCTGTTATGGTTTTGCCGGCTTTCTCGCTAAGCGCTGGATTGGATCGCGCGGCGGGCTTGATGCCACGAAAGTCGCGTTCGGCAGCCAGTTAGGTGCCTCGCTATTCCTGCTGCCTTTCTTTGCCTTCAGCGCGCCACAAACGCCGGCGGCGAACTGGCACATTCCTGAAGTTTGGGCCTGTATCCTGGCCGTCGGCTTTATTTGCACCGCGCTGGCTTACATCATCTACTTCCGTTTGCTGGCCGATATTGGCCCCCTGCGCACCCTCACCGTCACCTTCCTGATTCCGCCTTTTGGTATCCTGTGGGGCTGGTTAGTGCTGGATGAACAGATCAACCAGGGCTTTATGGGCGGTGCATTGTTGATCGTGCTGGCGGTATGGCTTGTCACGCGCAGCGGAATGGTTAAAGCTGCCAGACCGACTACCACTGGCAGTCAATAGCGCTATTTTTTAGTGGTGGGCTTTAGCGACCGATTGAGATCCTGAATACGCTTCATGGTTTTTACCGTGCGCGAAGAAGTCGCTGAAGCCACTGATAAAATCAACATCTCTAAGCACACCAGCACGGTGCCATGCAGCGGCATGCGGCCGTTTTCCCCACCGCGCGGCACGTTGATAATCACATCCGCTTCTTTAGCGAAGGCTGAATCTAAGGCATTGGTCAGCAAAATCACCGGCATCCCCAGCCGCTTCGCCTCTTTCAGGGTAGTCAGCCCTTCTTTATGGGCAGATTTCTGCGCCATCATAATCAGCACATCACCACGCTGTAAGGTGATCAACTGTTCAGCGAGGGCAATACCCGAACGATTGAGCGTGACGGCAGGAATGCCAATGCGCGTGAACAGCCGAGCACTGTAATCCGCCAGAATCCCTGAAGCATTAATGCCAAACAGCGCGACCTGACGCGCGTCGATCAACATCGCGACAGCCTGCGACACCGCTTGACGATTGTGAGGTTCCGAAAGGGCATCGCAGGCGCGTTTATGGCCACCCAGTACGAAATCGATCCCCGAATTGATGTCACACGACAGCTCGCTGACGGTGGCGCTCATCTTCTCTTCTGAATTCATCGCCGGGCCAAACCAGGCTTTCAGCGTGGTTTTCAAATCACGCAAACCGGCAAATCCCAATGCCTGAACGGCACGCACCACGGTGGCATCCGAGGTATGAGTCGCATCGGCTATTTCCATGGCGGTGGCATCTAATATTGCCTCACGATTATCGTGGATATATCGCGCGACGGATTGAAGGCTGGACGATAATGACGGAGCGCGTGCGCGATAGCGTTCACCTAATACATCAACCCGATTTTTAATTTTATTTATGGCCATCTTTTTACCTGTTGATCATCAGGGCGTGATTTCGTCCCCCATTTAGGCACGGTATTGTAGTGATATTTCTTGCTTAATCCAGCACCCTGATCGCTATTGCTCCTTTGGGGTGGAACGTTTGATTACAGCAAGAAATCTATTTATCTAACTGTTTTTGTTGCATTTATAACAATTAAACCTCAAATGGAAATGGCGTTGATGGACTCTATTCCTGCTGTAGTATCCACGCCATTATTTCCGTTTACTACTACATTCTTTCATGTTTGAATGATTCTCAATAACATCACGCCATCTCAGTTTAAGGCGCACGATCCACAGAGAATGCTTATTTCATGCACTTTTCTCTGCTGAAAATAATTTAATCCCAGCTTCGTTTCATGGACGAGATTAATTCCGCACCAACACCAGGTTTATTTAAATGAATAACAACAAGAGTTTCGCTGTTAAAGCACAATGCCATCCGGCTATTATCGCCGCAATATACGGTGTCAGCGTTTTCACTGCAGCAGGCAGTCTGGCAGCGGAAAGCAGTAATACCCTGACGGTGACAGCGCAGGAAAGTAGCCCGCAAGGCTATAACGCCACCAGCAGTTCCGTCGCCAGCAAAGCGCCCACGCCGCGTCTGAACGAAGCGCAATCGGTGAGTGTGGTGACCCAACAACAGCTTGAAGACTATCAGGCCGCTAGTCTCACTGATGCGATGCGCTTTGTCAGTGGTGTCACAGAGGGCAATACCCTGGCAGGCACCGAAGATGGCTTTGTACGTCGCGGATTTGGCAGCAACTCTGATGGGTCAATCTATCGTGATGGCATTCGCAGCAGCCAGGGGCTGAACTTCGATGCCACCACCGAACGCGTCGAAGTGCTAAAAGGCTCGGCATCCCTGCTCTATGGCATTCAAAATCCGGGCGGTGTGATTAACGTGGTGAGCAAAAAACCGCAATATGACTGGCACACCAAAGTCAGCGGCCGTTCCTCCAGCGAAGGTGGTGGCGCTGGCACCGTCGATATCACCGGCCCGCTGGGCAACGGCTTTGCTTTCCGCCTGATCGCCGAAAAGCAGAATCAGGATTACTGGCGCAACTTTGGCAGCGACAAACATACGCTGATCGCGCCTTCGCTGCAGTGGTACGGTGAAAAAGCCAGCTTCCTCGTGAGCTATGAAGATTATCAATACGATATTCCCTACGACCGTGGCACCGCCTTTATCAATGGCAAACCGCTGGATATCGGCTACAAAGATCGTCTCGACGACAAGGCAAATCATGCCTGGGGTCACAACAAAACCCTTAATGCGCACTATGACTGGCAGTTTAATGATGACTGGAGCACGCGCGTCACTTTTGGCTGGAATCAGCGTCAATACGACAACAACGAAGTGCGCGTCACCGCCATTAACCCCTCCACCGGCGTTGTGACGCGTCGTGCCGATGCTAACCGTGGCTTTAACCACAAAACGAAATACGTTTCATGGGATCTGCTCGGCTCACAACAGCTGTTGGGCATGACCCACGATGTGGTGATCGGGACTGATTATGAGATGAACCAGACTTATCGCGCGCATCAGTATCAAGGGAAATCCAACACCGGGTTTAACTTTACCGATCCGCAATACGACATCCTGTCACCGGTCACCAATAGCACCACGGAAAACACCGCCAACGCCAATAACCTGAACCGCATTCATAGCCGTTCGGTTTACGCTAAAGACAGTATTTCACTGACGGAACAGTGGATTGCGGTATTTGGCGGACGCTATCAGCATTACGAGCAGCGTGCGTCCAAAGGCTTCGACCCGGTGGTGGAAACACTGAACAGTGAAGGTAATAAATTCCTGCCACAAGCGGGTCTGATTTATAAAATCACCCCTGATGTCTCGCTTTACAGCAGCGTCAGCAAATCCTTTACGCCTTCCACCGATGTGGACGATGACGGCAATGTCGGTAAACCCGAACAGGGCACGACCTGGGAAGTCGGCAGTAAATGGCAGATCTCGCCAAAGCTGTTTGCCAGCGTCGCGCTGTACCGCATTGATGAACGTGACATGTCGCTCAGCATTAACGGTTCAACGCGGGCAATTGATAAAGCCCGTTCCAGTGGCGCAGAGTTTGAGCTGAACGGCGAAGTATTGCCGGGTTGGGATCTCAGCGCTAACTATAGCTACGATAAGGCTGAGATTGTTGATGATGGCGTAAATTCTGCTAACAATGGCAATCGGCTGCAAAATGCACCGCGTCATTCGGGCGCGCTCTATCTCAGCCACAACCTCAGTATCAACGGCATTCCCGGTGATTTCCGCGTCGGTGGCGGCGCGCGCTATGTCGGCTCGCGAGCGGGCGATCCTGAAAATAGCTTCACCATGCCGGATTACGTGGTGGCGGACAGCTTTATCGCCTGGAACAATCAGCTGTTTGGTGAAAAGACACAACTTAAGCTGAATCTGAACAACCTGTTCAACAAGCACTATTACACCTCCAGCGGCGGCAATTTGCGCGTGCGTGAGGGTGAAACCCGTAACCTAATGGTCGAGGCCAGCGTTGAGTTCTGATTCTGTGGTTAAAGCGGGCGCCCGGCGCGCCCCTTCCCTTTGGGGGCCAATGCTGATTGTTCTGGCCTGCTTCTTACTGGTGCTTAGTAGCGCCGCGCTGGCAAAAACCGTCACGGATATTGACGGTAATCAGGTGGATATCCCTGACCATCCGCAGCGCATTGTCTTGGGCGAAAGTCGCATGCTCTACACGCTGGCGTTGCTGGAACCGGGCAATCCTTTTCAGCATATCGTTGCCTGGCCTCAGGATTTGAAAAAGTACGATAGCCAGATGTGGAACAGTTTTGCGCGTCAGTTCCCGCAAATGCTGAAAATCCCTTCGCTCGGTTCGGGCGGCCCGAATGCCATCAATCCTGAGCAGATCCTGGCGCTCAAACCGGATGTGGTGATCCTGCCGAGCCTGGCGCGCTACGATGATGCTGATCTGCGCCTGGTGAGTATGCTGAAAGCCGCGCATATTCCGGTGGTGAAGATCGATCTGCGCGTGCATCTTCTGAAGAATACCCGTCGCAGCGTGGAGATTTTTGGCGAGGTGCTGAATCAGCAAGCTCGCGCGCAGGCGTTTAACCGTTTTTATGACGCGCATATGCAGGTGATTCGTGATCGGCTGGCCAGTTATCACGGCGCTAAGCCTTCAGTGTTGTTGCAGCTGCATCTTGGTCGTCGCAATGAATGTTGCGTCACCGCAATTAACGGCAGCCTGGGCGAACTGTTAAATGCGGCGGGCGGCGACAATATCGCGGCTGAAACGCAGCACGGCGTGTTTGGTCGCTTGAGTGAAGAAATGGTGATCGCGGCGCAGCCGGATTATTATTTCGCCACCGGATTTGGCGATAACGAGGCGCAGGGTTTGCTGAAGCTGGGGCCTGAAGTGGCACTGCCAGCGGTGCAAAGCAGCTTCGCCCAACTGACCGCGCAGCAAAACGGATTGCGTGAATTAGCCGCGCTACGTAACGGCCACTCCGCCGTCATCTGGATGAATTTTTACCTCAGCCCATGGCACATCGCGGCAACGGAATTTATGGCAAAAACGCTTTATCCTCAGCTGTTCGCGGATGTCGAACCCGAGCAAACGTTAAAGCAAATCTTCCATGATTTCCTACCCATACCCTATAGCGGAACCTATTTCACTCAAATCCCTGCGAGATAATCGACCTTATTTATAATCGAAGCGTTAAATACGTTTCGATTATATTAATGATTAAATATTAACCTTCATAATTCATTTGCTTAAAAAATAAGATGCGAAAAAAATACTCGATAATCCACTTATACGCTGCCGCCACGCTTGTTAATATTCACAGTGGCACTAACCTTAATTCTGCAGTCTGGACATAACGTGTGACGCTATCCACGATTATGTAATCGCAATGCATGAATGAGGGCATTTTATGGCCGAGCATAGAGGCGGTTCCGGTAACTTCGCAGATGATAAACAAAAGGCATCTGAAGCGGGTAAAAAAGGTGGGCAAAGCAGCGGCGGCGGAAGTTTTAAAGATAACCCCGAGAAAGCCTCCGAAGCCGGGAAAAAAGGCGGAAAAAGCAGTAACAAAGGCTCTTAAGCCGCATCGGGCGTGCTAGTCGCCTCAACGACAAGGATGCCAATACATTCTACTGGCAATTGAATAAGTGCAATGACGATATATGACTGACGTCTTGCGCTTATTCTGCTCTCCCCTCTCATTCCAGTCACGCCTTTTATTTCCATCGCCGCAGCCATAATAACGCCTCGCTTAAGCTGAAAAATTTCAATTGGTCATTTTTTGACGTGACATATATCACATTTATGCCAGGCTTAATTTATCACTAGCGAAGAACATGGAGATTAAGATGAGTTCATTGACTAATAAAACGCTGCTCACCCATCAATATCCGACACCTCCCTTTAAAAAACAATTACAGGATTTTCCTGGGCTGGCGGCAAAAATGGAACCGCGCCCGGATCATGGTGAAACCAGCTATCGTGGCACTGGTCGTTTAACCGGTCGTAAAGCGCTGATTACCGGCGGCGATTCCGGGATTGGTCGTGCGGTGGCGATTGCTTACGCGCGTGAGGGTGCCGACGTGGCGATAAATTACCTGCCCGATGAAGAACAGGATGCGGCAGAGGTGATAAAACTGATTGAAGCGGAAGGTCGTAAGGCGATTGCCATACCGGGAGATATTCGCTCCGAAGCCTTTTGCCAGCAACTGGTAAAGGTAGCGGCGACGAAACTCGGTGGTCTGGATATTTTGGTCAATAACGCCGGCCGTCAGCAGTTCAATGAATCGATTCGTACCCTCTCGACAGAAGATTTTGATGCGACCTTTAAGACTAACGTGTATGCCATGTTTTGGATCACGAAGGCGGCGCTGGAGTACCTACCGGCCGGTTCATCGATCATTAACACGTCGTCAGTGCAGGCCTTCGATCCCAGCGCCATCCTGCTGGATTATGCCCAGACCAAAGCGTCGATTGCGGCCTTTACTAAAGCTTTAGCCAAGCAGTTGAGTAAAGACCAAATCCGCGTCAACGCCGTGGCACCCGGCCCTTACTGGACTGCATTGCAGGTGTGTGGCGGACAGCCGCAGGAGAAAGTGGAGCAATTTGGCGCTTCCGCGCCACTGGGTCGGCCCGGTCAGCCTGCTGAAATCGCGCCGCTGTATGTGACGTTTGCGGAAACCACCAATAGCTTCACGTCGGGACAGGTTTGGTGTTCTGATGGCGGCACCGGCACGGTTTAACCACGATAAAGGGCGCATCCATTTTGATGCGCCCTGTTCGATCTTACCCCGATGTTTTCAGGCGCGGTGTGCGAAACACCAGCATGATGCCGAGCAGAATAGCCAGCATTCCCATCATCCCCGACCACGGCAGCGCATTACCTAACAACAGGTAATCCAGTACTGACGTTATCACCGGAACCAGATAAAACAAACTGGTGACGTTAACGATGCTTCCCGCACCCAGCAGCCGATACAGCAGCAGCTGCGCCACCACCGAGATCATCACCCCAAGAAACAGTACGGAAATCCAGAAGTGCAACGTAAAGTCGATATGGAAGGCTTTAACCGGAAGCAGTAGAGCACACAGCGCCAGGCTCACCGCGTATTGCAGCGGCAGTACCTGCGCGGGATGCTGGGACACCTTTTTCTGCATGATGGCACCAAACGTCATACACAGCAGTGCGCCGAGAGCGAAGACAATGCCGCTCAACGGCAACTGCGATGCCGCCAGACTGCGCCACACCAGCAGTATTAATCCTGCTAAGGCGATCACCAATCCCAGTAATCGCGTGCCCTGCATGCGCCTTTCCACGATGCAGAGGGTCAGGATAGGTTGTATGCCCATGATGGTGGCGATTAAACCTGGCGTCACCCCCTCGGCCATCGCCTGGAAGTAACACACCGAATAGGCACCAATCAAAATCAGACCGGTAAACATCACCGTTTTTCGGCTGCCCGCATCGGGTAACCAGCAACGCCGAAATAGGCCCACCAGCAATAATGCAACCAGCGCCACACCGAAGCGCACGATCAATAGCGCGATGGGTGAGGCATTGTCCAAACCCAGGCGTGAGAAGATGGCCGCACTGCCCCACAGCAGCACGAAGCCCGACGTCGCCGCTTGCGACGTCAAAGACGAAGAACGCATGAAAATGCTCCTAAAACAAACGTTGGAAATTTAAGCGTGAAGACTTCCGGTTCTTAGCGAACCACAACGCGTGCAGGAGGCGGTGGCGGACAGCAGATCGCATACAGGCCATGTTCGTATGACGGGGAAAGTACGGCTGAAAATGTCATTTACGCAGGCCTGTAGTCAAAATAGGGAGTTCAGAAACAAAAAGTTAACAGATTGCTTTGCGCTTGTCATCCATTGAGTCGCGCAGGAAATACCTCACGCAACCATTCGATAAACACCCGTAAACGCTGGGTCAGATGGCGGTTTTGCGGATATACCACGTGAAACGGATAGCTGGCGGGCCGCCAATCCTTCAGTATTTCCACCAGTGCGCCTGACGCTAAATCTTTGGCTGCTGCGTACCGGAAAGTCTGAATGATGCCTAATCCTGCCACCGCTGCGGCCAGATGAGCATTGCTTTCGTTAATCCCAATACGATGCTCGATTTTCATTTCCTGTTTCTCATTACCCTGCAGAAAGCGCAGCGGGAAGGCGCGCCCGCTTTGCGGAGATAAATAGCTAATCCAGTGATGGCCATTTTTAAGCTCTTGCGGATAGGCTGGCACGCCGTAAGTTTTGAGATAAGCGGGTGCCGCGCAGGTGATCATCTCAGCATCACCAAGATGACGCGCTACCAGCGATGAATCACCGAGTGGACCGCCACGAATCACGCAATCTACATTGTCGCTAATCAGATCCACAGCCCGGTCTGATACGCCGAGATCGAGGCGGATTTCGGGAAATCGCGCGACGAAATCAGGTAACAGTGGGATGAGGACGTCACGCGCCGTTGATCCACCAATATCAATGCGCAGATACCCGCGCGGTGTACCGTTTACCGCGTTAAATGCACCATCAATATCTTCCAGGTCACGCACGATACGCAGCGCTTTATCGTAGTAATCACGTCCCTCCGGCGTGACGGTGACGCGTCGTGTGGTGCGCTGTAGCAGGCGAACGCCAAGATGCCCCTCTAACTCCTGCACCAGTTTACTCAACGTGGCATTGGGCATATCCAATGAATCGGCCGCGCGGGTAAAATTTCCCGCCTCCACTACGCGCGCGAAGGCTCGTATTGCCAACAGTTGGTCCATATTGATTATCCACACACAGGAATAGTGATTTCGATTTTACACTATTTATCACTAAACCGCGCACGGTTACATTGCCTCCCATGCACTGCGATGCAGTCATCACACACTTAAATCCATTTGGGAGAGCAAACATGAATACTTCATTAAACGGTAAAATTGCATTGGTCACCGGCGGCACCAGCGGAATTGGTTTAGCGTCCGCTCAGGCGCTGGCAGCACAGGGCGCTCGCGTGTTTATTACCGGTCGTCGCCAGCCAGAACTGGATGCCGCAGTGACGCTTATCGGCGCACAGGCAACCGGTATCCGCGCTGATGCTTCTGTGCTGAGCGATCTGGATGCGGTGTATGCGCAGATTGCACGTCAGGCGGGTCGTCTGGATATTCTGTTCGCCAATGCAGGCGGCGGCGATATGTTACCGCTCGGTGCTATTACTGAAGAGCACTTTGACCGTATCTTTGGCACCAACGTGCGAGGCGTGCTGTTTACCGTACAGAAAGCGCTGCCGCTGCTGAGCGACAAAGCCTCGGTGATTTTGACCTCGTCCACCACTTCGGTTCAGGGCACCGCAGGATTCAGTGTCTATAGCGCCAGTAAAGCCGCCGTGCGCAACTTTGCCCGCTCATGGGCGCTGGATGTGAAAGATCGCGGTATTCGTGTCAACGTGGTGAGCCCCGGTCCGGTGCGCACGCCAGGTTTAGGCGATTTAGTGCCCGAAGATCAGCGTCAGGGATTGTTCGATGCGTTAGCTGCTCAGGTGCCCTTGGGCCGTCTGGGGGAACCCGGTGAGATTGGTCAGGTCGTCGCGTTTCTCGCATCCGATGCTTCGAGTTTTATTAATGCCGCCGAACTTTTCGTGGATGGTGGCATGGCGCAAGTATGAGTTGATGGTTCAGGAAAGACGTTAACATTAGGTCTGTTTTCCTCTAACGAAGTGCGTAAACGGATGACGCGCTTCGTCGGTTAATCTCTATGCCTTTAATTATTCCTCTCACCCTTTCACATCTCAGAAAAAACACCCATAATTCAGCGCGATTGGAGAGCAAAATTTTTAAAATACGCCATGATGGCTATCAGGCAGCAATACCATGCTGTCTTTCAATATTCAGGTGTTAATCCCTGATATTGTCTTAACCAGTAAGGAAAGCGTGCTGTGAAATTAAAAACTTTCGCGTTTATCGTTCTGTCATTATGTACCGTTTTCGGTGCGCAGGGTGCTACGCGGGTCGGGTTGCTGGCAGGGGCGAATAATATCGACCTTAATCAGGATGGCGTACCGGATTTGCTGGTCTCTGCGACCTTTGACAATAACACCTCGCATCCCAGCCAGACGCTCTCTGCCTTCATCAATAAAAACGGCAACTGGTTTATTTTACCGGTTCCGGATGATGATGGTTTTACCTGGTCTGATTTTCGTCTTGCGGGTTCCTCTGACAAAATCATTGGTTTTGAACTGCACAATATCCAGGGCGTTTATTACCTGATCCGCGCGATGAAATTCTCGTCAAATCAGGACAATGATGATCTGACTGAAGCCGCGCAAATAAAATTCTCTCGCTATCGGGTAGCGGAAAGCAGCGAAGAACCTGGCGCTCCGGTTTTTTATTGGCAGCTGTCTGGCACTTATACCACCTCACAAGCGTATAGCGATGTTGATCAGGCTTTCGCACAATTAAAAATAGATGAATTTAAGTAGCGCAGTGCAGGCGTTAATCCGCCTGCTCATCAATCCCGCACTTCATACTGCACCGAAAGTTCGCCCTTCTTCTCTTTCACTCGGGTAATGACGATATCGCCAACGTCTCCGGTGCGATGCACATGCGTACCACCGCAGGCGTAAGGTGTGAGATCGCCCCAACTGACCATTCTGCGTCCGGCTTCATCCCGCAGCACGCGCGCTAAATCCTGCGCCACCAGCTCATCGACACCCTCAGCGATGATCGCTTCATCAACGGCTTGCGGTTCGCCCTGCGGTTTAAAAACGATACGTCCATTGCCGGGCCGATGATCGCCTTTGTAACCTAACCAGCCAAACTTCTCGCCGGCATAAGCAATCAGATGCCCCGCAGAATGGTAACGGGTATGCAGCTTACGCAATGTCGCATCAATTTGGATATGCACGCAGCCCAGCGCCACTTCGCGGTCAGTGATATGGATCAACTCACCCTCTTGCTGGATGAGCTGTAACACCGTCGCCTCACCTATCGTACCCTGGTCAGCGGGTTGCCCGCCGCCTTGCGGATGGAACAGCGTCGCCGCCAGTTGCACACGAAAACGGCCATCTTCCTGCGCTTCACACCGCACCACTTCCGTATCCATCTCCAGCAGATCGCTGAAATAGTAGGCTCTCTCCGTCATCACATTATCCATAACACTATCCTCCGCCCTTGGTGTTCAAATCGGCAAAACAGAGCTTGCCCTATCTGTCTATATGTATCCTGCCTGGGCCTGAACCAAGGGGACCTGTTCGATATCGTAAAAAATACTCAACCCCAAATCCTTGCCAACTTGCACATCCTGATCCGCACCCGTTGAAGCGCCAGGCATGCGTAAAATGGCATCACAACTCTGAATAAGACGATGCGCAACGGGATAAAGGAAGGCTTCGCTGATTTCATCCCCGATCCGCTGCGAACCCGCCGCATTGGCGAGCGGTAACGCCAGCCATTCACCTATCACCGGGGTATGGCCCTTTTGATAAACCTGCAACGCCATGTGATCAAGTTTCTGCATATTTTGCTCAATCAATTGCTGATCACCGTGAGTGCCACTGCGAACCGGACCTGCGATCAGAATCATCATTGCACTTTCTCCTCAAATTGAATGTTTAATGCCAGGTGTTGCAGCAACATGATGGTTTTGGCATCTTCGATTTCACCGTTTCGGATCGCGTCCATCGCGCGTGCGAAAGGCCACTCCAGTACTTCGATATCTTCCCCCTCTTCCTCCAGACCGCCGCCAGCATGCTTTCGGTCGCCATCGTGATATTCCGCGATAAAGAAAAACAACTTCTCCGTCACCGAACCCGGGCTCATATAAGCCTCCATCACCTTCTCAATATTTGTGACAGTGTAACCAGTTTCTTCTTCTGCCTCGGCAATAATGCGCGTTTCCGGCGAGGCGTTATCCAGCAAACCGGCTGCTGCCTCGATTAAAAAGCCATCATGCCCATGGATAAAGATGGGAAAGCGGAATTGCCGTGTCAGGACGACTGTCTGTTTATAGCGGTTATAAAGTAGGATCACCGCACCATTGCCACGGTCGTAAGCTTCGCGGCTTTGCTGTTGCCAACTGCCGTCGGCACGCTGTAAATCGAAGGTGTATTTTTTTAAGGTGTACCAGTTGTCGGATAACAACTGCTCACGAATATTGCGCACTTTATGCTGCATGTTTGGTCTCCCGATGGCTGACAAAACAGACGTTATCATGCATAATCGTGCACATACAAGCAAAAACACGAATGAGAGAATTATGCTTTCCAGTCAACGTAAACAGCAGATATTGACGATTCTTGCCGATGAGCAGCAAGTGATGTCAGGCGAGCTTAGCCAGCGCTTTAGCGTCTCTGAGGACTCGATTCGCCGTGACTTAAGGGAGTTGGCCAGCGAGGGATTACTGCAACGTGTCCACGGGGGTGCGCTGCCGGTTTCTGCTGCTATTGCCCCTTTCGAAACACGCAAAAACGTGCAAATCAGTTCTAAGCGCCTGATCGCGCAAAAAGCGGTGCAACTGATTCAACCGGGTCAGGTGGTGATCATTGATGGCGGTACAACCACAGCGGAAATGGTGCAACTGCTGCCCAAAGAACTGGCTTTTACCGTGGTGACCCACAGTCCGAGTATTGCCGTCGCCCTGGTTGATTTTCCTCTG
The DNA here is from genome assembly GCF_009830025.1 of Pantoea sp. Taur. NCBI lineage: Bacteria > Pseudomonadati > Pseudomonadota > Gammaproteobacteria > Enterobacterales > Erwiniaceae > Pantoea > Pantoea sp. Taur. Next base: position 453,697 of record NZ_SZZZ01000003.1, read on the forward strand.
GTTGAGGTGATTCTGATTGGCGGCCAACTGTATCGTCACTCGGTGGTTGCCGTGGGATCAGCGGTGATCGAAGCGATTGCACACATCAATGCAGACCTGTTCTTTATGGGCGTCACGGGAGTACACAAAACCGCAGGGTTAACCACGGGTAATTACGAAGAAGCCGGTGTGAAACGTGCACTGGCGGCGCGTGCGGCGGAAACGGTGGTGATGGTCTCTAAAGAGAAACTCAACTCAGCATCGGCGTTCGCCATTGGCGATCTGTCACTGGCCAGCACACTGATTGTTGATGGAGAACCTGATGCTGAGATGCAGCAACTGCTGCAACAGAAACAGATAGCCCTGCTGTAATTCGCCCTTTTATGGCAGGCGTTGAGTGATTATCCCGCGCTATTATTTTTCTATCTGGCCGATGGAACGCACATCATTCAGTCACAATGCCAGGCTGTAATAGAGAGTTTTCGCTGACCCTGTGGGCAGCACTGGATAAACAGGAGAATAGCTGCATGTCTGAGTTTCCAACCATCGCCCTTGTCGGACCCGGCGCCATCGGTACCACTGTGGCTGCCGCGCTACATGAAATGAATCGCACGCCAACACTGTGCGGACGTACAGCACATACACAATTGCTGCTGCGCCACGAAGACGGTGAGGTTGTGGTGCCTGGCCCGGTGCTGAGCAATCCTGAAGCGATCGCCAGGCCCTTTGATTTGGTGTTTGTGGCGGTCAAAACCACCCAGGTGGCGGAAATTGCACCCTGGCTGGCGGTGTTGTGCGATGAGAATACGGTGGTGTGCGCGCTGCAAAATGGCGTGGAGCAAGTTGAACAGCTGTCTCCGTTAGTCAATGGCGCAACGGTACTGCCTTCTGTGGTGTGGTTCCCGGCTCAGCGCGAGCCTGATGCCTCGGTGTGGTTACGCGCGAAGCCGCGCCTGACTGTGCCCGACGTCGCGCCAGCACAGCGTATTGTGCAAGCACTGCAAGACTCGCGCTGTGCGGTCGAATTGGAGGCAGATTTCCTCACCATTGCCTGGCGCAAACTGTTGCAAAACGCCGTCGCCGGTTTAATGGTGCTCGCCAATCGCCGCGCCGGGATGTTTCAGCGCGAAGATATCACCGAGCTGGGTCTGGCCTATCTGCGGGAGTGTATGACTGTGGCGCGTGCGGAAGGCGCCAATCTGAGCGACAACGTGCCGCAGGAAATTATGGCTGGCTTCCATCGCGCCCCGGCAGATTTAGGCACCTCGATCCTGGCGGATCGTCAGGCCAATCGCCCGCTTGAGTGGGACATCCGTAATGGCGTGGTGCAGCGACGCGGCAAAGCACAAGGCATCGCGACACCGATCAGTGATGTGGTGGTGCCTCTGCTGGCGGCAGGAAGTGATGGTCCGGGTTAAGATCAGAGTGAAGTCCGGGCCACGGACTTCGCTTCAACAGCCTTAACACTTAACACTCACAATGGGTATCAGAATCAATTGACATGAATACATCAGGCTTGCCATTATGTTACGTTATAACATAACACTACATAATCGGTTAATCATGCGCACTTTTTCGACCCGCCTTTTAGCACTCATAATGGTATTCAGCAGTTCAGCCGCACTGGCTTCCGCCTTTCCACTCAACATTGAAAACTGCGGTAAAACGGAAACCTTTTCGCGACCACCTGCACGCGTGGTGACCATTGGTCAGCATGAAACTGAACTCCTTCTGGCGCTTGGCCTGGGGAGTAAAATCGCGGGAAGCGCCGTCTGGTTCGGCCCTCTCCCCTCTGAATTAGCACAGGCTGGCAGTAGTATTAAACGCCTCGCGGACAACTCACCGGGGTTTGAAGCCGTCGTCGCGCAAAAACCTGATTTGGTTTTGGCGCAGTACAGTTGGCATGTTGGGCCTCAGGGTGAAGTCGCTACTCGCGATCAATTTGAACAGCTTGGCATCAAAACCTGGATTTCACCTGCTGATTGTCAGGGCAAATCGGTCACCGCCACTTCAAACGGCGACGGTGCGCGCGTGAAACCTTACTCGATTGAGGTGATTTATGATGAAATCACCGCGCTTGCCAACATCTTCGATGTGACGGAGCGTGGTGATGCCTTAAAGGAGAAGTTATCTGCACGAATCGCTCAGGCACAACAACAGGCGGCGCTTCACACCAGCAAACCCCTTAAGGTGGTGTATTGGTTCTCAAGCACACGCCTTAAAGGCGATCCGTGGATCGCAGGCAGTGATGGTGCGCCAGGCTGGATCACTCAGACTCTAGGCCTCAAAAATATCATTGATTCCTCCGATGAATGGCCCGCCGTGAGTTGGGAACATATCGCACAGTCTCAGCCCGATATCATCGTCATCGCCAGCATGGAGAGGAGGCTGTATCCAGCCGATGATGTCGCGGTAAAGCAAGCCTTTCTCAAAAGCGATCCCGTCACACGAGAAATGAACGCGGTTAAGCAGGGTCATATCGTGGTCGTGCCTGCGATGTCACTTAATCCGTCCCTGCGCAATGTCGATGCGGTTGAGCTGATCGGTCAGCAGATTGCCGCGTTTAAATAGTATGAATCGGGCTTACCCATTTAAGATCGGCTTTATTTTCATCACGGGCCTTATCAGCCTGCCCGTGATGATGATCTTCTCATCCAGCATTGGCGATATGTCCATTTCATTGCGCGCCACTTTCCAGGCGATCACCAACGGGGTGGGCTTGACGCATTATGATCTCCCTCCCGTTGAAGCTGGCATCGTCTGGCAATATCGGATGAGCCGGGCCTTCATGGCAGCCTGCAGCGGAGGTGGCTTAGCGATTTGTGGTCTGGTATTGCAATCGCTGTTAAGAAACCCGCTGGCGGAACCCTATCTGTTGGGTATCTCTGCGGGTGCTTCCACCGGGGCCGTAATGGTGATGCTGCTGGGTATTGGCAGCGGCGTGTTGACGGTTGGCAGTGGTGCCTTTGCCGGCGCTTGCCTGGCGTTTGGCTTGATCATATTGCTCTCACGAGGGATGGGGGAAAACACCGGACGCATCATTTTGGCCGGTATTGCCGGAACACAGCTGTTCAATGCGCTCACGTCTTACATCGTCAGCACATCAGCCAATGCGGAGCAATCGCGCGGTGTGATGTTTTGGCTTTTAGGCAGTTTAAGCGGCGTTCGTTGGGCAGATACCGTTCTGTGCGCCATCGTCATCGTCAGCGGATTTGGGGTGATCATGTGCTATGCACGCACGCTGGACACGTTTTCATTTGGTGTCGATGTCTCGGTAACGTTAGGTACTCCGGTTGTGAAAGTGCGGGTGGTGTTGCTGTTGATTACGGCATTCATCACGGCGGTGATTGTCAGCTCAATTGGGGCGGTGGGATTTGTCGGATTGGTCATCCCGCACGTGACCCGCATGCTGGTTGGACAGCGACACCTTATCACCCTTCCCGTGACATTCCTGTCGGGCTGCCATTTCATGATCCTTGCCGACTTGATGTCGAGAACGTTGATCGCACATCAGGTTTTACCCATTGGCGTGGTGACTGCATTGGTGGGCGCCCCTGCTTTTGCCTTCCTTCTCTATCAACGAAAGGGCAACTAAACGATGACGATATCGGTCAGTGACCTCAGCGTCCAACTTCAAGCGCGCCGCATCCTTACCACGGTCTCCTTCGACGCAGCTCAGTCTGCAACCGTAGGTTTGCTTGGGCCCAACGGTTCAGGAAAATCAACGCTACTGCGTGCGCTGGCTGGGCTAATGCCTGATTCGGGCGCGAAGATAACGCTCGGCGAACTGAGGCTGAACCAACTTTCGCGCAATCAGCTGGCGCGCAAACTGGCCTTTGTCCCGCAACACGCCGAGGCCGATGATGAACTCACGGTGATTGACATTATTCGTCTCGGGCGCACACCTCATCGTGGCGCATTCCAGTTCTGGACGGCAGAGGATGCCAGCGCCGTTGACGAGGCGGTGGCGTTAATGCAACTGGAAAATTTGGTCGACCGCTGCTGGCAACGATTATCCGGCGGTGAGCGCCAGCGTTGCCAAATCGCCCGCGCACTGGCGCAAAAACCGGATGTTTTACTGCTGGATGAACCCGTCAATCACCTCGACATCCAATTCCAGCTTGAATTGATGCGTCTTATCTCTTCGCTGCCCGTGACGGTGGTGATTGCTCTTCACGATCTGAATCTGGCGGCAAAATATTGCCAACACCTTGTGGTACTCGATCAGGGTCGTGTGGTTTCTACGGGTAAGCCCAAAGCAGTACTCACACCCGAACGCATACACACAACGTGGCGGGTTCAGGCGCAGATCACCACATCAGCACAGGGTGCGCTCAATATTCAATACGTATGAGTCAGCGCTTGAAGTCCAAGGCTATACAGCCATCAGGAAACGGTATGTTCAGTAACAAAATATTCCTGCAATAATGGACTGCCACAATCGTGGTTGCAGTACATACACGCGCGTCACCTACGAGATTATTCGATAGCCGCTGCTATCAAGCCCGCCAATGGCGTAATGCTTGTCAGTTAAGATCTTAATGGAGGCCGCAACGGATAACGTTGTGGCCTCTTTTTTACCGCCCTTGGGTAATGCCGCACTCTTCTTTCCGGCAGCACCAGCCCTGGAGCCATCGCCATTATCTCTTCCATTATCCGCGGTATTTTTCCCGGTGAGATGCCCGGTAGCAGGCTCAGATGACTTCTCAGATACAGTGCGGACTGCTTAAAACTCATCTGATAAGGTTCCACGCCTTTCAGGCTGTACGCCATCTGCGCCATCATGAACCTCAGAAGGTTATAG